>NZ_JBHYJI010000003.1:334793-383604 GCF_042740435.1 Streptomyces sp. NPDC059002 | reverse complement strand
CGACCAGCCACGACGCACCCGCAGATGTGGACCGTACTTCCCGCGGAGCGCTTAGAGCTTGCTCAGGAAGCTCGGGCGGTCCGACTTCCCGGACTCGGCCGCCGGAGCCTTCTTCGGGAACACCGTGTACGAACCGGCGATGATCACGTTGATGCCGATCACCCAGAGCATCCGCAGCTGCCAGCCCCGCAGCGACTCGGTGTTCCCGTCGCCCACGTACCAGATCGCGCCCTGGAGCAGCGCCATGGCGATCAGGGCCGCGGCGATCCAGCGCGCGGCGACCTCCCACTCGTGGACCGTGCGCCGGACGCCGTACTTCGGGGTGCTCGGCGGCGGGCCGCCGGCGAAACGGTGGGCGACGCGGACGTCCACCCACTTGATCGTGTAGTGGCCCAGCGCGATGGAGTAGCCGATGTAGACGGCGGCCAGGCCGTGCTTCCAGTCCGGCTCGGCGCCGTTCTTCAGGTCGATCGCGGTGACGACGAACAGCACGACCTCGAGCAGGGGCTCACACAGCAGTACGGCGATACTGGCGCGCGGCATCTTCGCCCAGTAACGCAGGGCGAGGCCCGCGGCGAGCAGCACCCAGAAGCCCACCTCGCAGATGATGATCAGTGTGACGATCACGGCTGGCTCCTCCGGGTCGCTTCCTCGGTCACCCTTCAAGGCTCCCTTCGCGGAGGCCGTGGATCGTCGTCGTCAGTGAGGAAGTGGGACTGCATCCTTCGATGTAGCCCGCGCCGCTGCCACGGGCGCGGTAGGCAGTTCGATGTAGTCGCCACCGGCGGGGTTCCTCCCCCAGGACCAGGCCCCGCCCCCGCCGGACCGTGTTGGATGGAGGCATGGCCCTGCCCCTCGCCCGCCCGCACCGCGTCGATGTCACCATCGCGTCGGTCAGCCTGCTCAGCGGGCTCGCGCTGTGGGCGCTCGGGCTGCACGCGCAGACGGACCGGCCGCTGGACGGCAACTGGGCCCTGATCCCGATGTCCGCCCTGGCCTGCCTGTCGCTGCTGCGCCGCACGGCCCCGCAGTTCGCCCTGGTCGCCGCCACCCTCGCGCTGGTCGCCGACCAGTTCACCTACGGCAATCTCGCCTCGATCATGATGTTCACGGACATCGTGTACGCGGCGGTCCTCTACGGCACCCCGGCCGCCGCCCGCCGCATCCCGGTCACCACGGGCCTGGTCACGGTCGCGATCACCATCGGGTTCCTCGCCTGGTTCCAGGACCCGCAGGCGATCCTCATCGGCGTACTCGCCGGAGTGATCTCCTTCGCACCCGCCACCACGGGTGTCCTGGTGCGCAACCACCGCGAGGCCGCCGACGCCGCCAAGCTGCGGGCCGAGCAGACCGCGCTGCTCGCCGAGATGGACCGCGTCCAGGCCGTCATGGCCGAGCGCGCCAGGATGGCCCGCGAGCTGCACGACATGGTCGCCAACCACCTCTCGGCGATCGCCATCCACTCCACGGCCGCGCTCTCCCTGGACGATGCGGAGACCAGCAAGGAAGCACTCGGCGTCATCCGCGAGAACAGCGTCGAGGGCCTGGCCGAGATGCGCCGCCTCATCGGCATCCTGCGGTCCGACAGCGGCGACCTGGAGCCGGCCGCCGCGCCCACCCTCGACGGCCTCGGCGCCCTGCTCGCGGGCGCCCGCAGGGACGGCATCGACGTCACGCTCGACGACGCCCGCGCCCCGGACGGGCCGAAGCTGCCCGCGCCGGTCGAGCTCGCGGCGTACCGCATCGTCCAGGAGTCCCTGACGAACGCCCTCAAGCACGCCTCTCCCGGCCTCGTCACGGTGGCGCTCGCCCAGGAGCCGCGCGCCCTGAGGATCCGCGTGACGAGCCCGTACGGCGATCCGGCGGGCCCGCGCGCCCCCGGCTCCGGAGCCGGTCTCGTCGGCATGCGCGAACGCACCGAACTGCTCGGCGGCACCTTCGATTCGGGCCCCGAGAGCACGCCCGACGGCAAGGTGTGGACCGTGTCCGCGGCCCTGCCCGTCGACCCAGCAGACGAAGGAGCCAAGGAATGATCAGGGTGCTTGTCGCCGAAGACCAGTCAGCGGTGCGCGCGGGGCTCGTCCTGATCCTGCGCAGCGCGTCCGACATCGAGGTCGTCGGCGAGGCGGCGGACGGCGAGGAGGCCGTCGAGCTCGCCCGTGCGCTGCGCCCCGACCTGATCCTGATGGACATTCAGATGCCGCGCCTCGACGGGGTGTCGGCAACGCGCCAGGTCGTCGCCGAAGGGCTTGCGGACGTCCTCGTCCTGACCACCTTCGACCTCGACGAGTATGTCTTCGGGGCGCTGCGCGCGGGCGCGTCCGGCTTCCTCCTGAAGAACACCGAGGCGAAGGACCTCCTCGAAGGCGTCCGCACGGTCGCGCGCGGCGAGGGCCTGATCGCACCGGCCGTCACCCGCCGTCTGATCGCGGAGTTCGCCGCCCCCACCAAGGCCGTACCCAGGGAGAACGCCCCCGACCCGGCGGTCGTCGACAGCCTCACGCGCCGTGAGCGCGAGGTCCTCTCGTGCATCGGCGAGGGCCTGTCGAACGCGGAGATCGCGGGCCGTCTCACGATGGCGGAGGCCACCGTGAAGACGCATGTGAGCCGGCTGCTCGGCAAGCTGGAGCTGCGCAGCCGGGTCCAAGCGGCGGTCCTGGCCCAGGAGTTGGGCCTCTGATCCCGGGTTCGACCGGCACTATTCGGCCATTGGTTCAGACCTCTTGACCGCTGGTCCAGACCTTTCTATTCTCACCGCACTGCGGTGAGCACTCCCCCACGTGTTCCACGTGCTCACGGGCGGCGCAGGGTCCCAACCCCTCAGACCCCCCGGAACTCACCCGAGGAGCACCTCGTGCGCTTCACACAGAGCCAGCACGCACGCTCAGGACTCAGACTCAGACACAGAGCCATGGCCGGACTCACCACCCTGCTGCTTCCGCTCGCCACCCTGGTCGCCCTCGGCGCCCCCGCCGAGGCGGCCCCCGAAGCCGCCCCCGAGGCCACCGCCACCTACGCCAAGACCCAGGACTGGGGCAGCGGCTTCGAGGGCAAGTGGACGATCAAGAACACCGGCACCACCACGCTCAGCTCCTGGACCGTCGAGTGGGACTTCCCCGCCGACACCAAGGTGACCTCGGCCTGGGACGCCACCGTCACCAACTCCGGCACCCGCTGGACCGCCAAGAACCTCACCTGGAACGGGACGCTCGCCCCCGGCGCCTCGGTCTCCTTCGGATTCAACGGCACCGGACCCGGCGCCCCCGCCAAGTGCACGCTCAACGGCGGCAGTTGTGACGGCGGCAGCGTCCCCGGCGACAACCCGCCGAGCGCCCCCGGCACCCCCGTGGCCTCCGGCATCACCGACACCTCGGTGAAGCTCGACTGGAAGGCCGCCACCGACGACAAGGGCATCAAGAACTACGACGTCCTGCGCGACGGCGCCAAGGTCGCGACGGTGACCGGGACTTCGTACTCCGACACGGGCCTGACCAAGGGCACCGACTACTCCTACACCGTCCAGGCCCGCGACACCGCCGACCAGACGGGCCCCGCCAGCGGCGCCGTCAAGGTCCGCACCACCGGCAGCACCGACCCCGGACCGGGCCCCGGCGACAAGGTCAAGATGGGCTACTTCACCGAGTGGGGCGTCTACCAGCGCAACTACCACGCGAAGAACATCGCGACCTCCGGCTCGGCCGACAAGATCACGCACATCAACTACAGCTTCGGCAACGTCCAGGGCGGCAAGTGCACCATGGGCGACTCGTACGCGGCGATCGACAAGGCGTACACCGCCGACCAGAGCGTCGACGGCGTCGCCGACACCTGGGACCAGCCGCTGCGCGGCAACTTCAACCAGCTGCGCAAGCTCAAGGCCAAGTACCCGAACATCAAGATCCTCTGGTCCTTCGGCGGCTGGACCTGGTCCGGCGGCTTCACCGACGCCATGAAGAACCCGGCCGCCTTCGCCAAGTCCTGCCACGACCTGGTCGAGGACCCGCGCTGGGCCGACGTCTTCGACGGCATCGACCTGGACTGGGAGTACCCCAACGCCTGCGGCCTGTCCTGCGACACCTCGGGCCCGGCCGTCTTCAAGAACATGATGCAGGCGTTCCGCACCGAGTTCGGCGCCAAGAACCTGGTCACCGCCGCGATCACCGCCGACGCCTCCAACGGCGGCAAGATCGACGCCGCGGACTACGGCGGCGCCGCGCAGTACGCCGACTGGTACAACGTGATGACGTACGACTTCTTCGGCGCGTGGGCGGCCAAGGGCCCGACGGCCCCGCACTCCCCGCTCACGTCCTACCCCGGCATCCCGCAGGACGGCTTCAACTCCGCTGCGGCGATCGCCAAGTTGAAGGCCAAGGGCGTGCCGTCCGCCAAGCTGCTGCTCGGCATCGGCTTCTACGGCCGCGGGTGGACCGGCGTCACCCAGAAGGAGCCGGGTGGCACCGCGACAGGGCCCGCGCCGGGGACGTACGAGCAGGGCATCGAGGACTACAAGGTCCTCAAGAACTCCTGCCCGTCCAATGGCACGGTCGCGGGTACCGCGTATGCCTACTGCGGCAGCAACTGGTGGTCGTACGACACGCCTGCGACGGTTCGCGCGAAGATGGCGTGGGCCAAGGAGCAGGGGCTTGGTGGGGCGTTCTTCTGGGAGTTCAGTGGGGACACCGCCAACGGGGAGTTGGTGAGCGCGATCAACGACGGGCTCAAGTAGTCCGTATCCCCTGGTAACGAAGCCGGGGAGACAGGAACGCCCCCTGTCTCCCCGGCTTTCGTATGTCTTTGTCTGCGGGGCCGCTGTGGCTGGTCGCGCCCACGCGGCGGAGCCGCACATGTCAGAGCCCCGCGCCCCTTCGGGGCTCAGGCCACGTTCACCCGCTGGCCGGGAGGCGCCGCCTCAAGCCACGCCAGGAAACCCGTGAGTGCGTCCTCGCTCATGGCCAGTTCCAGGCGGACGCCGCGGTGCAGGCAGCCGAGGACGATGGCATCGGAGAGCAGGGCCAGCTCCTCCTCGCCGTCCGGTGCGCGGCGGTCGACGACCTCGATGGCCGAGCGTTCGAGGACGCGGCGGGGGCGGGGAGCGTACGAGAAGACTCGGAACCACTCGATCCGGTCACCGTTGTAGCGGGCGACTCCGTAACCCCAGCCTTTGCCGGAGGTGTCACCCTTCTCGGGGGCGTTCCAGCGCAGGCTGCAGTCGAACGTGCCGCCGGAGCGCTGGATCAGCCGACGGCGCAGGCCGAAGACGAAGAGCCCCACCAATACCAGCGCGATCACAGCAAGTCCGCACACGAGCAGAGTGAGGATCATCGGCACCGACCTCCTCGCCTCTTCGAAAACGGACCAATGCATTGCACCCGCATTGCCTCAGCCGCGACCCGGTCCGGAATGTTCCCGGACCTGGCCGCGGCTGAGTCACGTTACGCCGCGCGCTGGGGTCAGCGCGTCGCCACCGCACGCAGTCGGACATCGGCACGCCGCTCGGCGGAGGCGTCGGCCTCCGACTTCGCGCGCTCCAGCGCCCGCTCCGCACGCTGGACGTCGATCTCGTCGGACAGCTCCGCGATCTCGGCCAGCAGCGACAGCTTGTCGTCCGCGAAGGAGATGAATCCGCCGTGGACAGCGGCGACGACAGTTCCGCCGTCGCTCGTACGAATGGTCACCGGGCCCGACTCCAGCACACCGAGCAGCGGCTGGTGACCGGGCATGACGCCGATGTCGCCGGACGTGGTGCGCGCGACGACCAGGGTGGCCTCACCGGACCAGACACTGCGGTCCGCTGCGACCAGCTCGACATGCAGCTCAGCAGCCAAGGGTGGCTCCTCGGGTCACCACCCGGCGGTTCAGCCGGGTGTTGGGTCAAATTCTAGTGGGCGTACGAAGAGGGGCGGGACACGGCCCCTGCGCGGGGTGCACCCGCCCCTCTCCGACATGAGCTACGGGGCTCAGGAGACGCCGAGCTCCTTGGCGTTGGCCTTGAGGTCCTCAATGCCACCGCACATGAAGAACGCCTGCTCGGGGAAGTGGTCGTACTCGCCGTCGCAGATCGCGTTGAAGGCCGCGATCGACTCGTCGAGGGACACGTCCGAACCGTCGACGCCGGTGAACTGCTTGGCGACGTGGGTGTTCTGGGACAGGAAGCGCTCCACGCGACGGGCACGGGAGACGACCAGCTTGTCCTCCTCGCCGAGCTCGTCGATGCCGAGAATGGCGATGATGTCCTGGAGGTCCTTGTACTTCTGCAGGATGTTCTTGACCCGCATGGCGGTGTCGTAGTGGTCCTGCGCGATGTACCGCGGGTCCAGGATGCGGGACGTGGAGTCCAGCGGGTCCACGGCCGGGTAGATGCCCTTCTCGGAGATCGGACGGGAAAGCACCGTCGTCGCGTCGAGGTGGGCGAACGTGGTGGCCGGGGCCGGGTCGGTCAGGTCGTCCGCGGGGACGTAGATCGCCTGCATCGAGGTGATCGAGTGACCACGGGTCGAGGTGATGCGCTCCTGGAGGAGACCCATCTCGTCGGCCAGGTTCGGCTGGTAGCCCACCGCGGAGGGCATGCGGCCGAGCAGGGTCGAGACCTCGGAACCGGCCTGCGTGAAGCGGAAGATGTTGTCGATGAAGAACAGCACGTCCTGCTTCTGCACATCGCGGAAGTACTCCGCCATGGTCAGACCGGCAAGGGCCACACGCAGACGCGTGCCCGGCGGCTCATCCATCTGACCGAACACGAGCGCGGTCTTGTCGATGACGCCCGACTCGCTCATCTCGTCGATGAGGTCGTTGCCCTCACGGGTGCGCTCGCCGACACCGGCGAACACCGACACACCGTCGTGGTTGTTGGCCACGCGGTAGATCATTTCCTGGATCAGCACGGTCTTGCCGACACCGGCACCACCGAACAGACCGATCTTTCCACCCTTGACGTACGGGGTGAGAAGGTCGATGACCTTGACGCCGGTCTCGAACATCTCGGTCTTCGACTCGAGCTCGTCGAAGTTCGGAGCCTTGCGGTGGATGGACCACCGCTCGCCGACGTTGGCGTTCTCCTCGGGGACGTTCAGGACCTCGCCGAGGGTGTTGAACACCTTGCCCTTGGTGAAGTCACCGACCGGGACGGTGATGCCGTCGCCGGTGTCGGTCACCGGGGCCTGGCGGACCAGACCGTCGGTGGGCTGCATGGAGATCGCGCGGACCAGGCCGTCGCCCAGGTGCTGGGCGACCTCGAGGGTCAGCGTCTTCTTGGCGCCGTCCAGAGCCGGGTCGGCGACCTCGACGTGAAGGGCGTTGTAGATGTCCGGCATCGCGTCGACGGGGAACTCCACGTCGACGACCGGGCCGATGACCCGGGCGACGCGGCCCGTGGCAACGGCCGTCTCAACAGTGGTCGTCATTACTTGTCACTCCCCGCGGTCGCGTCGGCCAGCGCGGACGCGCCACCAACGATCTCGCTGATTTCCTGGGTGATTTCGGCCTGTCGGGCCGCGTTGGCAAGCCGGGAAAGATTGTTGATCAGATCCCCGGCGTTGTCGGTGGCCGACTTCATCGCGCGGCGCGTGGCGGCGTGCTTGGAAGCAGCCGACTGCAGCAGCGCGTTGTAGATGCGGCTCTCGACGTAGCGCGGCAGCAGGGCGTCGAGGACGTCCTCCGCCGACGGCTCGAAGTCGTACAGCGGAAGAATCTCGTTCTTCGTCGTCGACTCCTCGGCCACCTCTTCGAGGCTGAGCGGCAGCAGACGGCCGTCCACCGCCGTCTGCGTCATCATCGAGACGAACTCGGTGTAGACGATGTGGAGTTCATCCACGCCGCCCTCGGCCGTGTCCTTCTCGATGGCCTCGATCAGCGGGCCCGCGACCGCCTTGGCGTCCGCGTACTCGGGCTGGTCGGTGAAGCCGCTCCACCGCTTCGCGATCTTGCGCTCGCGGAAGTTGTAGTGCGCCACACCACGGCGGCCGACGATGTACGTGTCGACCTCCTTGCCCGCGGCCTCGAGACGCGCGGTCAGCTGCTCCGCGGCCTTGATGGCGTTGGAGTTGAACGCGCCGGCCAGGCCGCGGTCGCTCGTCAGGAGCAGCACCGCGGCACGGGTCGCCGACTCGCTCTCGGTGGTCAGCGGGTGCTTGGTGTTCGAACCGGTGCCGACCGCCGTGACCGCGCGCGTGAGCTCGGTCGCGTACGGCGTGGAGGCCGCCACCTTGCGCTGCGCCTTGACGACGCGCGAGGCGGCGATCATCTCCATCGCCTTGGTGATCTTCTTGGTCGCGGTGACGGATCGGATGCGACGCTTGTAGACCCGGAGCTGGGCTCCCATGAGTCAGGTCCCTTCCTTACGTCACTTGGCGGCGGCCGGAGCGTCCTCGCCGAGAAGCTTCCCGTCCGAGGTCTCGAACTGCTTCTTGAACTCCGCGATGGCGTCGGCGATGGCCGTCAGGGTGTCGTCCGACATCTTGCCGCCCTCCTTGATGGAGGTCATGAGGCCCTGCTCCTTGCGGTGCAGGTGCTCGAGGAGCTCGCGCTCGAAGCGGCGGATGTCGGCGACCGGGACGTCGTCCATCTTGCCGGTGGTACCGGCCCACACGGAGACGACCTGGTTCTCGGTCGGCATCGGCTGGTACTGAGCCTGCTTGAGCAGCTCGACCATGCGCTGACCGCGCTCCAGCTGCGCCTTCGACGCGGCGTCCAGGTCGGAACCGAAGGCGGCGAACGCCTCGAGCTCACGGAACTGGGCGAGGTCCACGCGGAGACGACCGGAAACCTGCTTCATCGCCTTGTGCTGCGCGGAACCACCGACTCGGGAGACGGAGATACCGACGTTCAGCGCGGGGCGCTGACCGGCGTTGAAGAGGTCCGACTCCAGGAAGCACTGGCCGTCGGTGATGGAGATGACGTTGGTCGGGATGAACGCCGACACGTCGTTCGCCTTCGTCTCGACGATCGGCAGACCGGTCATCGAGCCCTTGCCCATCTCGTCCGAGAGCTTCGCGCAGCGCTCGAGCAGACGGGAGTGCAGGTAGAAGACGTCACCCGGGTAGGCCTCGCGCCCCGGCGGGCGACGGAGCAGCAGGGACACGGCGCGGTAGGCGTCGGCCTGCTTCGAGAGGTCGTCGAAGATGATGAGGACGTGCTTGCCCTCGTACATCCACTGCTGGCCGATGGCCGAACCGGTGTAGGGCGCCAGGTACTTGAAGCCCGCCGGGTCGGACGCCGGGGCGGCGACGATGGTCGTGTACTCCAGCGCGCCGGCCTCTTCGAGGGCACCGCGCACGGAGGCGATGGTGGAGCCCTTCTGACCGATGGCGACGTAGATGCAGCGCACCTGCTTGTTCACGTCGCCCGAGCGCCAGTTGTCGCGCTGGTTGATGATCGTGTCGACGGCCAGGGCGGTCTTGCCCGTCTGGCGGTCACCAATGATCAGCTGACGCTGGCCACGGCCGATCGGGGTCATCGCGTCGACGGCCTTGTAGCCGGTCTCCATCGGCTCGTGCACCGACTTGCGCTGCATGACCGTGGGGGCCTGCAGCTCGAGGGCGCGACGTCCGCTGGTCTCGATCTCGCCGAGGCCGTCGATCGGGTTGCCGAGCGGGTCGACGACGCGGCCGAGGTAACCCTCGCCCACGGCGACCGACAGCACCTCGCCGGTACGAGTGACCGACTGGCCTTCCTCGACACCGCTGAACTCGCCGAGGACGATCGAACCGATCTCGCGCTCTTCCAGGTTCAGCGCGAGACCAAGGGTGCCGTCCTCGAACTTCAGCAGCTCGTTGGCCATGGCCGAGGGCAGGCCCTCGACCTTCGCGATGCCGTCGCCGGCAAGGGTGACCGTACCGACCTCCTCGCGCGAGGCCGCGTCCGGCTTGTACGCCTGGACAAAGTTCTCCAGCGCGTCCCGGATCTCCTCCGGCCGGATCGTGAGCTCCGCCATCTGGGTTCCCTGCTCTCCTTGTTGGGCCCGAAGTTTTCTTGGGGGGTCTGGGGTCAGCCCCCAGGAATCCTCTGCACGGCCCAACTAGGGCCGTAGGTCGTGCTTTGTTGCTTTACTGGCCGGCCACGCGGCGGCCGGCTTCCTCGATGCGGTCCGCGATGCTGCCGTTGATGACCTCGTCGCCCACCTGGACCGTGATCCCGCCGAGGACCTCGGGGTCCACGTCGAGGTTGAGGTGCATCGTGCGTCCGTACACCTTGGCCAGGACCGCGCCGAGGCGCTGCTTCTGCTGGTCCGTGAGCGGAACAGCGGAAGTGACGACGGCCACCATGCGGTTGCGGCGGTCCGCGGCCAGCTTGGACAGGGACTCGAGGCCCGCCTCCAGGCTACGACCACGGGGCGCGGTCACAAGGCGCCCGACGAGCCGTTCCGTCACCTCGGCGGCGCGGCCGCCGAGCAGGCTGCGCAGCAGCTCGCCCTTGGCCGTACCGGTGGCGGCGCGGTCGGTCAGCGCCGCCCGCAGCTCGGTGTTCGAAGAGACGATCCGGCCGAACCGGAAGAGCTCGTCCTCGACGTCGTCCAGCGCGCCCGACTTCTGCGCACCGGTCAGATCGGCGAGGTCGGCCAGCTCCTCCAGGGCGTCCACCAGGTCGCGCGACTGCGACCAGCGGGAGCGCACCAGGCCGGCCACCAGGTCGGCGGTCTCGCCGCCCACCTGGCCGGTCAGCAGCCGTCCGGCCAGCTCGGCCTTGGCCTCGCCGGCCTGCGCCGGGTCGGTCAGGACCCGACGCAGCGAGACCTCGCGGTCGAGCAGCGCGGTGACCGCGGCCAGCTCGTCCGCGAGCTGCTTCGCGTCGACCGAGGTGTTGTCGGTCAGCGCGTCGAGGCGCTCACGCGCGGCGGCCAGGGCCTCGCGGCTCGCTCCGTGCGCTGTCATCGAGCCGCCTCTGCCTTCTCCTCGAGCTCGTCGAGGAAGCGGTCGATGGTGCGGCTCTGCCGGGCGTGGTCCTCGAGGGACTCACCGACGAGCTTGCCGGCCAGGTCGGTGGCCAGCTGGCCGACGTCCTGACGCAGCGCCTGCGCGGCGGCCTTGCGGTCGGCCTCGATCTGGGCGTGACCGGCGGCGACGATCTCCTCGCGCTGGCGCTGGCCCTCGGCCCGCATCTCGGCGATGAGCTGGGCGCCCTGCTCCTGCGCCTCCTGGCGCAGACGCGCGGCCTCGTGCCGGGCCTCGGCGAGCTGAGCCTTGTACTGCTCGAGCACGCTCTGGGCCTCGGTCTGAGCGGCCTCGGCCTTCTCGATACCGCCTTCGATCGACTCCCGGCGCTCGTCCAGAACCTTGTTGATGTTCGGGATGAGCTTCTTCCAGAAGAAGAAGAAGACGATGGCGAAGGCGATGGCGCCGACGAGCAGCTCAGGCCCCGGCGGGATGAGCGGGTTCTGCTCCTCCTCGGCCGCCAGCTGAACCAGGTTGGCGATCACATCAATGCCTTTCGTCGAACGGGGCTAATCGTCTTTGGCGATCAGGAGCCGTAGACGAACGGCATGACGATGCCGATGAGGGCGAGCGCCTCACAGAAGGCGAAACCGAGGATCTGGTTGGCACGGATCAGACCGGCGGCTTCGGGCTGACGGGCCAGGGCCTCGGTGCCCTTACCGAACACGATGCCGACGCCGATGCCCGGGCCGATGGCCGCGAGGCCGTAGCCGATGGAGCCGAGGGCCTTGATGTCACCCTGGAGGGCGGCGAGCTCGAGAGTCGCGGACATGCCGTTACTTCCTTCTCTTTCATGGACCGGTGGGGGTTGGCCACCGGGCGCTTAGGGGGTTGCGGGGAGGGGCTCAGTGGTGCTCGGCGAGAGCGCCCTGGATGTACGAGCAGGCGAGGAGCACGAAGACGTACGCCTGGACGGCCTGCACGAAGAGTTCGAAGAGGATCATGGCCATGGTCATCACGAACGAGACACCGGCGGCCGGGATCATCCAGCTGTTCAGCAGGTACCAGGAGGCGACGGTGAACATCACCAGCATCAGGTGACCGGCGAACATGTTGGCGAAGAGTCGCACCGCGTGCGTGAAGGGACGCACGAGCAGGTTCGAGAAGAACTCGATGAACGACACGAGCCACTTGATCGGGCCGAGCGAGTTGTCGTAGCCGGTGATGTTCTTCCAGCCACCGACGAAGCCGTGCTTCTTGAAGGTGAGCGGCACCCAGACCAGGTAGACGATGGCCGCGAGGACCACCGGGTACGCGAAGACCGAGGAGACCGGGAACTGGGTCAGCGGGATCACGGACCAGATATTCATGATCCAGATGAAGAAGAACAGCGAGACCATGAGCGGGACGTACTTCTCGCCGTCCTTCTTGCCCATCGTCTCGTAGACGATTCCGCGGCGTACGAAGTCGTAGCCGGCCTCGCCCATCATCTGCAGCTTGCCCGGGACCAGCTTGGCCTTGCCGAACGCGATGTAGAAGAAAGTGACGACCACGAGCGTGGTCAGCAGGGCGAGCATCATGACCTTGTTGAACTCGAACCCGCCGACGGTGAACATCGGCTTGAAGAGGAACGAGTGCAGGCCCGGAGCCGGGAAGCCACAGCCGTTGTCGGACATGATCCGACAGCTCCAGTCAAAGGCGAGCTCAGTTTGGTCAGCACTCACCGCGGGCTCCTTCGGCGTGACGCATAGGTACGGCAACCTCGTTGTCGTGTCGGCGCGGCGCGCAGCCGCGGGTCGGCACCGGACTGGTGTTTCGGAAGTGTGGGCGGCGTTCAGGCATCGAGCCTCGCGATCGTGCAGGCGTCAGCTCAGATGCCCGCGCCAGCAGTGCCGCAGTTGGCACCGGACGATAGCAGCATCTCGAACGGCCATTTATCCCGCCCCTACCCTTCACGTGGACGACCCCGACTTCTCCGGCTTGTCCTTCTTGGAGGAGTCGCTTCCGGAGTCGGGTTCGACGTAAAGGATCTTGGCCTTCATGTGCGCACGGGCCTGTGCGGCCATCCACACGATGGTCGCCACCACGAGCGCGGCCGCGAAAGCCTTCGGATTGAAGAGCTCCGTGTCCTTGAACAGGGCCATGAAGACGAGGAGCAGCAGGAGTTGGGCGACGTAGAGCATCATGCCCATCGCCTGGAAAAGCTGCGGAAGCGATTTTGCCGTCCGCTGCAGAACGAACAGACCGAGCCCCATGAAGGCGATCACGACCAGGGTGCCGACGACAGCCCCGATGGCTCCCTTGCCGCCCGCGACCACACCACTGACCGCGGCGACGATCGCGCCGGCGGCAGCTGTGGGCACAGCGGACTGAAGGAGATTTCGGGTGTCTTGAGACGGCATGGCGGCAGCTCCGCTTACTGATGGGGGCAGGGTGTCGTCATGGACGAGCGTAGACCCGGGTCGAGAGGGTCCCTCGGGCCAATGGACCGTCGCACTACGGTCCTTCGGCTCTATCCCGGGGTTTCGTGAACCGTATCACAAACTATTTGATGAGGTCTTTACCTGCTGAGTGTGCTCACTGTCACACATGAGAGCTAATCCGCGCGTCTGTGCATGCACGGCGTCAACTTGTCTGCTATTGCGGGGATTTCGCATCGCGCGTCAGCGCGACGAACCCGCCTCACGACGATCCTGGAAGCGCGAACGGGCGCCTACCGCGGTCGCTCCGTTGACGCCCGCGGCGACCGGAGTCTTCTCCTCCGATTCCATCGGGGCCCCCTCTGCCCCGTGCGACCCCTCCGCCCCGCCGTGGACGCCCTGTTCGCCCGCGCGGCGACGACGGTAGCGCGGCGGCACGAACGCCTCGGCCCAGCGCGGGGTGCGCGGCGTGAAGCGCGGCAGCAGCAGGAGCACGAGGCCCACCGCGCTGAGCGCCACGATGAGGAGCAGGATCCACACGCTCGTCGAGTGCACCGAGTACGCGACGGTGCCGAAGGCGATCAGCGCCGACCAGAAGTACATGATCAGCACCGCGCGGCTGTGCGAGTGCCCGATCTCCAGGAGCCGGTGGTGGAGGTGGCCGCGGTCCGCGGCGAACGGCGACTTGCCGTTCCAGGTGCGCCGCACGATCGCGAGGACCAGGTCGGCGAACGGGATGGCGATGATCGTCAGCGGCATCAGGAGCGGGATGAAGACGGGAAGCATCGCGTGCGTGGCATCGCGGGTGCCGCCGAAGTTCAGCTTCATCGCGGCCGGGTCGACCTGGCCGGTGACGGAGATGGCGCCCGCCGCGAGGATCAGGCCGATGAGCATCGATCCCGAGTCGCCCATGAAGATCCGGGCGGGGTGCATGTTGTGCGGCAGGAAGCCGAGGCACATGCCCATGAGGATGGCGGCGAAGAGCGTCGCGGGGGCCGCGGCCTCGATGCCGTACCCGTACCAGATCCGGTAGGCGTACATGAAGGACGCGGCGGACGCGATGCACACCATGCCCGCCGCGAGGCCGTCCAGGCCGTCGACGAAGTTCACCGCGTTGATGGTGATGACGACGAGTGCGACGGTCAGGAGCGTGCCCTGTCCCGAGGTCAGCGAGACCGTGCCGACGCCGGGGATCGGGATCCACAGGATCGTCAGACCCTGCATGACCATGACGCCCGCGGCGATCATCTGGCCGCCGAGCTTGATCAGTGCGTCGATCTCGAACTTGTCGTCCAGGACGCCGATCAGCCAGATCAGCGCCGCCCCGGAGAGCAGCGCGCGCGGCTCGTTGGAGTTCTCGAAGACCGCGTTCAGGTTCGGCAGATGGTCGGCGACGAGGAGTCCCGCGCACAGGCCGAAGAACATCGCGATACCGCCGAGCCGGGGCGTGGGCTCCCGGTGCACGTCGCGAGCGCGGATCTCCGGCATGGCGCCGGCCACGATCGCGAACTTCCGCACCGGGCCGGTCAGCAGGTAGGTCACCGCGGCCGTGATGCAGAGCGTCAGCAGGTATTCACGCACGGGCATCCCCACAGATATCGCTGGCCATCTCAGCCCCACACCCTAGCTTCGCGCGCATACGGTTGGGGACTTCCGGGTAGCGACGATGGTTGCACGAGTACGCGGGCGCCACGGACGCGCCTACCCCGTCCTAGCCCGGATAGGGCGGAAATCCACCCACCAATTCACGCACCTCTTCTCGTACGTTCGGGTCCTCCCGCACCGCGTCGACCAGCAGGCCGGCGATGCGCACCATGTCCGTGGGGGCCATCCCCTGGGTCGTGACAGCGGCGGTTCCCAGCCGCAGGCCCCGGGCGTCGCCGTGCGGCAGGGCGCAGGTGTCGAGGACGATCCCGGCCGCCGCGAGCCTGCCGCGGGCCGTGCGTGCGTCCATTCCCAGGGGTGCGGGATCGGCCAGAATCACATGGGTGTCCGTGCCGCCCGTGGTGATCGCGAACCCGGCCGCGGCCAGGCACTGCGCCAGCATCCTCGCGTTGGCCACCACCTGATGGGCGTACGTGGTGAAGGCCGGTGTTGCCGCCTCGCCGAAGGCGACGGCCTTGGCGGCGATCGTGTGCATCTGGGCGCCGCCCTGCGTGAACGGGAAGACCGCCCGGTCGATCCGTTCCGCAAGCTCGGCCCCGCACAGCAGGAGGCCGCCCCGGGGGCCGCGCAGCACCTTGTGCGTGGTCGCGCAGACGACGTCCGCGTGCGGCACGGGGCTGGGCGCCGATCCCCCGGCGACCAGGCCCATCGGGTGCGCCGCGTCGGCGATGAGATACGCCCCCGCGTCGTCGGCGATCTCGCGGAAGGCGGCGTAGTCGAGGTGCCGCGGATAGGAGATCGAGCCGCAGACGATGGCCTTGGGGCGGTGCGTACGGGCCAGGGCGTGCACCTGGTCGTAGTCGATGAGGCCGCTCTCGGGGTCCACTCCGTAGCCGACGAAGTCGAACCACGTGCCGGAGAAGTTGGCGGGCGAGCCGTGCGTGAGATGTCCGCCGTACGGCAGTCCCATCGCGAGGACCGTGTCACCGGGACGCAGCAGCGCGGCGTACGCGGCGAGCACGGCGGAGGACCCGGAGTGCGCCTGCACATTGGCGTGCTCGGCACCGAACAGGGCCTTCGCGCGGTCGACGGCGATCCGCTCGGCGACGTCCACCAGCTCGCAGCCGCCGTGGTGCCGGGCGCCGGGGTAGCCCTCCGCGTACTTGTTGGCGAGCGGCGAGCCGAGCGCCGTCAGGACGGCGGGCGAGGTGAAGTTCTCGGCGGCGATCAGCTGCAGCGAGTCGGACTGCCGGACGACCTCCCCCATGAGGACGTCGGCGAGTTCCGGGTCCTGTCGGCGCAGCGCGTCGAGATCCGTGTACGCGGTGGGGGCGCCCGCGCGCGCGGTGCCCTCCGTGCTGACCGTGCTGAGCGACATGGCGGGCTCCGGGGCCGTGCGGGGGTGACCTCAGATCCAATGTAGGCCCGCGACGGCGGGGCCGCGCGGGCCCGGCCACTAGGTGTGTGCGGTCACCCCGGTCAGGGCCGTCACCACGGGGTCGAGGGCCTGGTTGATCTCGTCGCCGACGGAACGGAAGAACGGCAGGGGCGCCCCGTACGGGTCGTACACCTCGTCGGCCTCCACGCTGGGCGCGAGGAGCCAGCCGCGCAGCGCCGCCGCGGCCCGCACCAGGGCCCTCGCACGCTCCACCACGCCGTCCCCGTCGGGGTCCGGCAGGGTCGTCGGGTCTATGGCCCGTACCAGGCGCGTGAACTCCTTGAGCGTGAACGTGCGCAGGCCCGCCGAGTGGCCCATCGAGATGACCTGGGCCCGGTGGTCGCGGGTCGCCGTCAGGACGAGGTCCGCGCGGATGACGTGGTCGTCGAGGAGCTCGCGTCCCATGAAGCCGGTGGCGTCCGCGCCGAAGTCGGCGAGGACCGTCTCGGCGTTGGTCTCCATGGGGGCGCCCTCGTGGCCCCAGGTGCCCGCGCTCTCCACGATCAGGCCACCCGTGAAGGGGTCGCCGAGCCGGTCGGCCAGGGCATGCCGGGTCAGCCGCTCGGTGATCGGCGAGCGGCAGACGTTGCCGGTGCTGACGTGGAGGATGCGGAACGTATCGCTGAAACCCGCTATGCCACGCCCCGTCTCAGGGGCTGTCAATTCGCCACCTCGAGGTCGGGTACGACCTTGCGCAGCTCCTCGGCGGAGAGCGCTCCCGCACGCAGCAGCACCGGCACCTTGCCCGTGACGTCGACGATCGACGACGGCACGATGCCGGGGGTCGGTCCGCCGTCCAGGTACACGGAGACGGAGTCGCCGAGCATCTCCTGGGCGGCGTCGCAGTCCTCGGGGGCCGGGTGGCCCGTGAGGTTGGCGGACGAGACGGCCATCGGGCCGACCTCGGTGAGCAGTTCGATGGCGACGGGGTGCAGCGGCATGCGGATGGCGACCGTGCCCCGGGTGTCGCCCAGGTCCCACTGGAGGGACGGCTGCTGCTTGGCGACCAGCGTCAGGGCGCCCGGCCAGAAGGCGTCGACGAGCTCCCAGGCCGACTCGGAGAAGTCGGTGACCAGGCCGTGCAGCGTGTTCGGCGAGCCGATGAGGACAGGGGTCGGCATGTTGCGGCCGCGCCCCTTGGCGTCCAGGAGATCGCCGCAGGCCTCCGGGGTGAAGGCGTCGGCACCGATGCCGTAGACGGTGTCGGTGGGCAGCACGACCAGCTCGCCACGGCGGACGGCGGACGCGGCCTCGCGCAGACCGGTCGTACGGTCGGTCGCGTCGTTGGTGTCGTATCGCCGTGCCATTTAGCGGGCCTCCTCGTACACGTACTGCTGACTTGAAGTCTTGGTGGTCACGGCATCGCCTTGCGGGCGGTGGCGAAGCGCGGCCGGTTGTTGAGGTCGGGGTGGTCTGCGGCGTCCGCCCAGCCCCGCTCCTCGGTGAAGATCCACGGCACCTGGCCGCCCTGCGTGTCGGCGTGCTCGATGACGACGACACCGCCGGGGCGCAGCAGCCGGTGCGCGGTGCGCTCGATGCCCCGGATCAGGTCGAGGCCGTCCTCGCCGGAGAACAGCGCGAGTTCGGGGTCGTAGTCGCGGGCTTCCGGCGCGACGTACTCCCATTCGGTGAGCGGGATGTACGGCGGGTTGGAGACCACCAGGTCGACCTGCCCGTCGAGCTCGGGGAGCGCGTCACGGGCGTCGCCCTGGGAGAGCTTGACCCTGGACCCGTCGACGTTCTTCCGCGTCCACTTCAGGGCGTCCTCGGACAGCTCCACGGCATGCACCCGCGAGCGCGGGACCTCCTGCGCGAGCGCGAGCGCGATGGCGCCCGAGCCGGTGCACAGGTCGACGATGAGCGGCTCGACCACGTCCATGGCGCGCACCGCGTCTATGGCCCACCCGACGACCGACTCGGTCTCCGGGCGCGGCACGAAGACGCCGGGGCCGACCTGCAGCTCCAGGTACCGGAAGTAGGCGCGCCCGGTGATGTGCTGGAGCGGCTCGCGGGCCTCGCGCCGCGCGATCGCCTCCCAGTAGCGGGCGTCGAAGTCCGCGTCCTTGACGGAGTGCAGCTCGCCCCGCTTCACGCCGTGCACGAAGGCGGCGAGCTCCTCCGCGTCGTTGCGCGGCGAGGGCACGCCGGCGTCGGCCAGCCGCTGGGTGGCCTGGGCCACTTCCGCGAGCAGCAGGTTCACGCTGGTCCTCCGGGGGCGTCGTGCGAGAGATGTGGGGGCGTCAGGCAGCCGCGAGCTTGGCCGCGGAGTCCGCGTCGACACAGGCCTGGATGACCGCGTCGAGGTCGCCGTCGAGCACCTGGTCCAAGTTGTACGCCTTGAAGCCGACGCGGTGGTCCGAGATCCGGTTTTCCGGGAAGTTGTACGTCCGGATCTTCTCGGAGCGGTCGACGGTGCGGACCTGGCTGCGACGGGCGTCCGCGGCCTCCTTCTCCGCTTCCTCCTGGGCCGCCGCGAGGAGCCTGGACCGCAGAATACGCATGGCCTGCTCCTTGTTCTGGAGCTGGCTCTTCTCGTTCTGGCAGGAGGCGACGACGCCGGTGGGGATGTGCGTGATGCGCACGGCGGAGTCGGTGGTGTTGACGGACTGGCCGCCGGGCCCGGAGGAGCGGTAGACGTCGATCCGCAGGTCGTTCGCGTGGATCTCGACGTCGATCTCCTCGGCCTCGGGCGTCACCAGGACACCGGCGGCGGAGGTGTGGATGCGCCCCTGGGACTCGGTGGAGGGCACGCGCTGCACGCGGTGCACCCCGCCCTCGTACTTCAGCCGCGCCCAGACACCCTGTCCCGGCTCGGTGGCGCCCTGGCCGCCCTTGGTCTTCACGGCGACCTGGACGTCCTTGTAGCCGCCCAGCTCGGACTCGGTGGCGTCGATGATCTCGGTCTTCCAGCCGACGCGCTCCGCGTACCGCAGGTACATGCGCAGCAGGTCGCCCGCGAAGAGCGCCGACTCGTCGCCGCCCGCGCCCGCCTTGACCTCCAGGATGACGTCCTTGTCGTCGGACGGGTCCCGGGGCACGAGCAGCAGCCGCAGCTTCTCGGTGATCTCCTCGCGCTGCCGCTCCAGGTCCTTGACCTCGGCGGCGAAGTCCGGGTCGTCGGCGGCGAACTCGCGCGCGGTCTCGATGTCGTCCCCGGTCTGCTTCCAGGCGCGGTACGTCGAGACGATCGGGGTCAGCTCGGCGTAGCGCTTGTTGAGCTTGCGCGCGTTGGCCTGGTCGGCGTGGACCGACGGGTCGGCGAGCTTCTTCTCGAGATCGGCGTGTTCGCCGATCAGTTCCTCGACCGCCTCGAACATCGGGGGCTCCTGGTTTTCTACGCGAGGGTTCTACGCGAATTGGCTGCGGGACGGCAAAAGCGCCGGTCCCGGCCACCCCCTCCCGAGGGCGGCCGATGACCGGCGCAGTGGCTCGCTACTTGTTGGCGCCTGCAGCCTTGCCGAAGCGGGCCTCGAAGCGGGCCACGCGGCCACCGGTGTCGAGGATCTTCTGCTTGCCCGTGTAGAACGGGTGGCACTCGGAGCAGACCTCGGCACGGACGGTGCCGCTGGAGATCGTGCTACGGGTGGTGAACGACGCGCCACAGGTGCAGCTGACCTGCGTCTCGACGTACTCGGGGTGGATGTCGCGCTTCAAGGTGTCTCCTAGTTTCGGGAGGGCGCCGGGTCGTACGCGCGGATTGCTCGTACGTGAACCGGGGCCGACGTACCAGTCTGCCAGGACCGGCCGTATCTCCCAAAACCGGGGTGGGGGCCGATCTATTCCTGGACTCTGTTCCGGGCTCTGTTCCGGGCGCTCAGCCGCTGCTCACGACGGAGCCCACGGAGCCCTTGTCGCCCGCCGACTTGTCCGTGGCGGACTTGGGGATGGGCTTGTCGGCCTTGAGCGCGTCCCAGACCTCCCTGCCCGCCTGCTCCAGGGGCAGCACGCGGTTGCGGTCCGCGGGGTCGTACTCGACGGGCAGCGTGACCATCTTCATGTCACCGGCGCCGATGCCCTTGAGGCCGTTGGCGAAGCTCGCGAGGGACTTGACGTCGTTCAGGTCCGAGTCGGTGGTGATGGCGCTGGTCGCGTCGTCCGCGAGGTCGAACAGCTTCTTCGGGTTGCTGAAGACGCCGACGTCCTTGACCTGGTTGAGCAGCGCCTTGATGAAGGCCTGCTGGAGCTGGATGCGGCCCAGGTCGCTGCCGTCACCGACGCCGTGCCGGGTGCGGACCAGGCCGAGCGCCTGCTCGCCGTTGAGCGTGTGCTTCCCGGCGTCGAGGTCGAGGTGGCTCTTGTCGTCCTTGATGGGCTTCTTCGTGGTGAGCTCGACGCCGCCGAGGGTGTCGATGAGCTTCTTGAAGCCCGTGAAGTCGACCTCGAGGTAGTGGTCCATCCTGATGCCGGACATCTGCTCGACGGTCTTGACGGCGCAGGCCGGGCCGCCGACCTCGTACGCCGTGTTGAACATCTGCCGCTGGCCGCCGGGGTCGGTCGTCTTGCCGTCCACGGACTTGCACTCGGGCCTGGTTATCAGGGTGTCGCGGGGTATGGAGACGATGCTGGCCTTCTTGTGGCCCTTGTAGACGTGGACGATCATCGCGGTGTCCGAGCGGGCCGCGCCCTCGTCCTTGCCGTACTTGGCGTTGTCGCCGGAGCGCGAGTCCGAGCCGAGGACGAGGATGTCCTGGGAGCCGTTGTCGACGTCCAGGGGGCGGTCCGTGCCGAGGGCGGCGTTGATGTCGACGCCCCTGATGTTGCCGTTGAGCTTGAAGTACACGAAGCCGAGACCCGCTCCGCCGAGGACGACCACCGAGGCCGCGGTCCATGCCGTGGCGACGAGCACCTTGTTGCGCTTGGGGCGGGGCTTGCGGCGCCTGCCGCCTCCGCCGCGCGGGCGCTTCGGCTTCGTATCCGCAGGCGTGCTCTCGTCGGTCATGTGCTCCTCAGTCCTCGTCGGTCGGTTACCCCCTGCTTTCAGGGTCAGGCGTGGTTTGTCGTCACTTGTCAGACGTGGAAACCGCTTGAAGGGTTGCACAGCAGCCTGTGTGCGCCCCGGGGTTCGACAGCTACGCACCGTGCGCACCAGAACTGCCTTCTGGCCCCTCACCTGCGCTTTCGCGCACCCCCGGACTACTGCCCGTGACCGTAAGAATCTCTTAGGTGTGTGGCCAAGGTCTCGCTTCGGTCTCGTTCCGCACCAAAAGGGCCGCCCCGTCACATCAGTGACGGGGCGGCCCTTCGGACTGCTGAGTACGCCTGTACGTACTCCTGAGGACGACTAGTCGTTGCCGTTGCCCGGCGTCGGGGTCGTCTTCTGGATCTGCAGCAGGAACTCGGCGTTCGACTTCGTCTGCTTCATCTTGTCCAGGAGCAGCTCGATCGCCTGCTGCTGGTCGAGCGCGTGCAGCACGCGGCGCAGCTTCCAGGTGATGGCGAGCTCGTCGCTGCCGAGCAGGATCTCTTCCTTGCGGGTGCCGGACGCGTCGACGTCCACCGCCGGGAAGATGCGCTTGTCGGCGAGCTTGCGGTCGAGCTTGAGCTCGGCGTTGCCCGTGCCCTTGAACTCCTCGAAGATCACCTCGTCCATGCGCGAGCCGGTGTCGACGAGCGCGGTCGCGAGGATGGTCAGCGAGCCGCCGTCCTCGATGTTGCGCGCGGCACCGAAGAAGCGCTTGGGCGGGTAGAGGGCCGTCGAGTCGACACCACCGGACAGGATGCGGCCGGAGGCCGGGGCGGCGAGGTTGTACGCACGGCCCAGACGCGTGATCGAGTCGAGCAGTACGACGACGTCGTGACCCAGCTCCACCAGACGCTTGGCGCGCTCGATGGCGAGCTCGGCGACCGTGGTGTGGTCCTCGGCGGGACGGTCGAAGGTCGAGGAGATGACCTCGCCCTTCACCGACCGCTGCATGTCGGTGACCTCTTCCGGACGCTCGTCGACCAGGACGACCATCAGGTGGCACTCGGGGTTGTTGTGCGTGATCGCGTTGGCGATCGCCTGCATGATCATGGTCTTGCCGGTCTTCGGCGGGGCCACGATCAGACCGCGCTGCCCCTTACCGATCGGCGCCACCAGGTCGATGATGCGGGTGGTGAGCACGCCCGGGTCGGTCTCCAGACGGAGCCGATCCTGCGGGTAAAGGGGCGTCAGCTTGTTGAACTCCGGCCGCCCGCGCCCGGATTCGGGCGCCATGCCGTTCACCGAGTCGAGGCGCACGAGCGCGTTGAACTTCTCGCGGCGCTCGCCGTCCTTGGGCTGCCGGACCGCGCCGGTGACGTGGTCACCCTTGCGCAGACCGTTCTTGCGGACCTGCGCCAGCGAGACGTACACGTCGTTCGGACCCGGGAGGTAGCCCGACGTACGGATGAAGGCGTAGTTGTCGAGGATGTCCAGGATGCCCGCGACGGGGATCAGGACGTCGTCCTCGGAGACCTGCGGCTCGTTGCCGAAGCCCTCGTCACGGCCGCGACGGCCCCGACGGTCCCGGTAACGGCCGCGGCGGCCGCGACGGCCACCCTCGAAGTCGTCGTCATCCTGCGGCCCGTTGTCACGCTGCCGATCCTGGCGGTCCTGACGACCGCCGCCCTGCTGCTGACGGTCCTGACGACCGCCGCCCTGCTGGTCGTCGCCCTTGTTGCCGCGGCGGTCACGGTCGCGGCCGCGGCCCTGCCGGTCACGGCGGTCGCGGCGGCCCTCGGCGTTGTTGTCGCCGGCGCCCTCGCCGCCCTTGGCCTCGGACGCGTCGCCCTTGGCCTCGGTCTTCGACTCGCCCTTCGCCTCGGCGGTGACCGTCTCCGGGCTGCCCGCGTCGGCGGTGGCCCGGCGCCGACGGCGCTCACCGGCCGGCTGGTCGTCGCTGGCCGGCTGGCCCGGGATGTCGATCTGCTGCTGGGCGGCGGCCTTGGCGGTGGCCTTCTCGGCCTTGCCGGCCTCGCCCTTCTCCGCCCTGCTCGCCTTGGCGGGCGTCTCCGCGGCGTCCTCGCCCGTACGGGCCTTCGAGGTGGCGCGGCGCTTCGGCTTGGTCTCTGCGGTGTCCGCGGCGGCGCTCTTCGCCGGGGCTCCGCCCCCTGCCTGCGCCTCCTTGATGACCTCGATCAACTGGCTCTTGCGCATGCGCCCGGTGCCCTTGATCCCAAGGCCCGATGCGACCTGCTGCAGTTCCGCCAGCACCATGCCCTCGAGGCCGGTGCCGCGGCGCCGCCGGGACCCGGCCGAAGCACCGGTGGCAGGCGCCGCAGAGGCGTCCGTGGCGGGCGTGTCGGCAGTCACGCCCATCAGATCGGTGGTGTCGCTCACGAAGGGTCCTTCCCTGGAGCGGACGTCGGCCTGTCTGGCTCGGCGACCGGTTGTGCTGTCCGGCGGTCCCTGTGATGTGGACCGTGCCGGGGCGGTGGTCCGCCAACGCGGCGGAAGAATTCACTGGTGATGGCGATTCCCGATGCGATGCCACTGATGTGCGGTGTCACTCGGCTCGGTCACGCCGTTCCGGAGCGTGCTCAGGACCGCTCAGTGCAAGGCACAGAACAGTTTGGGAGGCTCCCGGAAGAATGGTTGTCCCGGACGGGGACACAAAGCACCTCGCCATGGTGGGGTCGGGTGCAGACTTGAGATTAACACTACCGGATCCAACAAACATTCCCCCTCTCGAACCCGGACACCCCGGATTCCGTGTGTTTCTGCGTCAGGGCGCGAGCGGCAGCACGCTCGCACCCGTGGCGTCGAGCGCCAGACGGTTGGCCGCCCAGCCCTCTCCTGCCAGGCGTGCGACCTTGTCGGCCGCACTGTCTTCGGCCAGCGCGAGGACCGTGGGGCCCGCGCCGGAGATCACCGCGGGCACGCCGTCGGCGCGCAGCCGCTCCACCAGGGCGGCGCTCTCCGGCATGGCCGGGGCGCGGTAGTCCTGGTGCAGCCGGTCCTCGGTGGCGGGAAGCAGCAGCTCGGGGCGCCTGGTCAGGGCCTCGACGAGCAGGGCCGCCCGGCCCGCGTTGGTGGCCGCGTCGACGTGCGGCACGGTGCGCGGGAGCAGGCCGCGGGCCGTTTCGGTGAGGACGGGCTTTCCCGGTACGAAAACCACCGGAACGATGGAATCGGCGGGATCCATCCTGATCGCGCGCGCCGCTCCCCCGTCCATCCAGGAGAGCGTGAATCCGCCGAGCAGACACGCGGCGACGTTGTCGGGGTGGCCCTCGATCTCGGTGGCCAGTTCCAGCAGCGCCGCGTCGTCCAGCTTGGTCTCGCCGCCTATCGTCACGGCGCGCGCGGCGACGATGCCCGCGCAGATGGCGGCGGAGGACGAGCCGAGGCCGCGGCCGTGCGGGATGCGGTTGGCACAGACGATCTCAAGCCCGCGCGGCTGTCCGCCCAGCAGGTCGAAGGCGGTACGCAGGGAACGTACGAGCAGATGCGACTCGTCGCGCGGGAGGGTCTCGCTGCCCTCCCCGGCGATGTCGATGTTCAGGCCGGAGTCGGCCACCCGGACGACCACGTCGTCGTACAGACCCAGCGACAGGCCCAGGGCGTCGAAGCCCGGGCCGAGGTTGGCGCTGGTGGCGGGGACGCGCACCCGGACGGCGGCGGCGCGGAACGCGGGACCGGCCATCGCTCGATGACTCTCCTTGAGCTGCGTGTTTTTGAGGCTGCGTATTTTTACTACGTGCCACATGTACGGAACACCCGAAGGCCGCGAACAACGGCGGCACCGCGGCATATGCGGCGGGGCGGGTTCGGTACAGCCTATCGAAGGAAGGTTCTGTGGCGACATAGGGCGCACAGGAGGCGCACGATGCGTGTCGTAAGCCCCCTGTGCACCCCCTGTACGGAGTTGCGGGTTTCCCCTGTGGTTCTGGCAGTTATGCCAGGCCGAGGCGTTCTGCGGCGGCCGCCGCGTCGACCGGCACGGTGACCGGCTGCGGGGCGCCGGCAACGGCCCAGTCGGGGTCCTTGAGGCCGTTCCCTGTCACAGTACAGACGATCCGCTGGCCCTTGTCGACCTTGCCCTGCTCGGCGGCCTTCAGCAGACCGGCGACCGAAGCGGCCGACGCGGGCTCCACGAAGACGCCTTCCTGGGACGCCAACAGCTTGTAGGCGCGCAGGATCTCACGGTCCGTCACCTCGTCGATGAGGCCGCCCGACTCGTCGCGCGCGGCGAGGGCGTAGTCCCAGGACGCGGGGTTGCCGATGCGAATCGCGGTGGCGATCGTCGAGGGGTCCTTGACGACCTCGCCGCGCACGATGGGCGCGGAACCGGAGGCCTGGAAGCCCCACATCCGGGGAGTGTGCGTCGACACCGAGTCGGCCGCGTACTCCTTGTAGCCCTTCCAATAGGCGGTGATGTTGCCTGCGTTGCCGACGGGAAGGACGTGGATGTCGGGGGCGTCGCCGAGCGCGTCGACGATCTCGAACGACGCGGTCTTCTGGCCCTCGATGCGGAACGGGTTGACCGAATTGACCAGCGCCACCGGGTAGTTCTCGGACAGGCCGCGGGCGAGGTTCAGGCAGTCGTCGAAGTTTCCGTCGACCTGGAGGATCTTCGAGCCGTAGACGAGCGCCTGGCCCATCTTGCCGAGCGCGATCTTGCCCTGCGGGACCAGGACGGCGCAGACCATCCCCGCGCGTACGGCGTAGGCGGCCGCGGAGGCGGACGTGTTGCCGGTGGAGGCGCAGATGACGGCCTTCGCGCCCTCCTCCTTGGCCTTGGTGATCGCCATGGTCATGCCGCGGTCCTTGAAGGACCCCGTCGGGTTGGCGCCCTCGACCTTGAGGTGGACCTCGCAGCCCGTGCGCTCGGAGAGCACCTGCGCGGGCACGAGCGGCGTGCCGCCCTCGCGAAGCGTCACGACCGGCGTCGTGCCGGAGACCGGAAGACGGTCCCGGTACTCCTCGATGATTCCGCGCCACTGGTGGGTCATTGCTGCTTACTCCCCTTCAACCCGCATGATGCTGGCGACACCACGCACGGTGTCGAGATTGCGCAGCGCGTCGACGGTGCCGGTGAGGGCGGCGTCGGGCGCGCGGTGGGTGACGACGACGAGGGAGGCCTCGCCGTCCTTGCCCGTCTGGCGGACCGTGTCGATCGACACGCCGTGCTCGGCGAAGACCGTCGCGACCTGGGCGAGCACGCCCGGCTTGTCGGCCACGTCGAGGCTGATGTGATAGCGCGTGACGACCTCGCCCATGGAGCTCACGGGCAGCTGGGTGTACGCGGAGTCGCCGGGCCCCGTGGACTCGGCGAGCTTGTTGCGGCAGACGGCGACGAGGTCGCCGAGGACGGCGGACGCGGTGGGCGAGCCGCCCGCGCCGGGGCCGTAGAACATCAGCTGGCCCGCGGCCTCCGCCTCGACGAAGACGGCGTTGTACGCGCCGCGGACCGAGGCGAGCGGGTGGCTGAGCGGAATCATCGCGGGGTGCACGCGCGCGGTGACGGACCCGCCGTCGGCGGCGCGCTCGCAGATGGCGAGGAGTTTGATGGTGCAGCCCATGCGCTTCGCGGACGCGAAGTCGGCGGCGGTCACCTCGGTCATGCCCTCGCGGTACACGTCGTCGAGACGCACGCGCGTGTGGAAGGCGATTCCGGCGAGGATCGCGGCCTTGGCGGCGGCGTCGAAGCCTTCGACGTCGGCGGTCGGGTCGGCCTCCGCGTACCCGAGCGCGGTGGCCTCGTCGAGGGCTTCCTGGTACCCCGCCCCCGTCGTGTCCATGGCGTCGAGGATGAAGTTCGTGGTCCCGTTCACGATGCCGAGGACGCGGTTGACCTTGTCGCCCGCGAGGGACTCGCGCAGCGGCCGGATCAGCGGGATCGCCCCGGCGACGGCGGCCTCGTAGTACAGGTCGCGGCCGTGCTCGACGGCGGCGGCGTGCAGGGCCTCGCCGTCCTGCGCGATGAGCG
This sequence comes from Streptomyces sp. NPDC059002, assembly GCF_042740435.1. Lineage (NCBI taxonomy): Bacteria > Bacillati > Actinomycetota > Actinomycetes > Kitasatosporales > Streptomycetaceae > Streptomyces > Streptomyces sp. NPDC059002. The sequence goes on along the minus strand of NZ_JBHYJI010000003.1, from coordinate 356,387 downwards.
CCTTGTTCGCGGAGACGACCGAGGCGCCGTGCTCGAAGGCGGTCGTGATGAGGGTGCGGGCGGGCTCGATGCCGCCGATCACCTCGACGATGACGTCAATGTCGCCCCGTTTGACCAGCGCGGTGGCGTCGGTGGTGATCAGTGACGGATCGATTCCCTCGCGCACCTTGGAGGGGCGGCGGACGGCGACCCCGGCGAGCTCCACCGGGGCGCCGATCCTGGCTGTGAGGTCGTCGGCGTGCGTCGTCATGATGCGCGCCACCTCTGAGCCGACAACTCCACAGCCCAGCAGCGCCACCTTCAGCGGACGCGTACGCATCATCCGACCTCACTTCTCCTACATCTACGGTGGAACCAGTCTCACCCACCGGAACAGACTTTCTGTCCATTGTCCGGATCCTGAGACATCTATTTCATCTTTTTCATCATCCGACGTCGAGACGCAGGAGATCTTCCTCCGTCTCGCGCCGCACGATCACCCGCGCCGCACCGTCGGCGACGGCCACGACGGGCGGGCGAAGAGCGTGGTTGTAATTGCTCGCCATCGAGCGGCAGTACGCGCCGGTCGCGGGCACGGCGATCAGATCGCCGGGCGCGATGTCCGCGGGCAGGAACGCGTCGCGTACGACGATGTCCCCACTCTCGCAGTGCTTGCCGACCACACGCACCAGCATGGGCTCCGCGTCGGAGGACCTGGAGACGAGGGCGACCGTGTACTCGGCGTCGTACAGCGCGGTGCGGATGTTGTCGGACATGCCGCCGTCCACGGACACGTACGTACGAAGTCCTTCGAGGGGCTTGATGGTGCCGACCTCGTAGAGCGTGAAGGCGGTCGGGCCGACGATGGCGCGGCCCGGCTCGACGGAGATGCGGGGCGTGCGCAGGCCCGCCGCCGCGCACTCGCGCGTCACGATCTCGCCGAGCGCCCGGGCGATCTCGTGCGGCTCACGGGGGTCGTCGTCGCTCGTGTACGCGATGCCGAGGCCGCCGCCGAGGTCGATCTCGGGCAGCTCGACGCCGTGCTCGTCGCGCACCTCGGCGAGCAGCTGCACGACGCGGCGGGCGGAGACCTCGAACCCGGCCATGTCGAAGATCTGCGAGCCGATGTGGCTGTGGATCCCGATGAGCTCGAGCCCGTCCAGCTTCAGCGCGCGCCGTACGGCCTCGGCGGCCTGTCCCCCGGCCAGCGCGATGCCGAACTTCTGGTCCTCGTGCGCGGTGGCGATGAACTCGTGGGTGTGCGCCTCGACGCCGACCGTCACCCGGATCTGCACGCGCTGGCGCTTGCCGAGCCGCTCGGCGATGTGCGCGACGCGCACGATCTCCTGGAAGGAGTCGAGGACGATGCGCCCGACACCGGCCTCGACGGCCCGGTGGATCTCGTCCTCGGTCTTGTTGTTGCCGTGGAAGGCGATGCGCTCGGCGGGCATCCCCGCGGCGAGGGCGGTGGCGAGTTCGCCACCGCTGCACACGTCGAGGTTGAGCCCCTCCTCGTGCAGCCACCGCACGACGGCGCGCGAGAGGAAGGCCTTGCCCGCGTAGAAGACATCGGCGTCACCGCCGAACGCGTCGCGCCACGCCCGGCAGCGCGCGCGGAAGTCGGCCTCGTCGACGAAGTACGCCGGAGTGCCGAACTCCTCGGCGAGCCGCGTCACTTCGATGCCGCCCATGCTGACGACGCCTTCAGGGGTACGGGTGACGGTGCGGGACCAGACCTTGGCGTCGAGGGCGTTGAGGTCGGTCGGCGGGGCGGCGTAGTGCCCCTCGGGCAGGACGTCTGCGTGGCGGGGCCCTGCGGGGTGTGCGGAACGGCTCATGGCTCTGTCGTCTCGTCTTTCACAGATGGTCGGGTGCGCTGATGCCGAGCAGGGACAGGCCACCGGCGAGCACCGTCCCGGCGGCTTCGGCGAGCGCGAGCCGGGCGCGGTGGGTGGCCGAGGGTTTCTCGTCACCGAGCGGCAGCACGGTGTGCTGGAAGACGAGCAGGGCGTCGGCGACGGTGACGAGGTGCCGGGCGAGGCGGTCCGGCGCGTGGTGGCGGGCGGCGGAGGCGAGGGTGGCGGGGTATTCCTCGAGGGCGTCGAGGAGGGGCTGCGCTTCGGGGGTGGGCAGGGTTCTTGGCGGGTCGGGGAGGTTTCCTTGCCGGGCCTGCAGGTCTCCTTGCCGGACGGGCAGGTCTCCTTGCCGGCTCGGCAGGTCGTCTCGCTGGTCCGGCAGGTCTTCTCGGTGCCGGTCGTCCGGCAGGTCGGCGGCGTGGCTCGTGAAGCCGAGGGCAGTGGCGTTGCGGGTGAGGGCGCGGGAGCGGGCGTGGGCGTACCGCACGCGGAACAGCGGGTTGCTCTCGCGCTGCGCGAGGTGCTCGTCGCCGATGCGCGGGTGATCGTGCCCCGCGGGATGGAGCAGGGCCCAGCGGGCGGCGTCGCGGCCGAGGCGGACGGGGTCTTCCGGGGCGGGCACGGGGCGCAGGGTACGGAGCTCCCGCGGCGGGCGCCCGTACGCGTCGATCCGCACACCGAGGGTCGTCACCCAGTCGGCGTCCGGGGCCTCGTCGCAGGTGGTGCGGACCAGGGCGCCCTGGGAACGGAGGATCCGGCGCAGGGCATCGGCGACGACGACGGCGCGGACCTCGTGGGGAACGTGGATCTGGGCGAGCTGCCCGGTGTCGGGGTGCACATGCCCGTAACAGCGGCCGCGCGCGAGCACGTCACGCACGAGGGCGGCGCCGCGCGTCCCCGCCAAGGTGATGTTCAGGAACCCGGGCCCCGTGATGTCGATCCCCACGATGCCGGGCTCACGGACCAGCCTCGGCGACAGAATCTCGGCAACCTGCCGCGGCGACCTCCCCGCGGCGCGGGCGACCTGCAGCGCGACATTCGTCGCGTAGTCCCCACACCCCCCTGGCCGCGGCCGCTCCACCCGAACGACCTCCGGCACATCCACGCTGAGCTCCCCGGCATCGACGGCATGACGCATGGCGCGCAGCACGGTGCGGGAGAGCTCGACGGGGGTCACGGGACAAGCGTATGGGAGGAGGGGGGTGGGTAGGCGACTTGGTTTCGCGGATGGTCCGGGATGTGGACGGGGCGCCGGGGGGCGGAGCTGGACGCGGAGCTGGAGGGTGTGGGGCGGGGCCGGGGGCTGCGTGCCTCGGGGCCGGGGCTGGAGCGTGTGCGTGAGGTCGGAGCTTGCGTGCTTGGGGCTGGAGCTGGGGTGGGGGCGGGGCCGGAGCCTGCGGGCTCGGGGCCGGAGCCGGGGTGTGCGGGCCGGGGCCTGTGCGCCCGCAGCCGGAGCTGGAGCTGGAGTGTGGGTGCCCAGGGCCGAGTCCTGCGCCGCCGGGGGGGGGGCGGAGCTTGCGCGCTCGGGGGCCGGAGCCGGGGTGTGCGGGCCGGGGCCCGGACGCCCGCAGCTGGAGCTGGAGTGCGCGCCCGAGGCCGAGGCCGAGGGCCATGTGCCGGAGCCGGAGTGCGTGGGGCGGGGCCGAGGCCTGGGCGGCCGGAACCGGGGGCGGAGTGTGTACCCGAGGCCAGGGCCCGCTCGCGCGCGGCCGGAGCTGAGGCCCGCGCGGCCGGGCTCGGGCTGGGAGCCGGGCCCAGGCCCAGAGGGCAACCCCAGGCCCAGACCCGCAGCACGACGGTGTCGGTCAGCCGCCAGGATGCCCCGCCCGCTCCGCTTCGCCGCTGCCGCCGACGCCACCGGCCCCTCCGAAACCACCGGCCCGGCGATCGGTGCCCGCCGGGCCGCGATCGCGGCCATGACCATGTCCGGCCCCGGGGCCACGACCCTCGCGCTCCATCAACTGGCGGACGATCCCGACCAGTTCGTTCGGCTCGAAGGGCTTGGCGAGGAAGGCGTCCACGCCGACGTCCAGGCCGCTCTCGACCTCGTACTGCGTGCATGCGCTGACGATGACGATGGGCAGGTTCTGGGTCCGTGCGTCGGAGCGCAGCCGCGCCGCGGTCCGCAGACCGTCGAGCCGGGGCATCACGACGTCGAGGGTGACCACATCGGGCTGGACCTGCTGCACGACGTCCAGGCACTCGACACCATCGGCCGCGGTCACGACCTCGAAGCCCTCCAGCTCGAGGTTGACCCTGATCAGTTGCCGAATGACCTTGTTGTCGTCCACAACAAGCACGCGGCCGGGCACGCCTGACACAACTCGAGAGTAGGTCCGCGCCCGCCGCCGCGTCCCGGTTTTCCCTACTTCCGCCCCGTGCGGGGGAGTCGGCAGGGGTGCCCGGGACACAGGAGACGCATGCACCCGCCCCGGTGGCCGCGGAAGCACGGAAATACCTGTTCATGGGGAGCCCCGGAGAGCTGGTAGGGTTCTATCCGTCGCCGCGCAAGCCGCGCCGATACGCCCCCGTAGCTCAGGGGATAGAGCAACGGCCTCCGGAGCCGTGTGCGCAGGTTCGAATCCTGCCGGGGGCACAGCAGCCGGGACAGTGTGATTGCGTCGCTGACCAGCTGAAGTGCCGAATATGGAGAGCCGGACTCAGTCTCATTGAGTCCGGCTCTTCGGCGTTCCCGCTCATGGATTCCTCGCTCCCTTTCCCGTCGCGGGGACGGCACGCTTTTCAGGCCGTCAGCCACGCGCATCGATGCCGGGCCACGGCGTAGACGGCGTCGATCTGCTCGGGATCGAGGCACCGGCTCCACCTGGACCGGAACGCCGACGTGGCGTTCCAGCACGTGCTGTACCCGCCGGGCCTCCGCCTTGCTCTTGCGTCCGTACGGCTGCGGCTTGCCACGGCAGAAGACGCCACCGGGGCCGATCAGTAAGTGGTCGATGTCCACCTTTCGGGGCAGCTCTATGGAATGCAGCACGCGCCAGCCGTGGCGTGTGAGTCTCTCCGTGGCGAGGAGTTCTCTCAGGGCGGCGCCAGGGACGGTTTTCCGCGAGGTCGTCTTGTGGTGTCAGAGGGGGCAAGTCGCGCGCGTCGTGTCGGTATTGCTCCACGAGGATGGTGATTTTGCCTGTGCGCCGGTCGGCCCGTGCGACGGACGTGCTGTCCGGCAGGTTTACGTAGAGCCGGTCTTGTCCGTACCTCTTCCACGTGACGACCTTGAGATCGCTCACGCCCACCTCCATGCCGAAGCTGTGCGGATCCCTAAGTCGACGGGGAGCCGCGCTGAATGTGGCGCCTTAGGAGACGGATTGCCGGCCCGTGGTTGTAGTACTCGGCGAGCGAGAGGGGGGCGTCTCCGTCCGGCGTGCCGTGCTCGGGATCTGCTCCGTATGCGAGGAGCACCGCAGTCGTGGCGACCGTGAGGGGACCGGACGTTTGCAGGGCGCCGTCGCCCTCCATGTCGATGGCGTGCATCAGGAGCGGGAGGCCGTTTGTCAGGCTGACGCTGTTCGGGTCGGCTCCGGCGTCCAGGAAGCACGCGAGCAGTTCCACGTCCTGGTGCTCGACGGCGAAGCTCTCGGGCGGCCACCAGCCGCTCCGGTCGATGACGGTCCGCCGGCTCGGCGGGACCGAGTGGAACACCTTCATGCCGCGCTCGGTCCGGGCGACCGCAGCGTCCAGGTAGGGGCGTGCCTTGGTGATTGTGGTGTGGGCCTCGTTTCCCTCCTTCATGTCGGCGTAGCTCAGTGCGTCGAGGAGCGGGGAGTCCTCCCGGTCGTAGGCGGCCAACTGTGGCGACAGGCCCCGTTGTTCGGCTTCGTAGGCAGCGCCGGAGTGGTGGGCGACCAGCTGGACCAGGCGAGAGGGAGCGCCCAGGGACTGGGGCGTGACCGATGTCGTGCAGCCACGCGGCGGCAACAGGGGCTCGGCCAGTTCGGCCGCGCCCTGAGGCGTGTCCAGTGCAGGTGGCATGATGCGCACCGTAGCCGAGGCGGGCCGAGGCCCGGCAGCCCCGCTTACGCCCCCGCGCAAGCCCCGTTGATCCATCGGCAATCGAATGTTGATCCGGCTTGCGCACTCTGTGGCCATTGATACTGCGGGGGAAGACAGGGAAGGCCAGTGCCGGATACACGTATCTCTGTGGCTGTGCATGCCACTGATCCGTTGGGGCGGGCCGGGGTCATCAGTCACCTTCGGCAGCAGCCCAGTGTTGAGCTGGTGGATCGGGGAGGGGAAGAGGTCAGCGACGAGCAGGTTGCCGTGATGCTCGTCGATCGGCTCGACGATGTCGCGGGGGCCGAGCTGCGGCGGCTCGTCAGGTGTGGGGAGCAGCGCGTCGTGCTGATCGCCAGCGAGTTGCGCGAGCCCGAGTTGATGGCTGTCGTCGAGTACGGCGTGCAGGCCATTCTCTGGCGGCATCAGGCCACCCCGCAGAAGCTGCTGCACGCGGTGCACAGTGCCGCGCGGGGTGAAGGGGAGTTGCCGCCGGATCTCATCAACCGGCTCATGACCCAGCTCGGGCAGTTGCGGCGGTCCGCCCTCGACACCTCGCCCGGCGGCGCGGGGGCGCTCGTGCCGACGCTGGGCATGGCACCCCGCGAGGTCGACGTGGTACGCCTGATCGCCGAGGGGCTCGACACCAAGCAGATATCGGAGAAGCTCGCCTACTCCGAACGGACCGTCAAGAACGTGCTGCACGCGCTGATGACGCGCCTGCAGTTGCAGAACCGCGCGCATGCCGTCGCGTACGCGCTGCGGGAGGGGTACATCTAGTGATTCATGAAGTCGACGAGGCCCTGCGCGGGTTGCTGCGCGGGGCCCTTCCCGATGGGGCCGGTGACGTCGTCTTCGAGGCGCCCACCCGGGACTGGGCGGCCCGGCGCAACGCGCCCACGCTCAACGCCTATCTCTACGACATCCGCGAGGACGTCGCCCGTCGCGAGCGCGGCGCGTACGCCGAGCGCGGGCCCGACGGAGTGGTCCTTCGCAGGCGGCAGCCGCCCCGCTGGTTCCGGCTCTCGTATCTGCTCACCGCCTGGACCAACCGGCCCGAGGACGAGCACCGGCTCCTCTCCGCCTGCCTCGGCACCCTGCTCGCCCACGAGTTGCTGCCGCCCGACTCCCTGCCCGACGCGCTCGCCGCGCTGCGTGCCTCGCTGCCGCTCACGGTCGCCGTGCCGCCTCCCGAGTCCCGGTCCATCGCCGACATCTGGTCCGCGCTCGGCGGTGAGCTCAAGCCGTCCCTGGACGTGGTGATCACCGTGCCGTTCCCCGTGTCGCCCACCTACGACGTGGCGCCGCCGGTCACCGAGGGCGCCGTCGCCATCGTGCGCGGGCTCGACGGCAAGAACGGCGACGTACGGCCCCGGATGCTGCGCACCTCGTCCGCCGACCGTACGGAGAATCCGTGAGCGGGCCCGAGGCCCTGCTCGCCCGGCTCGACGCGTTGCGCGGGCGCGTGGCCGAGCTCGTCGAGCTGCGCAGCGCCGACGATCCCACGGCGGGGGATCCCCTGCGGGGGTTGTACGTCACCGCCGAGAGCGCCCGGCGGATCGCGACGGCCGGGCCCATGGGAGGGGCTCCCTCCGGGGCAGGTTCCCTCGTGGAAGGGGAACTCCTCGGTGGTTTTGGGGAGTTGGCCGAGCGCTTCGCTCTCACTCCGCTCGATCAGCACATCCTTCTCGCCGCCCTCGCGCCCGACGTCGACCGGCGTTTCGAGGCGTTGTACGGGTATCTCAACGACGACGTGGGACGGCGGCAGGCCAGTGTCGGGCTCGTCCTCGATCTCGTCGGCACCGGGGCGTACGATCCCGCGGCCCGTGGGCGATTCCATCCACTGGCGCCCCTGCGTGCCGGAGGGCTCATCCAACTCGACGACGAAGAAAGGCCGTTGCCGGGGCGGGCGCTGCGGGTGCCCGAGCGGGTGGTCGCGTGGCTGCTCGGGGATGATGCCGTCGATCCCGAACTCGTGGGCAGTGGGGTGGAGTTGCTGCCCGCCGAGGCGGCGTCGGAGGTTGCCGACGACGGGATCGCGGCGCGGCTTGCCGCTGTTGCGGCCGCGCGGCCCGTGCTCGTCCATCTGCGCGAGCGCAGGGAGGGCACGGCCGCGGAGCCGGTGGCCGAGGCGTTGCGGGCGGCCGGGACGGCCGTACTGCGGTATCGGCCCGCGCCGGCTCCCGTGCCCGGCGGCGCGCCCGTGCGGGACGCGGAGGCCGAGCAGGCCGCCGCCCGCACCTCCGTCGCGCTGCTGCGCGAGGCCCGGCTCCGGGGCGCCGCACTCCTCGTAGGACCGTTGCCCGATGAACCCGGCGCCCTGGTGCGGCGGCTCGCCACCGGGGACGTGCCCGCGGTGTTCTTCGGGAGTGGGGCGTACGACCCTGGGTGGGCCCCCGACGCGGGGATCCTCGCGCTGGAGGCACCCCGGGAACGGACCGACGGGCCCGGGGCCTGGCGCGCCGGGCTCGGGCTCCCCTCCCCCGACGACCAGTCCCCCGGCGACCAGTCCCCCGGCGACGGGCTCGGGTTCGATCTGGGGGAAGCCATCGCGCCCTACCGTCTCGCCGGTGCCCAGATCCGGCGGGCCGCCCGGGCCGCCGTCGGGCTCGCCGACTTCGAGGGCACGGGGCTCACCGCGGCGCACATCCAGCTCAGTGCGCGGCAGCAGTCGGCGCCGCTGCTCGACCGGCATGCCCGGCGGATCCGGCCCGCGGTCGGCTTCGGCGATCTGGTGCTGCCGGAGGAACCGCTCGGTCTGCTGCGGGAGTTGGTGCTGCGGTCCCGGCATCGCGACCAGGTGCTCGGCGAGTGGCGGCTGCGGACCGGGGGCGGGCGGGGGCGCGGCGTGATCGCGTTGTTCGCCGGTGACTCCGGGACCGGCAAGACGCTCTCCGCCGAGGTGGTGGCCGGTGAACTCGGCCTGGATCTCTATGTGGTGGACCTGTCGGCCGTGGTCGACAAGTACATCGGCGAGACGGAGAAGAACCTGGAGCGGATCTTCGCCGAGGCGGACCGCACGGACGCGGTGCTGCTCTTCGACGAGGCGGACGCGGTCTTCGGCAAGCGTTCGGAGGTGAAGAGTTCGCACGACCGGTACGCCAACCTGGAGAGCGCGTATCTGCTGCAGCGGCTCGAGGCGTTCGACGGGATCGCGGTGCTCACCACCAATCTGCGGGCCAACATCGACGACGCGTTCACACGGCGTCTCGACCTGGTGGTCGACTTCCCGTTCCCGGACGTCGAGCAGCGGATCGCCCTGTGGCACACATGTCTGGCGGGGACGCCGCGGGCGGCGGACATCGAGGAGGAACTCACTCGGTGTGCGAAGGAGTTCGAGCTGGCGGGCGGCGCGATCCGGTCGGCCGCCGTGACCGCCGGGTATCTGGCGGCCGGGCACGGCGGTCCGGTGTCGGGTGCGGACGTGCGGGCCGGGGCGCGGCGGGAGTACCGCAAGATGGGGCGCCTGGAGCCGGGGGTCTCCCTGCCCTGGCAGTGAGCCGTGAGGGCTCCCTGCCCTGGCAGTGGCCCGGAAGCGGACAGCAGGAGCAGGAAGAAGGGCGGGTGGCACGCCGACTGCGTGCCACCCGCCCTTCGGGCCGTTCTCGCCTACTCGGGCCAGTCGGTGATCCGCCAGCCCATGCTGTTGCGGCCGTCGCACTGCCACGTGACCGCGCTCTTGTCGTTCTGCATGTCGACGAGGCACTCGCCGGAGCCGACGGCGACGATCCGCGTGAGGCCGTCGTCGCGCTTCTCCAGCTTCCACTTCTGGTTGTCCGGCAGCCGGCCCGTCTTTATGTTGTCCGCCGGGGCGTGCATGATCTGGACGATGTTGGTGTTCGCCTTCTGGTCCATGACCGTGCCGGGGGCGGCCGCGGACTCCAGGGCGTAGGTGTCGGACTCGGGGTAGTGGTGCAGGATCCAGTCCTGGTTCTTGCCGAACTCGTCCGTGAGGTTGGGGTTCTGGCCGACGTAGGTGCCGTCGGTCTGCTCGCCCTTCTTGACCTCCAGGTACCAGCCGCCGCCCTCGTTGCTCTGGATGACGTGCGTCTTGGGGCCCTTGGGCTTGTCGTCGCCCCCGCCGCCGCCTCCGCCGCCACCGCCCGGCTTGGAGTCCGGCGCCTCGTCCTTCTTGCCGTCGTCCTGGGGCGGGGGCGCTTCCTTCTCCTTCTCGGAGGGCTTGGGCTTGGGGGCCGGTTTCATGTCGTCGTTCTGCGGCAGCGGCTGCTGCCGCTCGATCTTCTCCCTGGCCTGGGTGGCGAGGCTCGGCTTGTGCTGGAACCACATCACCGCGGCCGCGATGCCCAGCGCCACGAGGACCGAGAGCACGGCCATCGCCCAGCGCGGGATCACCGACGGCTGGACGTAGGTGCCGCGCAGCTCGACCGGCTCGGGCACACCGGCCCGCAGGACGGAGACGGTGAAGGGGCGCTTGGTGGTGCCGCCGACCCAGCTGACCGCGCCGGGCTTGAGCGCGAGGTCCGCGAAGCCCGCGCGGCCCGGGGCGACCTGGACGGAGCCCGGCTCGGCCACGACCTCCAGTTCCTCGCCGTTCTCACGGCCGGAGAAGGAGGCGGTGAGCGGCTGGTTGCCGAGGTTGTCGACGGCGACCGCGGCCTTGGCGCGCAGCCGGCCGCGGACGACCAGGGGCACCAGTTCCGTACGGAGTTCGGTGAACGGGCCCACCGTGACCTGGCCCTCGACGACGTCACCCGAGCCCGGGTCCTCGCGCGGCTGCACCCGGACGCCGAACGGGGTCGGGCCCGCCTGCGCGTCCGCGGTCCTCGGCGGCGCGAACTCGACGTCGGCCGTGCTCTCCGCGCCGGGGTACAGGCGCAGCACGTCGGGCTGTACGCGGGACCAGCCCGCCGCGTCGCCGACGACCTGCAGCCGGTACTCCTCGACGGTGTCCCCTGTGTTGCGGACCCGCAGGCGTACCTTCGCCACGGAGCCGGGCTCCACGGTGGTCGCCGATGGTTCCAGTGCGCTCCACATGCTGCTCAACGGCCCTTCACTCCGGGGTTCTTCACACTGCCACCGACCATCGCCTGCAGGGTCTTGCTGTCCACGACGCCGGTCGCGGGAAGGCCGACGGCCTTCTGGTAGTCCTTGATGTGTGCGGCCGTCCTGCTGTTGTACGTGTCCGTCTTCGGTGCCTGGCGCCCGTTCTTGAAGTAGGTGACGCCGTAGTCGGCGTAGGCCCGGTCGCGGGCCAGGTCGTCGTCGCTGATGCCCGCCTGCGAGGCCCACCAGAAGGCCGCCTGCACCTGCATGACCTCCCAGCTGTTGGTGCCGGAGCTGACGTCGTCGGGGCGGACGCCCTGCGCCCACAGCGAGGTGAGGGTGGCGCGGCCGAGCTCGCCCTCGTCGTCGGTGGCGAAGATCTGCGCGGTGTTGCGGCCGGTGGTCTCGCCGTGCCGGATCACGGCACGCTGGTAACAGATCAGCTTGGCCTCGGTGTTGGCGTCGATGACGCCGGGCGTGTAGCTGCCGGTGAGCCTGCACTTGTTCGAGGAGTCCATGGCGGCGAGGCGGCGCTGGGCGTACTCGACCACGATGTCCTTCTCGTATCCGCGCCGCCACGGCGGTCCGGCCTTGGCGGCGCCACCGCCGCCGCTCCGGTCGGGCTGCTCGGCGTCGCCGCCACCGCCACCTCCGCCACCGCCTCCTCCTCCGCCACCGGAGGAGGATCCTGATCCGCCGCCACCGCCGGGCGCCTCGGCTCCGCCGCCGTCGTCGTCGTCGCCGCTGTCCTCGTCCTTCGGGGGCGGCGGCGCGTCGGCGAGCTTGTCCTTCTCGCCGCCCTGCGGTGCGGGGTTGGGGGTGGCGGCGGCCTGGTTCTCCCTGGCGCCGCCGGTCACCTTGGGCGAGAAGGAGAACCAGAGCACGACGAACGCGACGGCGAGCGCCGCGAGGACGCTGCCGAGGGCGAACAGCCAGCGCGGCAGGACCGGGCGCTGGTCGAAGCTGCCGGGCACCTCGTAGGCGTTCTCGTCGCCGGAGCGGCGTACGGAGACGGTCAGCGGGTGCGCCTGGGCGGATCCCGTCCAGCGGACCTGCTGCGGGCGGACGGTGAAGCGGGCGAACGCGGCGCGGCCGGGGGCGGCCTGGATGCTGACCGGGTCCAGGTCGAAGGCGAGCCGGTCGGTGTCGTCGCGGACGGTGAGTGCCGCGGTGAGCGGCGTGTTGCCGAGGTTGTCCACGGCGATGGAGGCCCGGCCGCGGAAGCGTCCGACGATGGTGGGCGGCAGCAGTTCGGCGCGCACTTCGGAGAAGGGCGCGACGGTGACCTGGCCCTCGACGACGTCGCGGGCGTCCGGGTGTTCCCTGGGTTCGACGCGGATGCCGTACGGCGTGGGTCCCGCCGGTGCGTCGGGCGAGCGGGGCGGTGCGAAGGAGATCTCGGCGGTGCCCTCGCTGCCCGGGTAGAGCCGCAGCACCTCCGGCTCGACGCGGGACCAGCCGGCGGGTGCGCCGACCACCGACAACCGGTACTCCTCGACCGTGTCCCCCGTGTTGCGCACGCGTAGCCGCACGGCGGCGCGACCACCAGGATCAACGGTCACCGCGGCCGGGTCCAGGGAGTTCCACCACGTCATGGGTGCACGGTAGAGGGCGACGCGCGGTGATCTCCTGTACGAAAGGGCCGCCTCAAGGGCAGTGCGCGCTGCCCTTGAGGACCTGCCCCCCGGTGGACTCCAACTCGGCGAGCAGCGCGGCGATTTCGGTGGCCTCGACGGCGCCGCGCCGTTCCATGACGCGCTGCGCGGAGCGCAGGGCGCTGCGGGCGCCGTCCAGGTCGCCGCGGGCGAGGAGCGCCCTGCCGCGGGCGGCGGTCGCCAGGGCCCTGCAGAACACGTCGCCCAGTTCGCCCTCGATGGTCAGTGCCTCGTCCGCGCAGGCCAGCGCCTCGGTGGGCCGCTCCTCCGCGAGTTCGCAGTAGGCGAGGCGGGCCCAGCACAGTGCCTCCCACCTCGGGGACCTGGACCAGCGGTGCAGGCGCTGGGCCTCGCGCAGCCGGTCCGCGGCCTCGGCGGTGCGGCCGTCCCCGAGCAGCGCGCAGCCCACTTGGTAGAGGGCGTGCGCGAGGGTCGCGGTGCTGCCCGACTCGCGGGCGCGGCTGAGCGCCTCGGACCGCGCGGCGTCCGCCTCCGCCGACCTGCCGAGGGCGGAGTAGGCGCGGACCAGGTGGGACAGGACGCGGATCCGGTCGCTGCGCCCGTCGAGCGCGCCGAACCTGACGTACGCCTGCTGGAGTTGTTCGAGTGCTTCCTCGGCCCTGCCCATGCCCATGAGCACGATGCCCAGTTCGTGGCTGCTCTCGGCGCCGACCAGCGGGTCGCCCGCGGATGCGGCGAGGCGCAGGCTCTCGCGCAGCACCCGTTCGGCGCGGGCGTAGGTCTCGGTGCCGTAGTGCGGTGTGCCGATCAGGCGCAGGGCGCGGCCCGCCGAGAGGTCGTCGCCGTGTCTGCGGGCGGTCTCCAGGGCGAGTTCGGCGAGGGGTTCCAGGTCGCGGTGGCGGGCGGTGCCGACCAGGAGGTGGGACCAGGCGGTGAGCAGGTCGACGGTGGGGCGCAGGCCGGGCGGGGCGCCGTCGGTGGCCGTGCCGTCGCCCGCGGCGGGCAGGTGGCGCAGGGCGTTCTCCGCGGCGGCGTACAGCCTGCTGTGCGCGACGACGAGCCAGTCGTGCGCGGCGGCCGCGTCCGGCAGCGGCTTGCCGTCGGAGGCGGGCCTGTGCAGCAGTTCGGGCAGCACGCTGTGCGGTTTCGTACGGCGGATCGCGGTGATGACGGTGGCCAGGACGTAGTCGAGGAAGCGGAGCCGGGCGGCGGCGCGTTCCGCCGGGCTCTCGTGGCGCTCGCACTGGCGGGCCGCGAACAGCCTGACCAGGTCGTGGAAGCGGTAGCGGTCGTCGTCGTGCAGCTCCATGAGCCCCGCGTCGACCAGGCGTTCCACGATCGACTCGGCCTCCTCGTCGCGTACGTCGAGGAGCGCGCCCGCGGCGCCGCGGCAGAACGACGGCATGTAACAGAGGGAGAGGACGCGGAAGGCGCGGGCCAGTTCGGGGGCGAGCGCTTCGTAGCCGAGCCGGAAGGTGGCCTCGACGCCGAGGTCGGCGACCCGCAGTTCGTCGAGCCTGCGGCGCTCGTCGCGCAGCCGGGCCGCGAGGTCGGCGACGGAACGTCCCGGCCGGGCGGCCAGGCGGGCGGCGGCGATCCGGACGGCGAGCGGCAGTCCCCCGCAGGCGGCGACCAGTTCACCGGCCGCGGCGGGTTCCGCGGTCACGCGGTCCCTGCCGACGATCGCGGCGAGCAGCCCGAGCGCCTGCGCCTCGTCCATGACGTCGACGTCGACGAGGCGGACGCCCGGCAGGGCGATGGTGCGCGAGCGGCTGGTGACGAGGACGGCGCAGCCCGGGGCGCCGGGCAGCAGCGGGCGCACCTGCGCGGTGTCGCGGGCGTTGTCGAGGAGTACGAGGACGCGGCGGCCCGCGAGCAGGGAGCGGTACAGGGCGGTCTGCTGGTCGAGACCGTCCGGTACGGCGCTCTCGGGTACGCCGAGGGCCCGCAGGAATCCGACGAGCGCGCTGGCGCTGCTGCCGTCGCGCGTGGGGTCGGGGGCGCCCAGGTCGACATAGAGCTGTCCGTCGGGGAACTCGCCCCGCAAGGCGTGCGCGACGTGCACCGCGAGGGCGGTCTTGCCGACGCCGCCGAGTCCGGTGAGCGCGGCCAGGGCCATCGTGCTGCCGTCGACGGCCGTGTGCAGGGTCTCGGTGAGGACGGCGGCCTCGACCTGACGGCCCGCGAAGTCCGGTACGTCCGGGGGGAGTTGGGCGGGGACGGGGCTGTGGCGAGTGGGGACTGCGGTACCGGCGGGCGGGGCCGTGAGCAACGTATGGGGCCGGGCCGCGGTGGTCCGTCCGGGGCGGGGGTGCGGGGCGGTGCCATCGGGGGGCGGGGCGGCGCTCCTCAAGGTCAGCGTGGCCTCGGGGTCTTCGGGGGCCTCGGCGCACATGGGGCGCCTGACGGCTATGCCGGTCGCGGGGGCCTGGGCCTGCCGGACCGCACGCGCGTCCGTTCCGATGCCGTTCTGGTCCAGGTCGTGGATGGCCGCCTGGCCGCCGTGCCGGGCCTGGCCGTACTCCCCGCCCGGGGCGAGCGTCCTGCCGCGGATGTCCCGGCCGTCGTCCCGGCCGCGGTCACGGGCGGCGGCCTGGCCCTGGTCCCGGCCGCCCGCCTCGGGAACCCGCCGCAGGGGGGTGGCGCGCTGCGCGGGGACCTGGCGTGCCGTGCCGGTCTCCGCGTCGCCGTTCAGGAGGCCCTCGTGCAGGGCCGCGAGTTCATTGCCCGGGTCGACGCCGAGTTCGGTGGCCAGGGTGCGGCGCGTGGTCTCGTAGACCGCGAGCGCGTCCGCCTGGCGGCCGCCGCGGCGCAGGGCCAGCATCAGCAGGGCCTGGGCGCGTTCGCGCAGCGGGTGTTCGGCGGCGAAGGCGCGCAGCGGCGGGGTGGCCTCCGCGTGGCGGCCCAGCTCGAGGGCGCAGGCGAAGAGTTCCTCCTGGGCGGTGACGGACAGTTCGGTGAGCCTGTCGCGCTGGCGCTCGGCGTACGGCCCGGGGAGTCCGGCGAGCGGTGTGCCGTTGGTGAGGGCGAGGGCCGCGGTCAACTCCCCGTACGCGCCCGCGTATTGGTCGGCGCCGCGCAGTCGGCGCGCGGCGGTGAGCCGGTCTTCGAGGGCGCTCGCGTCGAGCGCGTCGCGCGGCACGCGCAGGGCGTAGCCGCCGCCCGCGGAGACCAGGAGGCTGGCGCGTCCCCTGGCCCGCCGGTCCGGTTCGAGGAGGGCGCGCAGCCGGGAGACGTACGTACGGAGCGTGCCGACCGCGCGCGGCGGCGGTTCCTCGCCCCACAGCGCGTCCACCAACTCCGCGACGGACACCGGCCGCCCGTGGTGCAGCAGCAGCACCGCCAGGATGGCGCGCTGCTGCGGTGAGCCGAGCGCCAGCTGCCGTCCGTCGCGCCAGGCGCGGACCGGTCCGAGGACCTGGAAGGTCAACGACCCGCTCGGGCAGCTCCGGTCGGCTTCGGTCTCCCGGTTCAGGACCGGATCGCCCTCCGCGTCGCCCCGCATACTCAGCCCGCACCCCTTGCCCCGTGACGCACCGCGATTGTGCCCGTTCGTACTGGCCACGGCTGGCCATACGCACCAAACGTTACGGCAGTACCCACGGTCGCCCTCCCCCCGCGGGAAGCTTGTTCACCATGTTGACCAGCAATTGACGCGGAATCGGCCGTCAGGCGTGGCATATGCGCCATCGGTGAGCCACATCCGGCCGGGCCCGTGGCCCTTGCCGGGGGCATGGCCGTTCGGGCAGTCCGGCCTGCCCCCGACGGCGCCCCTCCGCCTCTGTGACGCCGAGCACGTGCGCCGCACGATCGGAGCGGACGTCCGGGCCGCGACGGGACCGCGACGCAACGCGCCGCCCACCGTTCGACGGTGGCCGAACGGGCAGTGGCCTCTGCCCTCGGTGACGTCCGTCCGTCTCTACTCCGCCGCGGGCTCCTGGGACATCGTCGTAAGCGACCGTACGACCAGCGGGAGCAGCCGCGGCCGCGGGGAACCGGCACACCGGGGCCGACGTGCCGGCGCACGATCCCGTCATCGCGAGGAGAAAACGGAACATGCCCAACTACCTGTCCCCCGGCGTCTACATCGAGGAAGTCGCCAGCGGTTCCCGGCCCATCGAGGGAGTCGGCACCTCGGTGGCGGCCTTCGTCGGTCTCGCGCCGCAGGGACCGCTCGACGAGCCGACGCTGGTGACCAACTGGTCCCAGTACGTGGCCGCGTTCGGCGAGTTCACGGACGGGTACTACCTGGCGCACTCCGTCTACGGGTTCTTCAACAACGGCGGCACCGCGGCCTACATCGTGCGGGTCGGCGGCACCGCCGCCGACGAGCCGCAGCAGGCCGCGGCCCCCGCCGCGCAGGCGCCCAAGGAACTGACCGCGGGCACCCCCGCCGCGCTCGGCGGCTTCACGGTCGCCGCGATCGCCGCGGGCTCCGCCAACGGCGGCGCGCTGACCGTCGAGGTGCAGGACAGCGAGGGCGAAGGCGCCGCCGACCGCTTCAAGCTGGTCGTCAAGGACGGCGAGAAGGTCGTCGAGAGCTTCGACGTCAGCGCGAAGAAGACCGCGCGCAACTACGTCGTCACCCAGGTCAAGCAGCGCTCCAAGACGATCGTCCTCGAAGAGGCCGCGAGCGGCGGCCAGGTGGCCAAGCCGGACGCGCAGTCCGTCACGCTCACGCCGCCCGCCCCGGCGCCCGCGCCCGCCGTCCCCGCGACGAACGGCGCCGCGGCCCCCGTCGAGACCCGCCAGTTCATCGGCGACTCCGCCGACCGCACCGGCTTCGGCGGCCTGGAGGCCCTCGACGAGATCAACATGGTGGCGGTGCCGGACCTGATGGCCGCCTACCAGCAGGGCCTCATCAGCGAGGAGCAGGTCAAGGCCGTCCAGCTCGGGCTGATCTCGCACTGCGAGCTGATGGGCGACCGCATGGCGATCATCGACCCGCCGCCGGGCCTCAACGCCCGCCAGGTCCGCCAGTGGCGCCAGGAACTCGCGGGCTACGACTCGCGCTACGCCGCGCTCTACTACCCGTGGATCAAGTCCTTCGACCCGGCGACCGGCCAGTCCGTGACCGTGCCGCCGTCCGGTCACATGGCCGGTGTGTGGGCGCGCAACGACGCCGAGCGCGGTGTGCACAAGGCGCCCGCGAACGAGATCGTGCGCGGCGCCGTGGACCTGGAGCTGCAGATCACCCGCGGCGAGCAGGACCTGCTCAACCCGATCGGCGTGAACTGCATCCGTGCCTTCCCCGGCCGCGGCATCCGCGTGTGGGGCGCCCGCACGATGGCCTCCGACCCGGCCTGGCGCTACCTGAACGTGCGCCGCTACTTCAACTACCTCGAAGAGTCGATCCTCATCGGCACCCAGTGGGTGGTCTTCGAGCCGAACGACCACGCCCTGTGGGCCCGCATCCGGCGCAACGTCTCGGCGTTCCTGGTCAACGAGTGGCGCTCGGGCGCCCTGTTCGGCCAGCGCCCCGAGGACGCCTTCTACGTGAAGTGCGACGAGGAGACGAACCCGCCCGAGTCGGTCGACCTCGGCCGCGTCGTCTGCGAGATCGGCATCGCGCCGGTCAAGCCCGCCGAGTTCGTGGTCTTCCGCCTCGCCCAGTTCTCCGGCGGGGGCGGCGAGCTGGAGGAGTAGCAGGACCGCGCGCCGCGCCGCGCCCGTACGGCCTTCACGTATCCGCAAGAACGCAACAGGAGTGAACTCCCTTGTCCCTTCAGCCCGGTGACGCCCTCACCACACACAACTTCGGCCTGCAGATCGACGGTGTCATGGTCGAGTACCTGCAGGAGGTCAGCGGCCTGTCCATGGAGCAGGACGTCATCGAGTACCAGCAGGTCTCGGCGGACGGCAAGCCCGTCGTCAAGAAGATGCCCGGCGTGAAGAAGGCCGGCGAGTGCACCGTCACCCGCGGCATGACGCAGAGCCCCGTCTTCAGCGAGTGGATCAACAAGTCCATCGCGGGCGACATGGGTTCGGCGCGCAAGAACGCCACGATCATGATGATGGACTACCAGAACAACCCGGTGAAGCGGTACAACCTGCGCGCCGCCTGGTGCAGCAAGGTGGAGACCAGCGGGGTCAAGGCGGGCGACGCCGCCGCGCTGACCGAGCAGGTCACCATCGTCTTCGAAGAGCTGGTCATCGAGTAATGCGGCGCGAAGGCCCGGCGGGGCTGCCCGCGCCCGGGGCGGCGGCGGTGGCCGGTGCTCGTGAACCCCTGCGTACGGAGTTCGAGTTCGAGCTCCCCCGTGGGTACGTCGACGAGTCCGGCACCGTCCACCGCAACGGCGCGATGCGTCTTGCGACGGCGCGCGACGAACTGGTCCCGCTGCGGGACGTGCGCGTGCGTGAGAACCCCGCCTATCTGTCCGTCGTGCTGCTCGGCCGGGTCATCACCCGGCTCGGCACGCTCGGCTCCGTCCACGACGGCACGGTGGAGAACATGTTCGCCTCCGACCTGGCCTTCCTCCAGGACTTCTACCGGCAGATCAACGCGGAGGGCCACACCCGGGCGGCCGTGGCCTGCCCGCACTGCTCGGAGTCCTTCGAGGTGGAGCTGGCCGGGAGCCGCCTGGGGGAATCGTGACGTACGCGGCCGACCGCATCGAGGAGGAAGTCGCGTACCTCGCCTATCACTTCCACTGGGGCCTGGACGACATCCTCGACCTCGAGCACGCCGACCGGCGCGCGTACGTGTCGCGCACGGCCTCACTGGTGGAACAGGCCGCGGCGGCGGCACGGCAGTGAGCGGGTGTGCGGGCGGGGCGGGGGCTTCGGCCGGTGTCGGTGAGCGGTGAGCGGTGATCGGTGGTTCGTGGTCGGTGAGTTGAGGTAGCGATGGGCTTGTTCAGGTGGGGGCGCGGGTCCCGGGGGCGTCGGGACGACGCGGGGACGGTGGTGTCCGGGGCGGAGACCGGGGCTGAGGCCGGGGCGGGTGCGGCTGAGGTGCCTGATTCCGGCAGTGCGTCCGGCGGTGCCTCCGGCGTGCTGGGGGGTGGTGACGGCGGCTGGTCCGCCATGCCGCCGGTCCAGCGGGTCCTCGCCGCGCCGCGCCCGGTCGCCGAGCCCGGGTTCGCCTCACTCCTCGCCACCCACCAGAACCCGTCCTTCGGCGGCCAGTTGGGCCACGCCGTCCGCTCATCGGCCCCCGGCGGCCTGCTCCTCGACGCCCTCACCCCGGTCGCGGGCCGCCCCGGCTCCCTCGACCTGCCGTCGCTGCGGCTGCCGGTGCGGGGGGACGGGGTGGCGGAGGAGGCGTCGGCTCCGGTGGGGGTGGCGTCGGCTCCGATGGGGGTGGCGTCGGCTGGTGCGTCTGGCCCGTCCGGGGCTGGGGCTTCGGCTTCGGCTTCGTCTTCGGCTTCGGCTCGGTCGTCGACTCGGGGCGCGCGTGGGGCTGTTGCTCCGGCGGCGCCCGCTTCCGGCTCTGCCGTGCAGCGTGCCGCGAAGAGCCGCGGTGCGGGCGAGTCCGGCGGGCCCGCGCCCACCGCGCCCCTCAGCAGTGAGCGGGGCATCGCCCCACCCGGCTCGGACAACGGCCAGGCCGCGAGCGGCAGCAGCCGTACGACCGAGGGGCCCGCGTCTCCCGCACGGCGGGCCGGTGCCACCGCGGGCGTCGGGCCGCGGCTGACTCCCCTGTCGGAGGCGGAGGTTCAGACGCCGGGATCGGCGGGCTCCGCCGTTCCCGTCGTACAGCGGGTACCCGTGAAGCGGTCGCCGCTGGTGACGGCGGCGCCGCCTGCCGAGCCGAAGCGGCAGCTGTACCCGGTCGGCTCCGTGCCGACCGTGCCGGTCTCGGGCCCGGCCCCCACGACCACTCCGGACCCGGCGCCCGCCGGGCCCACCGAACTCCCCGGGCCGGTTCCCCCGACCGGTCCGGGGGCACCCGTCGCTGCGCGGGCGAGCCACCCCGTCTCGCCCGCGCAGCGGCGGCCTCACGTACGCCGCGTGCAGCGCAAGCCCGACGGCGGCACCGGTGCCGCCGCGGCCGGGCGTCCCCGTACGGGACTTGGTTCGCCCATCAGCGAGGTGCCCTCCGCCGCGCCGACGCCCGCGCCTGGCGGTGACGGGGGTACTCCTCGCCGGAGTCCGATCGGTGCGCCTGTCACTCCCGTGCAGAGGGCGGCGGCTCAGGCGAACGCGCAGGCGCGGGCGAAGGGGGCGGCTGCGGCGGGGCCGGGGCCGGGAACGGGCACGCCCACGTCACCTTCTCTTGCGCCGTCCGCATCGCCGTCGACTGCGTCGGCCGCGTCGCCGCCCGCTGCGTCGCCGTCCGCTGCGTCGGCCACGTCCGCGTCGCCGTCGGCCGCGTCTCCGTCCACCGCGTCGGCCGCGTCGCCGTCCGGCACGCCAACCGCGTCACCGGGCGCTGCTTCGGCCGCTTCTCGGGCGGCTGCCCCGGCCAGTTCTTCGGCTGCTGCCCCGGGCACGTCCGCGTCGGCCGCGCCGCCGACCGCCGCGTCGGCCACTTCTCGGGCTGCTATCCCGGCCAGTTCTCCGGCTGCCGCCCCGGCGAGTTCCTCGGCCACTGCCCCGGGCGCGTCCGCGTCCGCCGCGTCGGCCGCCTCTCGGGCGGGTACTCCGGCCAGTTCCCCGGCCGCTGTCCCGGCGAGTTCCTCGACCACTGCCCCGGGCACGTCCGCGTCCGCCACGTCACCGACCGCCGCATCGGCCACTTCCCGGGCTGCTACCCCGGCCGGTTCTCCGGCTGCCGCCCCGGCGAGTTCCTCCGCCACTGCCCCGGGCACGTCCACATCTGCCACGTCACCGACCGCCGCATCGGCCACCTCCCGGACGGCCACTCCGGCCAGTTCCCGGGCAGCCACCACGGCTACTTCCTCGGCTACGGCTCCGGGCACATCCGCGTCGGCCGCGCCGCCGACCGCCGCATCGGCCACCTCCCGGGCGGCTACCCCGGCCAGTTCTCCGGCTGCCGCCCCGGCGAGTTCCTCGACCACTGCCCCGGGCACGTCCACGTCCGCCACGTCGCGGACCGCCGCATCGGCCAGTTCCCGGGCAACCACCACGGCTACTTCCTCGACCACTGCCCCGGGCACATCCGCGTCCGCCACGTCACCGACCGCCGCATCGGCCACCTCCCGGACGGCCACTCCGGCCAGTTC
>NZ_JBHYJI010000003.1:113189-334694 GCF_042740435.1 Streptomyces sp. NPDC059002 | reverse complement strand
CCCCGGCCGCTGTCCCGGCGAGTTCCTCAGCCGCTGCCCCGGGCACGTCCGCATCCGCCACGTCGGCCACGTCCCGGGCTGCTACTCCGGCCAGTTCCCCGGCTGCCGCCCCAGGCACGTCCGCGTCCGCCGCATCGGCGACTTCCCGGGCTGCCACCACGGCCACATCCTCGGCCGCGTCTCCGGCCGCCACGCCAGTCATTTCCCGGGCGGTCACCCCGGGCAGCTCCCCGGCCGCCACCCCGGCCACGTCCACCACGTCGACCAGCTCCCGGGCAGCCACCCCAGCCACCTCTCCGGCCGCCACCCCGGCCACTTCCTCGGCCCCTTCCGCAGCCGCGTCCACGTCGACCAATTCCCGGACGGCCACCCCAGCCACATCCTCGGCCGCCGCGTCGGCCATTTCCCGGGCAGCCGCTCCGGGTGGCTCCCCGGGCGCGTCCGCCGCGTCGCCGTCCGCCGCATCGGCGACTTCCCGGACGGCCACCCCGGCCACGTCCACGTCGACCAGCTCCCGGGCAGCCACCCCGACCGCCTCGCCAGCCGCCACCCCGGGCGCTTCCGCAGCCGCGTCCACGTCCGCCACGCCGGCCAATTCCCGGGCGGCCACCCCGACCACTGCCCCGTCCGCGTCCGCCACGCCGGCCGTTTCCCGGGCGGTCACTCGGCCCCCTTCTCCGGCCGCCACGCCAACCGCGTCCACGTCGGCCGATTCCCGTACGGCCACCTCGTCGGCCGTTGCCCCGGCCGTGCCTCCGGCGGTCACCCGGGCCGGTTCTTCTGCCGCCACGCCAACCGCGTCCACCTCGGCGGCGTCTCCGTCCGCTGCCGCCCCGGGCGCTTCCTCGGCCCCTTCACCGACAGGCACCCCTGCCCGTACGGCCGCCTCTCCCGCTCCCAAGCCCCAGCGCCCCACCCCCGTCGTCCCCGTCAACCGACGTATCGCCCCCGGGAGTTACCGCCCCGCCCCGCAGTCCGGGGCGCCGCGTCCCCTCCCCCTGAGTTCCGCGCGCGGACTGGAGGTGCAGGCGCCGAAGACGGCCTCGGCCCCCGCCCCGGCGCCCGCGCCCGCGCCCGCGCCCCTTCAGCGTTCCGCCAGGACCAACCCCGGCGAGCCCGCACGCCCCGTCGTCGTACCGCTGGCACAGCACGGTGCTCAGGCGGCGCCCGTACGCACTCCGGCAACCCCCGCGCGCCCGACCGTCCAGCGGCGCGCGGCAGCTCCCGCGCCCAAGCCGGCACCCAGCCCCGCACCCGCGCCTCCGCCGCCCCCGGCTCCCGCGCCCAGGCCCCGACGTCCCGCCGCGCCGCCCCTGCAACGCACCGCCGCCCCCGCGAGCACGGGTACCGGCACCAGCACCGACAGCACCCCCAAGGCCGACCCGCCCGCGCAGCCGTCCGGGCCCGCTGAGATCGATGAGCTTGCGCGGCGGCTCGTGGCGCCGCTCTCGCGGCTGCTGCGGGCGGAGTTGCGCGGTGACCGTGAGCGGCTCGGGCGGCTGCGCGACCACGGCCGCTGACTCCGACCCCGCCCCCGCCCCCGCCCCCGCC
Organism: Streptomyces sp. NPDC059002; assembly: GCF_042740435.1. NCBI lineage: Bacteria > Bacillati > Actinomycetota > Actinomycetes > Kitasatosporales > Streptomycetaceae > Streptomyces > Streptomyces sp. NPDC059002. Next base: position 333,143 of record NZ_JBHYJI010000003.1, on the reverse strand, counting down.
CCCGCCCCCGACGTCGTATCCCTCTTCGCCGACCGCCACAGGAAAGAACAGCCCGATGCCCTCGACCCAGGACCCCGGTTCCACCGTCTTCTTCAAGCTGACCATCGACGGCCAGGACCTCGGCCTGTTCAACGGGTGTGACGGCCTGTCGTCGCAGGTGGAGGTGGAGCAGCGGCAGGAGGGCGGCAACAACGGGTTCGTCTGGCAGCTGCCCACCCGCGTGACGTTCTCGACGATCCGGCTGACCCGGCCGCTGACCGCCGACACCTCGCGCGTGGCCGCCTGGATCTCGTCCATCGCGACCGGGATCACGCGGCCCACCGCACAGATCGCGGCCCTGCGCGCGGACGGGTCCATCGTCGCGCAGTGGGGGCTCGTCGAGGTGCTTCCGGTGAGCTGGCAGGGGCCGAGCCTGAGCCCGGACAGCCCGAGCGTGGCGACCGAGACGCTGGAGATCGCGCATCACGGCTTCACCGACGCGGGGGGTGCCTGAGATGGCCGCGCCGACCGGCGGCAAGGCGGGCGCGAGCCTGGTGCGGGCCGCGCTCGCCATCCACCAGCCGCCCACCGATCTGGGGGGATCGATGGGCGGGCGGATCGGTGAGGTGGAGTTCCAGTTCAATCCGACGCAGCTGCAGTTGGGGCGTACCGCGGAGTGGCGTACGCAGCCCGCGGTCGCCTATATGCGGGGCGCTCCGCCGAAGTTCACCGGCGCCCAGCCGGCCTCGCTGCAGCTGGAGGTCTTCCTCGACTCCTCGGGCACGCCGAACGGCGGCAAGGTGCAGAAGCAGGTGGAGCTGCTGCTCTCCTGCTGCGAGGTGACGCCGCAGAGCGTGTCGTCCAAGCGCCCTTCGCCGCCCTGGGTGCGGTTCTCGTGGGGGTCGTTCAACACGGTGCAGTTCGTCGCGTACGTGACCAGCGTCAGCGCGACGTACACGCTGTTCAATCCGACCGGCGAGCCGCTGCGCGCCACCTGTTCGCTGGCGCTGACCGAGGTGGCGATGCCCACCAAGGGGCAGAACCCGACGTCGGGCGCGCTGTCGGCGCGGCGGGTGCACCGCACCGTCGCCGGTGACTCGCTGGCCTCGCTGGCCTGGCGCGAGTACGGGGACGCGACGCGCTGGCGGCTGATCGCCGAGGCCAATGACATCGACGACCCGATGCGGCTGCGGCCCGGCACCGAGCTGCTGCTGCCCGCCGCCGACGAGCCCCGTACCGCCCCCGCGCACCCGGAGTCCGCATGAGCGAGAAGACGTACACGAGTGTCCTGCACGCCGAGATCGGCGGCTCCCGGCTGCCCGACAAGCTCGCCGTGCTGCTCGTGGAGGGCTGGGTGGACTCCAGCGTCAATGTGCCGTCCGCCTTCCAGCTGACCTTCGTCGACGGCGGCGGCGACATCCTGGAGAAGTTCCCGCAGATCAAGGTGGGCGCGAAGGCGGTCCTCTGTCCGTTCACCGACGGGGTGCGCGGCAAGCCCATGCTGACGGGTGAGGTGACCGCCCTGGAGGTGGACTCGGACGCGAGCGGCAAGACCCTGGTGGTGCGCGGCTACGACCCGGGTCACCGGCTGCTTCGCAATCGCCGTGTGCAGGGCTACCCGAACATGACGGCCTCCGACATCGTGCGCCGCGTCGCCGGTCTGAACAGTCTCAAGCTCGGCAAGATCGATTCCACTCCGACCGTGTACGAGCTGGCGACCCAGCCCAACATCACGGACTGGGACTTCCTGTCCCGGCTCGCCCAGGAGAACGACACGCGGCTGTCCTTCGACGAGGACGGCAAGCTGTGCTTCGCGGGCCTGAAGCCGGCCGCGGGCGCGCCCGCGGACACGACGCCGTCCGCGCAGAGCCCGTACGTCCTGGAGTTCGGGCACAACGCGCTGCACAGCCGGGTCGCGGTGACCGCGGCCGGGCAGGTGGCCACCGCCGGTGCGCGCGGCTGGGACGTGCGGGGCAAGCGCGCCCTGACCGCGCAGTCCCCGGCCACCGTCAGCAAGGACATCGTCGCCGACATCACCCCGGCGCAGGTCTCGCAGCCGTTCGGCAAGGCCGAACTCACCGGCACGCAGACGCCGTACACCACCCAGGCCCAGGTCACGCACGCCGCCAAGTCGCTCGCCGACGACGTGTCGGGCTCCTTCGCGGAGCTGGAGGTCGCGGTGACCGGGAATCCGGAGCTGCAGCCGGGCAGGCCGGTGGCGCTGAAGGGCGCGGGCTTCCCCTTCGAGGGGAAGTACACGGCGACCGGGGTGCGCCATGTCTTCGAGTCCGGGCGGCCGTTCACCACCTGGCTGACCGTGTCGGGGCGGCAGTTCCGTTCGCTGTACGGGCTCGCCTCGGGCGGCGCGGACGCCGCGCCGCCGATGCCGGGTGTCGCGATGGCGCTGGTCAGCAACGCCAAGGACCCGCTGCGGATGGGGCGGGTCAAGCTGCGCTTCCCGTGGCTCTCGGACACGTACGAGAGCGACTGGTGCCGGATCGCGCAGCTGGGCGGCGTACGCGGTGGTGGTCTGATGCTGCCGGAGGTGGGCGACGAGGTGCTCGTGGCCTTCGACCGGGGCTCGCTGGAGCATCCCTACGTCCTGGCCGGGCTGTACAACGGCGTCGACAAGCCGACGCCCAGCACGGACGGCCTTCAGCCGATCGACCCGACGAGCGGCCGCGTCAACTGGCGTTCCATCGCCTCGCGCAGCGGCCACACCCTCGAACTGGTCGACGCCAAGTCCCGTATGAAGAGCGGCATCCGGCTGCAGACCGGCAACGGCCGTCTCACCGTCCACATGGACGAGACGCGCACCGAGGTCACCATCCGCAGTGACGGCTCGGTGTCCATCACGGGGACGCGGAACGTGAGCATCAAGGCGGGCGGCAATCTGTCGCTGATGGCGGGCGGGTCGCTGACGATGAGCGCGGGCGGGGCCGTGGACATCAAGGCGGGCGCGAAGTTCGGCGTCGTCGCGGGCGGCGCCGCGGACATCAACGCGACCGGCGCCGTGAGCCTGAAGTCGGCGGGCGCCGTCGCCGTCAACGCGGTCGGCGCGGTCTCGGTCAGCGCGGTCGGCGCGGTGGCCGTCAACGCGGGCGCCGCCGCGGCCATCAGCTCGCCGGCCACGGTCGCGCTGAGCGCACCGGCCGTACTGCGCAACGGCATTCCGTTCTAAGGGGGTTGAGGGACATGAGTGAACAGTTCGTCGGCGCGGGCTGGACGTTCCCGCTGCGCACGGACGCGGGCGGCGGCATCGCCCTGGCCCGCCGCGAACGCGAGATCGAGGAGTCGATCAGGCTGGTGCTCGCCACCGCACCGGGCGAGCGGCCGATGCGGCCCGAATTCGGGTGTGCCGTCCACGACATGGTCTTCGCGCCGGTCAACGAGGCGACGGCGGGCCGGATCCGGTACGAGGTGCGGTCCTCCCTGGACCGCTGGGAGCCGCGGATCGAGGTCCTCGACGTCGAGGTCAGCCCGGCACCCGACGACCCGTCCGTCCTGTTCATCGACGTGAGCTACAGCGTGCGCGGCACCAACAACCCGCGCAGCCTCGTCTTCCCCTTCTACGTGATCCCGTCCACGGAAACCGAAAGCGGAGTCTGAAGTCCGATGGCCCTGCCCGCACCCCATCTCGACGACCGGCGATTCCAGCAGTTCGTCGACGACGCCAAGCGCTACATACAGCAGCGCTGCCCGGAGTGGACCGACCACAATGTCTCCGACCCGGGCGTCACCCTCATCGAGGCGGTCGCGCACATGGCCGACCAGGTCGTGTACCGCCTCAACCGGGTGCCGGAGAAGAACCACCTGGCCTTCCTCGACCTGCTCGGCGTCACCCTCTTCCCGCCGGCCGCCGCCCGCGCCGACGTCACCTTCTGGCTCTCCGCGCCGCAGCCCGAGCCGGTGGTCCTGCCCGCGGGCACGGAGGTGGCCACCAGCCGCACCGAGACCGAGGAGGCGGTGGCCTTCGCGACCGAGGACGATCTGACGGTGGTGCCCTGCGAGCTGGAGTCCGTCCTGCGCCAGGAGGCGGGCGGTACCCCGCAGGACTGCGGGCAGGACGTCTTCGGCGGGCGCGACGTGGCGGTCTTCGCGGCCGCCCCGCGGCCCGGCGACACCCTGCTGTTCGGGCTCAGTGCCGCGGTGCCGCGCTGTGCCGCCGTGCTCCAGCTGGACAGCCGCGTCGACGGTGTGGGCGTCGACCCGCGCCAGCCGCCGCTGGTGTGGGAGGCGTGGACCGCGGAGGGCTGGACGGAGTGCGAGGTGGAGGAGGACTCCACCGGCGGTCTCAACCGGCCCGGCGAGGTCGTCCTGCACATCCCCGCGGGGCACATCGTCTCGCGGATCGGCCGGCAGGACGCGGGCTGGCTGCGCTGCCGGGTGATCGAGGCCGCGCAGGGCCAGCCCTTCTACAGCGCGTCCCCCACCGTGCGCTCCGCCTCGGCGTTCACCATCGGCGGGACGACCTCGGTCGCGCACGCCGATGTCGTACGCGACGAACAGCTCGGCGACTCGTCCGGCGTGCCGGGCCAGCGCCTGCGGCTGGCCCAGGCCCCGGTCGTCGCCGACCGGCCGCCGCTGGTCCTGGAGGTCGCGGGGCACGCCGGGGACGAGGGGACCGCGGGCGCCGACGACGAGAGCGAGGAGGCCGGCTGGCAGCCGTGGCAGGTCGTCGCCGACTTCGCCTCGTCGGGGCCGCTCGACCGGCACATCACCCTGGACGCGGCGACCGGCGAGATCGCCTTCGGTCCCGCGGTGCGCGAACCGGACGGCTCCCTGCGGCAGTTCGGCGCCGTGCCCGCCAAGGGCGCGGCGATCCGCGCGACCCGCTACCGCACCGGCGGCGGCCGCGCCGGGAACGTGGCGCGCGGCGCCATCCAGGTGCTTCGCAGCTCCATCCCGTACGTCGCACGGGTGGAGAACCGCGAGGCGGCGCGCGGCGGCGTCGACGGCGAGACCGTGCAGGAGGCCAAGGTCCGCGCGCCCATCGCGCTGCGCGCCCAGGAGCGGGCGGTGACCGCGCGCGACTACGAGGAGCTGGCGCGGCGCGCGGCGCCGGAGACGGCCCGCATCCACTGCATCGCCGCGGACGCCGCGGAGGCGGGCGAGAACGCGGTGCGGGTGCTCGTCGTCCCGCAGGCGGTGTCCGACCGCGGCGGGCGGCTCCGCTTCGAGCAGCTGGTGCCCGGCGACGAACTCCTGTCCCGGGTCACCCAGTTCCTCGACGACCGCCGCCCGATCGGCACCCGGCTCGCCGTGGGGCCGCCGTTCTACCAGGGCGTCACGGTGGTCGCCACGCTGCACTCCTTCCGTGCCGCCCAGTCGGAGAAGGTGCGCGCGGAGGCGCTCGACGCGCTGTACGCCTATCTGGACCCGCTGACCGGCGGCGCGCACGGCGACGGCTGGCCCTTCGGCCGTCCGCTGCGCGCCGGGGAGATCTTCGCGGCGCTGCAGCGGGTGCCCGGCGTCGAGCTGGTCGACGAGGTGCTCCTGCACCCCGCGGACCCGCTCACCGGGCGGCGCGGCGACGCCACCGACCGCATCGATCTCGCGCCGTCCGCGCTGCTGTTCCCGTTCGACCACCGCGTCCGCGTCATCGAGGCGCGATGAGCGGGCCGTCCATGGTGAAGGGGTCCGGCGGACCGCCCGCCGCGTACGGGGCCGGGCACGAGCCCGCGTCGCGCCGGGGCACCGTCGGCTCGCTGGCCTCCGCCCATCCGCTGGGCGAGCAGCTCCCCGCCGTGTTCGCCGACGACGACTTCGCGCTGCGGTTCGTCTCCGGCCTCGACGTCGTGCTGGCCCCGGTGTTCACCGTCCTGGACTGCCTGGAGGCGTACTTCACGCCCGCCCTGGCGCCCGAGGACTTCCTCGGCTGGCTGACGGACTGGGTCGGCACGGAGCTCGACGGCACGGAGCCGCTGCCGCTGCGCCGCCACGCGGTGGCCTCCGCGGTCGCCCTGCACCGCGTCCGCGGCACCCGCCGCGGTCTGTCCGCCGCCGTCGAACTCGCCTTCGGCGTCCGTCCCGAGATCACCGAGAGCGGCGGTGCGACGTGGTCGGCGCGCCCGCTCGGCGCCTTCCCCGGCACCCCGCGCCCCGCCCTGCACATCGCCCTGCGGGTGCGCGACCCCGCGTCGGTGGACGCGCACCGCCTCAACGCCGTCGTCGCCGCGGCCCGCCCCGCCCACCTCCCCTTCACGGCCGAGGTGACCACCGCACCTTCCCTGAAGGATCACGAGAATGCCCGAGAAGCCTGAGATGTCCGACACCCCCAACTCCCCTTCCAGCACCGCTCCCTGCCCCGAGTGCGGCACCCCGGCCCGGCAGCACGGCCAGTCGTTCTGCGACTCCTGCGGCGCGTTCCTGCGCTGGGACACCCCGGCCGCCCCGACGGGCACCGCGGGCCCCGCGGACTCCGCCACGCCCGACCTGCCCCCGGCCGCGGCGCCCGACCACGCGCGCGAGGCCGTGCCCGGCGCCGCGGCGACCACCGTCCCGCTGCCGACGGCCGCCCCCACCCCGCCCGCCCCGCCCGCCGAGCCCGCCGCCCCTGCGCAGCCCGCGCAGCCCGCGGCGCACTCCGGGACGGACGGCAACGAACCGCCCCGGCCCGGGCACTCCGACACGGCGATCAGGTCGCTGCTCGTGCCGGTCCCCGAGGCCGCCGAGCCCACCGCGCGCCCCGAGGCGCCCGGCGGCGTGCTGCCCGGACGGCCCGAGGCGGCGCGGCCGCGGGTGCGTCAGGCCGCCGTGCCCGCCGAGCCCGAGTCGGGGCCGCCGTGCCCGAGCTGCGGGGCGTTCAACGCGCCGCGCAGGCACTTCTGCCGCAGCTGCGCGAGCCCCCTGAAGGACATGTCGGGCCCGGCCGCCGAAGGCCCGTACGCCGGTCAGCGGCCGCGCCTCAACCGGGACCGCACCCGCTGGATCGCCCGCGCCCTGGTGGCCGCTGCGGTCGTCGGCCTGGTGCTCGGCGGCATCTTCGGCGGGCCGCCCGCCGCACGGGCCGTGCAGGACCACTTCGCCAAGCGGGTCCCGGTGCGCCCGACCACCTTCAGCGCCTCGCACTCCGCGCCGAAGCACGCCCCCAAGGTGGCCTTCGACGGCTACTCCAACACCTGGTGGGGGACGGGCTATTCGGGCGACTCGGCGGGCCAGTGGCTGCAGGCCGAGTTCGGCCAGCCCACCGATCTGCTCAACCTGCTGATCACGCCCGGCACTTCGCCGCGCACCGCGCAGGCCGCCGAGCAGGCAAGGCCCATGGAGTTCGACCTCGTGGTGACCGACTCGTCGGGCAAGGAGCGCACCATGCACCGCCGCATCAACGACGGCGGCGTGCAGAAGGTCGACGTGCGCGTCCGCGACGCGGTCTCCGCGCGGCTGGTGCTGCGCTCCGCGTACGGGGCGTCGGACAAGCGTCAGGTGGCCATCGCCGAGCTGGAGTACTTCGGCAGGTCGACCGGCCAGTAGGCCCTCAGGGACGGTCGGGGCGGCCCTGTCCCGGCCGCCCCGGCGTTGTCAGTGCTGCGTGCCATGATCGCTCGTATGACTGTCGCACTCCCCCGCCGGGCGAACTCGTCGACCGTGTACGTCGATTGGGTCCGCGCCCACGACCCCGCCGCGCTGAGCTCCGCCGAGGACCTGGTCGAGACGGTGCGGGACGACCTGCGCGGGGCGTACGAGAAGCCCGGGCAGGCCATGGGAGTGCTCGCGCTGCGGGCCGAGCGGCTGCCGCCCGCCCATCTGCCGTGGTTCTGGGACACCGTGGGGCACCGGCTCTGCGGCCTCGGCCCCCGGCACGCCGGGAAGGCGTACGGCCTGGCCCGGCGGGCCGAGAAGGAACACCGGCTGCCCGTCGACGAGACGTTCCAGGTGGCGAACGCGCTGCTCTACGCGCGCGCGGGAGCCCTGCCCGCCAAGGAGATGGGCGCCCACCAGCGGGCGCTTGCCGCCGCGTTCCCCGGGGAGCGGGCCCATCAGGAGTTCGTACGTTTCCTCGACGCCTGGGCCGGTTCCCCGGCCGGGCTCGGCGCGGATCTGGCGACACGCGTGCGGGCGTCCGCGCGGGGTGCGGGACTCGGCGTCGCGGAAGAGGCCGGGGTACTCGGGGAGACGCTGCGCAGGGCCGCGGGGAAGGCCGTGCCCGACGCCCTGTTCGACGCGGCGGCACGGGTGTTCACCGCCTCCGGGCAGCCCGCGGGGGACGCCCTGAGCGGCGACCTGTGGGAGATCTTCCCCACCAACGACACCGACGGCGGCGCCTGGCTGCGGATGCTGGACGCCTGCGGCGCGCTCGACGCGGTGACCGCGGGGCGCGCGGTGCCCCAGGGCGGTCTCGTCGGGTGGCTCGAGCGGTTCTCCGCGGCGTACGCCTTCCAGCGCGAGGGCGGCGGGGTGCGGCGGCGGCAGATGCCCGTGGAGCTCCTCGACCTGGTGGCCCGCATCGCGCCGCGACTGCGCGGCGAAGACCGGAGTGTCCGGCTGCACCGGACCAAGTGGTCCTCCTACACCGGCCTCGACGCCGACCTCCTGGACGCCTGCATCGCGGCCGGGGTCCCGGTGCACGACCCGGGCGAGCGGGTCGGGCTGCACTACTGGGGCGAGCGCTCGCACCGGGACCTGAAGGCCCTCGCGGAGGACCCCGTCTTCGGCGCGCGGCTCGAAGGCACCGTCCACGCGCGCGTGCGGCGCGGCACCGCCCTCGCGCTCCTTCCGGACAACGCGGGCATCGGCGCCGAGGTCCACGAGCGGATCGAGCGGCTCCTCAAGGAGCTGCGCGGGGGCGGCGTCGCCGGGGCCGACGAGGCCCTCCAGGAACTCGGTTCGCTGCTCGACCGGCCCACCGTGGCCGCGCTCGGCGGCCTGGCGGAGGCCCTGGCGGAGCTGGACCTGGTCGGGCCGCTCGGCCGGGCGCTGCGGGGCGGCCTGGTCGAGGAGTTCGGCTGGCCCGCCCTGGAGGAGGCGCTCGCCGAGTTCCCCGAGGGCGACGCGCTGTCCGTCACCTGCACGTGGCCCGTGCTCACCGTGTACTCCCGTGGGCGCGCCATCGCCGTCGACCATGAACGGCGGCGCGCGGTCTGCGAGTTCGGGATCCCGGACGACGCCACGATGCACACGGTGCACTATGCGGGCGGACGGTTCCTGGTGGGCTGGAGCGTCAAGGACGTCATGCCGCTCGTCAGCCAGGCCTTCTGGTCGGACAGGCCCGACGACGTGTTCCGGCCCGAAGACCCCCTGGGCATGGTGCCGTTCGGCGGGTCGATCGACGGCGCGCTCGGGTTCCAGTTCGAGAGCGCGGACGGCCAGGGACGGTACGACGGGCAGCGCGTGCTGCGCCCCGGTGACCGCTGCGGCATCGCCGACCACGAGCAGCAGCTGAGCGACGGCAGCCGGTACTGGGGCTCGAGCCACTTCGGGAACGAGGGATTCCGCCGCGGCGGACGGGACGCCTGGGCGCGCTTCGACCCGGCCACCGGCGAGCGCGGCGCACCGGGCGGCCTGCCCGACTTCCCCGGCGCGCCCGCCGCCGAGGAGGGCATGGCGCTCGACCCGGACGAGATCTCGCTCGCGCGGCTGCCCGCCGGTGCGGGCGCCTCGCCGCTGGGCCAGGCCGACGGCCTTGTCGGCTGCCGCGTCCTCCACCGCACCCGCGACCCCGAGAAGACCCGGCGGTTCGCCCTGGAGGGCATCGACGGACGCCGGGCCCAGTTCCGCATCACGCGGCAGGGGCAGACGCCCTGGGGCATCCTGCGCATGCCCGGGGGCGGCGAGGACGGTGTGCTCGCCGAGACCGACCGGGTGCGCTGCCACTCCGCGGCGGACGGCTCGCTCCTGTGGGAGCTGCCGGGCTTCCCCGACAAGGACTGGCTGCGCCTGCGCGGTGCGGGGCGCGGCCTGGAGAAGCGCGACCGGCTGAACACTGCGGGGCGGCTGCCCGCGCCGCCGCCCGCCTTCTGGCACTTCCTCACGCCGCGCGACCCGGCGTCCTCCCAGGCCCTGCGCGCGGCCACCGACGGCACGGCGCGGGCCCTGCTCGACGCGGCGCGGCAGGGCGGCACCGCAGCCCAAGTGCGGGACGTGCTCGGCCGGTTGCTGCCCGGGGTGACCGAGGAGCACATCGCCGACGCGGTCGTACGGACCGCCCTGCGGGCCGCGGACATCCTGCGGCGGCGCGTCGAGCTGTCGCGGCTCGTCGACATCATGCGGGCGCCCTCGCCGGTCGCGCCGCGGGCGGAGATCCCCGACTCCGACCTCAAGGCCGCGCTGCGCGCCGTCCTCGACGAGCCGTGGGGCCACGCACCGGCCCCCGCGGGACCGCTCCCCGCCACACTCACGGCACTGGCCGCGGACGGGCTCTTCCTCCGCGGCGAGATCGACGACGACACCCGCCGCCTGAGCACCCCGGCTCCCCCGGCCGACTGGACCCCGCTGCTCGGCCACACCGACGCGGTCGCCTGGCGCACGGCCACCGCGTCCACCCCCGATGCCGAACGGGCGGCGTTGGCCGAGCTGTTGCGGGTGTGGCGAGAGCAGCCGTTCGCGGCGCCCGGGGGCGAGGGCGGCGGCACCGGTCAGGGGGAAGGCTGGCGCACCGGCCGGGCCCCCGAGTCCGCGATCGCCGCATGCCGGGCCGCCGGGCACCGCGTGGTCGCCTCCGCGCTCGCCGACCGCCGGTTCGCGCAGCGCCCCGACCCCGTGCTGCGCTTCGTGCAGCGGGCCTCGGAGCCCGCGCCCGACGGGACGGAGGACCCGGTGACCGTGGTGGTCGAGCGGGACGAGGCCGCGCGCATCGGCCGTCTGCTCGAACTGCTCGGCGCGCACGGCCCCTTCGCCCCGGGGGCCGAAGCCGTCGAGGAGTTCTGCCGTCTGACCGGGGTGCGGCGGGCCGTCGGGCGGCTCGTGCTCGACGGGCTGCCCGGCAGGGGCGACCCCGACGAGCACCGCAAGCTGCTGCGCGCCGCGCCCTACCGCGCGGGCAAGGAGATCCAGCAGGAGTACCGCGACGCGTTCGCGAAGCTGGGCCTCGCCGGACGGCGGGAGATCCTCGCCGCCGGACTGCCGTCCGACGCCGCCGACTTCGCGGAGCTGTGGACGGGCCCCGGTGCCGTCGCCGCCGCGCGGCGCATGGCCGGGGTGTGGAACGAGCGGATCGGCGCGCGGCCGTACGTGGACGAGGACCTCGCCGACGCCCTGGCGGGCGACCTCGGCCTCGGCGCCGACTGGGCCCTGGTCCTTGCCGGTTCCACGGCGCAGGACGTGCCGACCGACCCCCGCCATCGCGTCCTCCTCGACAACGGATACGGCGGCCTCGACCCCCACCACGCCCGCCCGGACGGCTCTCCCTTCCGCCCCGCGTACACCTGGGACCTCACCCACCTCACGCTGCCCTCCGTCCTCGCGTGGGCCCTCACCGAGCGCCCGGTCGGCGACCTCGCCCAGCGGCGGGCCGCCGAGCTGTACGGAAAGCTGAGCGACTGGCTCCGCTCCCCGGACCTGCTCCTGCCCCTGGGACGGCACGAAGTCCCGGGCGGCCCTGCCGGGTTCGAGCGCCACTTCGGGCCCGACCGGCATCCCGTGCGGCTCTCCGACGAGGCCCGCGCCCGTGCGTACGGCGACGGCAGCGGAGGCAGCGGCGGCGAGCCCGTCGTGGCGTACGACGACGGGCTGATCGTCGCAGGCGGGCGCTGGGGCGACGTCTTCATCCGCCCCCGCGGCCTCGACGATCCCCGCAAGGTCGCGCGCGTGGAGCGGCTGTGCGCGCAGCTCGACCTGCCGGACCTGCTCCTTCGCGTACGGCAGATCCAGACGCTGTACGACGGCGGCGGCCTGGCCCGCATGGTCGAGCGCGCCGCCGAATCCCCGGTCCCCGCGGGCGGTTACGAGCTCGACCCGCGCCTGAGCGCCCCCGAGCTGGTCGCCGAGGTCGCCGGGACGCTCGGCGTCGGGACGGACGCGGCGGCGCTCCATCTGCAGCTGCTCGCCCTGGCGCGTCCTGTCGACCGGGACATCCGGCGCTGGAATTCCTGGACGGCCGCCCGCCACAAGGCCGTTCAGGCGGAGCTGGTCGCGGCGGGCGCCGTGCGGACGGACAAGCGTCCGCGCGCGGGACGCACGGCGTTCGTGCCGGGCGGCTGGACGGAGGTCAAGGCGCCGCACCTGCCGCTGGAGACCGCCAAGCTCGGCCTCCACCTGGCCGATTCCGACACGGCAGGGGAGACCACGGGCCCCTTCCTGCGGCTGCTTGCGCCCGTCCCCGTACACGAGTTGTTCGTCAGCGCCTGGGCTCGGGCCAAGGGGTGACATCCTGTCCGGGACGTACAGAGCCACAGATGTGAGCACGGGCGATACACGACACCTGCACGACGCACGCACCACACATCACGAGAGGACGCGGCAAGTGAGCGACTGGATACGGTGCTTCCACCCCACCCCCGAGGCCGCGACCCGGCTGCTCTGCTTCCCGCACGCGGGCGGCTCGGCCAGTGCCTACCACCCCTTCTCGGCCGCCGTGAGCGGCGCGGTGGAGCCGCTGGTCGTGCAGTACCCGGGCCGCCAGGACCGGCACGGCGAGCCGTTCGCCGAGCGGGCGGACGAGATCGTCGACGCGGTGCTCGGCGCGCTCCCGCAGCGCCCGGGCGACGCGCCGCTCGCCCTGTTCGGGCACAGCATGGGCGCGGTCATCGCGTACGAGACCGCGCGGCGCCTGACGGCCGAGGGACGGCCGCCCGTGGCCCTGTTCGTCTCCGGACGGCAGGCACCCTCGATGCCCCAGCGCTACGCGGGACCGCGCCCGGCCCGCGAGCTGACCGACGCCGAACTCCTCGAAGACATGCGGCAGTTGTCCGGCACGGCCGACGAACTCCTCGACGACCCCGATCTGCTGCCGCTCATCCTGCCGCCGATGCGCGCCGACTATCAGCTCCTGGACGACCACGTCCACCGCGAGGGTCCCCGCCTCGACTGCCCGGTCGTCGTGCTGACCGGCGAGAGCGACCCGCGCGTCACGCTCGAAGGCGCCCAGGCCTGGGCCCAGGAGACGCGGTCCGCCTCCTTCGACTGCCATGTGCTGGCGGGCGGCCACTTCTTCCTCGACGCCCATCTGCCGTACATCAGCAAGGTGTTCGCCGCCGCCCTGAGCCGCACCGAGACCGAGGACGCCCGGGTGGGGTGACGCCCGGCGGGGGCGGGGCGCAGGACCGGCCCGGGGGCACAGGACCGGCCCGGGGGCACAGGACCGGCCCGGGGGCACAAGACCGGCCCGGGGGCACAAGACCGGCCCGGGGGCACAAGACCGGCCCGCGCTCCCGGCCGCGCCCCCAGCCCCGCTCACGCCGACGCGCGCCGCTTCGCCGTCGTCTTCTTCGTCGTGGCCGACTTCTTCTGCGTCGTCTTCTTCGTCGCCGTGGCCGTCTTGCGGGCCGTCTGCGCCGGCTTCGACGCGGTCTTCTTCGCGGGCGCGGGCGCAGCCGCCTTCTTCTTGGTGGCCGTCGACTTCTTGCCGCCCACCTGCTTGGGCGTCGCGGGAGCCGACTTGCGGGACGCCGAAGCCGACTTGGCGCGGCGGGCGGGCAGCGGGGTCACGTCCGCCACCGCGTCGTCGCCGGCGGCCTCGCCCCGCGCCGAACGGGCCGCGCGGACGCTGCTCTCCAGGGCGGCCATCAGGTCGATGACCTTGCCGCCGCCCGCATCGGCCGCGGGGCTCTGCCCGGCGGGGGCCGTGCCCTCGACCTTCGCGGCGATGAGTTCCTCGACCGCCTCGCGGTAGTCGTCGTGGAGCGAGGAGATGTCCACCTCGCCGAGGGTGTCCATCAGGGCGTCCGCCAGGTCGAGTTCGGCGTCGCGGACGGTGACGTGCGCGTCGGGGGCGACGCCTTCGGGGACCCGGATCTCGTCCGGCCACAGGAGTCCGTGCATGGCGATCACGTCGTCGACCACGCGCAGCATGCCGAGCCGCTCACGGCCCCGGAGCGCGAACTTGGCGATGGCCACCTTCTTGCTCCGCTTGAGCGCCTCGCGCAGCAGCGTGTAGGGCTTGGCGGCGGGCACCCCGTTCGCCGAGAGGTAGTACGCGGTGTCCATCTGGAGCGGGTCGATGCGGTCCGCGGGGACGAAGGCGACGATCTCGATGGTCTTGGCGGTCGGGATGGGCAGCGCGGCCAGGTCCTCGTCCGTGATGGGGATGATCGAGCCGTCCGCGTCCTCGTACCCCTTGCCGATCTCCGCCGACGTGACCTCGCGCTCCTCCAGCTCGCACACCTTGCGGTAGCGGATCCGGCCGCCGTCCTCGGTGTGGATCTGGCGGAAGGAGACCGAGTGGTTCTCGGTGGCGTTCACGAGCTTGATCGGGATGCTGACCAGGCCGAAGGAGATCGCACCGTTCCATATGGATCGCACGTCCGGCACCTCTCGCTGGGATGGGGGGGACGGTCTGTTTGTGCCGTTTTGTGGGACTCTCATCGTATGACGCCGATCACCGAGGTGGAGGGGCGGCGGCTCGCGCTCAGCAACCTGGAGAAGGTCCTGTATCCGGCGGGCGGCTTCACCAAGGGCGAGATGCTGCACTACTACGCCAGCACCGCCGGCGCCCTCCTCGCCCACCTCCACAACCGGCCCGTCTCCTTCCTGCGCTACCCGGACGGCCCCGAAGGACAGCGCTTCTTCGCGAAGAACGTGCCCCCGGGCACCCCCTCATGGGTCCGCACCGCCGACGTGCCCCGCTCCGACGGCACCGCGCGGCAGATCCTCGTACAGGACCTGGCCACCCTGATGTGGGCGGCCAATCTGGTGACCGAGTTCCACACCCCGCAGTGGCAGGCGGACGCCCCGGGGCGGGCCGACCGGCTCGTGCTCGACCTGGATCCCGGCGCCCCGGCCACCGTCGTGGAGTGCTGCCGGGCCGCGCTGTGGCTGCGGGAGCGGCTGACGGCGGACGGTTTCCACGTGTACGCGAAGACGTCGGGCAGCAAGGGACTGCATCTGCTCGTACCGCTGGAACCGACCCCCGCCGAACGGGTCACGGCGTACGCGAAGGACCTGGCCGTCGAGGCCGAGCGGGCGCTGCCCGGGCTCGTCGTGCACCGGATGACGCGGAGCCTGCGCCCGGGGAAGGTCTTCGTCGACTTCAGCCAGAACGCCGCCGCCAAGACCACCGCCACCCCCTACACCCTGCGGGCCCGCCCCGAGCCGACCGTCTCCACCCCCGTGACCTGGGCGGAGATCGAGGACTGCGACGACCCGGCGCGCCTTGTCTTCCTCGCGGACGACATCGCGCCGCGCCTTCGGCGGTACGGGGACCTGCTCGGCCCGCTCATCAACCTCAACCGGGCCAGACCGCTGCCCGCACGGGCGGCGCGATGAACCCGGCGCCGCCGGTGCGGGTCGCCCTCGCCGAGTCCGTGAGCGCGCTGCCGGAGGGCGGCGGCTGGGCCTACGAGCCCAAGTTCGACGGGCACCGCCTGGTCGTCCACCGCCCGGCGGACGGCCGGGTGACGCTGCAGGCGCGCTCCGGACGCCTGGTCACGACCGCCTTCCCTGACCTCGCGGAGGCGGCGGGGCGGCTGCCCGTGGGTACGGTCCTGGACGGCGAGGTCGTGGTGTGGGCCGAGGGGCGCATCGACTTCGCCGCCGTGCAGCAGCGGGCGGCGGCCACGCGCGCGCGTGCCGCCCTCCTCGCCAGGACCCTGCCCGCTTCGTACGCCGCGTTCGACCTGCTCACCGAGGACGGCGAGGACATCCGCGGCGCACCCTACGAAGAGCGCAGGGCCCGTCTCGTACGACTCCTGGAGCCGCTCGGTCCGCCCCTCCAGGCGGTCCCCTCGACGACCGACCGCGAACTGGCCCTGACCTGGTACGAGACGCTGCCCGCCACCGGCGTCGAGGGTCTGGTGATCAAGCGGCTCGACGGTGCGTACCGGGGCGGCACGCGCGCGTGGCTGAAGCTGCGGCACAGCGACACCCGCGACGCGGTGGTCGTCGGCTGCACGGGCAGCCCCGCACGCCCCCAGGCGCTGGTCCTGGTGCTGCCCGGGGACGGCACGCCCGTGGTGTCGTCGCCGCTGTCCCCCGCGGTGCGGTCGGCCGCGGCCCAGCTGCTGCCGGAGCCCGCGGGCGAGGGCGTCGCGACGGCGATCGGCATCGGCGAGGTCACGTATGCGGCGCTGCCCGCGGAGCCGGTGGTCCTGGTCGAGGTGCGGCAGCACACGACCCGGCACGCGACGGCGGTCGTGGTGCGCTTCCGGTGAGGGCTCCTCCCGTGCGGGTTCGTACGTGACCGGCA
The DNA here is from genome assembly GCF_042740435.1 of Streptomyces sp. NPDC059002. Taxonomy (NCBI): domain Bacteria; kingdom Bacillati; phylum Actinomycetota; class Actinomycetes; order Kitasatosporales; family Streptomycetaceae; genus Streptomyces; species Streptomyces sp. NPDC059002. The sequence continues at coordinate 316,885 of NZ_JBHYJI010000003.1, read as the reverse complement.
TCACCATTAATCAAGTTTGACTAGCCCGACTTCGCGGCATACCTTTCCTGTCAGCCAGTAGTCAAACTTGATGAATCATCGAGGACCACGGAGGAGACCGCGTGACCCTTCTTCCCGAGACCGGATACGTGCCGACCGACGAGGACCGCGCGAGCCTGGACGCCTGGTTCGCCGCGTACGACGCGCACAGCGCGAAGCGCGACGTGGAGCGCATGGCCGACCTGGCCGTCTTCCCGCTCAACCTGGTCAGCGACGACTCCGCGGGCGACGGGCGGGCGGCGCAGTGGGACCGCGAGCAGTTCGTGACGACCATGACGCATGTGATGGGAGAGGGGAGCGAGGACATCACCTTCGAGTCCACGCGCACGCCCGTCTTCCTCTCCCCCGCGATGGCCGTCGTCTTCACCGACTCAGTGATGACGGCCCACGGCGAGACGCAGCGGCTCCGTTACGCCGACATCCTGATCAGGCGCGGCGGGTCCTGGGCCTTCCAGACCATGATCCAGGGCGGCTGGGGCGACAACCTGTAGTCACCGGAGGGGCAGCGCGCGGTCAGACCCGCTGCCAGGTGCGGCGGTCCCTGGCCAGCGCGTGCAGCGCCTCCACGTCGGCCGGTTTGAGGACCCCGCCGAGGTGGGCGAGGCCCGGCAGGTCCGCCTCGCGCAGGACCCGCACATCGCGCGGTGGCGCCGCGAGGTGCAGGTCCGCCACCCCCGTCCCGGCGAGGGCCAGGACGGGGCGGACCTCCGCCGTCAGCGCAAAGGAGGCCCGGCCCGCGTCGGACCGCAGCCCGCGCAGGAGCGGGACGGGGTCGCCGCGGCCGACGGTGACCATCGGGTCGGCGATGCGCACCCGCTGCTTGCGGACGGCGAGGGTGCCCACGCAGAACAGGCCGCCGGGCCCGATCAGCAGATGGTGGATGCGGGCGCCGCCGGGCAGCGGAATCGAGTGGAGCACCCGCCAGCCCGCGCCTTCGAGCCCGTCGAGGGCGTCGCCGACCGCGCGCTCCGCGGCGAGGGCGCGGTGCCGGGCGTCGCCGCGCAGCCTGCGGGGCGGCACCGGGTCGCGCTCGAGCTCGATCCGCAGGGCCTCGCCCGACCGGTTCGGGGCGAGGTCGTCGTCGGGGTGGAGGGCGAGGCGGGCCAGCTCGACGGGTGTGGGCACCGGTGGCGGGCCCACCGCGACCTGGCCGGTCAGAAAGGGCGCGAGGGCGTCGAGCACCTCGGCCTCGCGGTCCTCGCTCAGCAGGTTCACGCGGGACGACTCCCGGTCGTACCACGCCACGTTCCTGCCGTCCGCGAGGCAGACGTACAACCGCTCCTGGCCATGCCTCCGAGCCGGTACGACGCGCAGTCCGCTCATGCACCACCACCCCCTCGACCATGGGAGCAGGCCGGACGCCACGGGGCAAGAAGCCGGTTGCGGCGGACGGAAGTTGGGGCGTCTTTGAGCCGAGTTCGCCCGGTCCCTCCGCGATGTCCCTGCGGTCCCGTAACGGCACTGCCTGCACAGCTATGGCGCGCTGTTACATAGCCGACGAAGTGCCGCAATAGCGGACATCTAACTTCGTAGCTGTCCACCCGATCGCACCGGAGCGACCAGCCGACCGACCGTAAGGAACGCCCCGTGAGCACCCACCGCCGCCACACCCTCCTCCGTACCGCCGCCGTCTCCACCCTCGTCGGTGGCGCCCTGCTCATACCGGCAGCCGGTGCCTTCGCGGACACGCCGTCACCCGAACCGACGGCCTCGCAGAGCCAGCCCCCGGCACCGGACCGGACGCCGTCGCAGCAGCCGACGCAGCAGCCCAAGGCGGAGGTCTACGAGGTCACCCTCGGCAACGGCGCCAAGGCCAAGATCCAGAAGCGCGGCGGCTCGTACGTCGCGACGATCTCCCTCAAGGGGCAGCAGATCGCCACGCTCTCCGCGACCCACCCGACGGTGACGCAGGGCGGCGTGAAGTACGAGCTGTACCCCTCCAACGGGCACATCGGCATCACCTACCTGAACGGCAAGGACAAGAAGGACACCGGCAAGAAGGACCAGAAGGCCACCCCGCAGCCGCGCACGGGCGACAAGACCGTCACGCCCAAGGGCGGCGTCAAGGCCGGTGCGGAAGGCGTGCGCGGCGCAGGCGACCCGGCCTTCCTGGTGGCGGGCGGCGGCATGGCGGCGGCGGGGGCGGCGGGGCTCGGCTTCGCCATGCTGCGCCGGGGCCGTACGGACTCCTGACATCCCTGAGACCCCCCAGACCCCGCTCCTACCAACGCCGGAGGGGCTGAATCACCCCCTCCACAGGGGCCGACATTCAGCCCCTCCCCTCCCCCAGGAGTCCCCGTGAGCACGCCCACCGACTTCGAGCCCGCCGAGGCGCCCGCCGGGCCGCCCCGCCGCCACACCACCCGCATCGCCGCCTCCGCGGCCCTCATCGCGACCCTCGGCATCGGCCTGATCGCCTGCGGCCAGGGCGGCAAGGGCGACCCCGCGCCCGACGTGAAGGTCCACAACGCCGCCACCACACAGGCCAAGCAGGCCACGGCTCCGCTGAAGGCGTCGAAGCCGACCGGGCTGCGGATCCCCTCGGCGGGCGTCGACGCCACCTCGATGCTCGATCTGGGCGTGGGCGCGGACCAGGAACTCCAGGTGCCGCCGGTGGACAAGGCGGAGGAGCCCGGCTGGTGGACCGGCGGCGTCACGCCCGGCGAGAAGGGCGCCGCCGTGATCGTCGCGCACTACGACACCGCGAACGGCCCCGCGCTGATGAAGAACGTCGCGAAGGTCAAGGTCGGTGCCACCATCGAGGTGCCGCGCGCGGACGGCAGCACGGCGACGTTCAAGGTCCGCGAGATCCAGCAGGTCGACAAGAAGGACTTCCCCACCAATAAGGTGTACGGGGCGACCGACCGACCCGAATTGCGCCTGCTGACCTGCGGCGGGCCGATCGTGGGCGGTCACCGCTCGGACAACATCATTCTCTACGCCGACCTGGTGTCGTAACAACAGGCCTGGTGTCACGACAGGCCGCGCCCCGCGGCAGGCAGGAGTGCTGTGAAGCGCAGCAGGACCGCGGTCGCCGCGGCCCTCATCGTCGCCGCCGCGCTCCTCGCCGGCGGCTGCGGCGACCCGGGCGGGCTGCGTAGTGCCGGGGCGACTCCGACCGCCGAGGGCCCCGCACACCTGTGGCCCGACCTGCCGTCGCCGTCCGCGCCCGCCGAGGACTACGGCGCCATAGAGAGCGTGAAGGTCAAGGGCGTCAAGGTGCCGGACGGCGATCTGCACAAGGTGGATCCGGCCGACGTCGTCCGCGCGGACTTCACCGAGAACCCCGGGACGTACGAGCCCACCGACTCCGCGTACCGCAAGACCGTCGAGCGGCTCGCGGACTGCGCCCACGACAACTCCGGCGCGAAGGGCCGCTGCCCCGTCCTCAAGGCGTACTACCGCGATCTGACCGGCGACGGCAAGGACGACCTGATCGTCGGCGTCTCCACACCCGACGACAATCTCGACATCCGCGTCTACGCCGAGGAGGACGGGCAGCTGACGCAGATCATGGAGATGAGCGACGCGGTGCTCGGCGTGGAGCTGGCCGGGCGCGACCTGATCATCCGCGCCATCTCCAGCCTGCCGGGGTACGAGTACCACACCGTCTGGTCCTGGGACGCGCACCAGAAGACGATGCTGCCGACCCGCGACGAGATCGTGCGCTCGGCGAACGCGCCCCGCCCCAAGACGCCCCGCCCTTCGCCCTCCCGGAGCGCGTCCCCCACCGAGAGCGCCGGCCGATGAGCCGCCGGCAGCCGCGCGGGCCGCGGCTTCCCGCCTGGACGGCGACGCTCACCTGGAAGGCGGCCGTCTTCATCACCGTCATGTGCTGCGGACTCGCCGCCATGCTCGGCGCGCTCGTGCACGTCTCGGTGACCAACCAGACCGTCAGCCAGGCCCGCGAACGCGCCCTCAGCCGCCTCGAAGAGGTCACCGAGCGGTACGAGGCGGGCGACCGGCTCGGCCCCGGCGCGGGCGTCGACCCGGCGGGCCTGCCCCAGGGCCTGCGGGACCTCGCGGTGAGCGGGCAGCGCGGCACGATGGTCGCGGCCCACGAGTCCGGGCCGACGATGTGGGCCGCGGGGCCCGCCGACGGGGGCCGGGCCATCGCCGTCCGGGTCGACTACGCCCAGGGCGCCCGCACCATCGACGGCCTCGACCGGGCCATCCTCGGCTCCTCCGTCCTCGCGATCGGCGCGACGCTCCTGGTCGGCGCGTTCGCCGTGACGCGCGTGACGCGGCGCCTGCACCTGACGGCGCAGGTCGCCAGGAAGATCAGCGCTGGCGACCTCGACGCACGCGTCAACGACCCGCACTCGGGCCCGTCCGCCAAGGGGACGCCGCGCCACCAGGACGAGGTCGCCGCGGTGGCGGGCGCCCTGGACACGATGGCGTCCTCGCTGCAGGGCAAGCTCCTGAGCGAGCAGCGGTTCACCGCGGACGTGGCGCACGAGCTGCGCACCCCGCTGACCGGCCTGCACGCGGCGGCCGAGCTGCTGCCGCCGGGCCGCCCCACCGAACTGGTCAGGGACCGGGTGGCCGCGCTGCGCACGCTGACCGAGGACCTCCTGGAGATCTCCCGGCTCGACGCGAAGAGCGAGCGGGTGGACCTGGACGCCCATCGACTCGCTCCACTGGCGGAGCGGGTCGTACGTTCTTCCGGCGCCGGTACGGAACTCGTCGTCGTACGCGACGTGTGCGTGGAGACCGACCGGCGGCGGCTCGAGCGGGTGCTCGGCAATCTCGTCGCCAACGCGCTCAAGCACGGGCGCGATCCGGTGCTCGTGACCGTCGACGGGCCCGTCGTCACCGTGCGGGACCACGGGGACGGCTATCCGGACTACCTGGTGGAGCACGGGCCGCAGCGGTTCCGTACGGAGGGGACGACCAAGGGGCACGGGCTGGGGCTCACCATCGCGCTCGGCCAGGCGCGGGTGCTCGGCGCGCGGCTTGCGTTCACCAACGCGGAGGACGGCGGGGCCGTGGCCACGCTGACGTTGCCTTACGCGGAGCCTGCCGAGGACAGCGCCCCGTAAGGGGCGCGGGGAACTGCGCGCTCAGCGCGCGAAAAGCCGCAGTCGCGTCTGCGGAGTACCGAGCAGACGCGACTGCGGCTTTTTCGTGGTTGCTCGCGCAGTTCCCCGCGCCCCTGACGGGGCACATCTCGCCTTTGCGCGCGCAAGATGCCCCTCTTACGGTGAATTGCGGCTTAAGCGATGCCGCAACACTCCCCAAGGAGGCCCCATGTCCCTGCGGACCACCGCCACCCGGCTCGGCATACTCGGCGCCGGTGGCGCCCTCGCCGTGCTGACCGTCGCCGGCCCCGCCGTCGCCCTGGACGACGCCAACAACCCGCCGCCCGTCTACAAGGGCCGCGTCACGGCCAAGACCGGGCTCCTGCTCCGCGACGCCCCCACCCGCGGCAGCCAGGTCGTCCGCAGCGAGCCGTACGGCAAGGTCGTCACCATCTTCTGCAAGACGACCGGCGACCACATCGGCCACAACAACCTCTGGTACCTCCTCACGGACGGGACCTGGGCGTGGGGCGCCGCGCACTACATCGCCAACATCGGGCAGGCCCCGCGCTGGTGCTGAGCGCCCCGGGCTCCCCCTAAAGGTCGACATAGTCGACATAAACGGACTTTAGGGCCGGTTGCTTGCTACGTTCCCGGCATGACCGGAACAAAAGCGGGCTCCGCTCCCCCCGCGGTCCCCGCCGTCCGCGTCCCCAAGCGCCGTGGCACCGAACTCGCGCTGCTCGTCGTCGCCGTCCTGCTCTCCGTGTACGGCTACTGCGACGTCGGCCTCGCCAAGAACGGCACCGTTCCGCCCGGCGCCGCCGGTTACGGCGCCGGGCTCGGCGTGCTCGCGCTCGTCGCGCACCTCGTGGTCCGCTTCCGTGCCCCGTACGCCGATCCGCTGCTCCTGCCGATCGCGGTGCTCCTCAACGGCCTGGGCCTCGTGCTCATCTACCGGCTCGACCTGGAGACCCCGAACGACGAGGCCGCGCCCACCCAGTTGATCTGGTCGACCATCGGCGTCGGCCTGTTCATCGCCGTCGTGCTGTTCCTGCGCGACCACCGCGTGCTGCAGCGCTACGCCTATCTGTCCGTGGTCACCGCGCTGGTCCTGATGATCGTGCCGATCTTCTTCCCCGCCGTGAACGGCGCCCGGATCTGGATCAGGATCGGCGGATTCTCCATCCAGCCCGGCGAGTTCGCCAAGATCCTGCTCGCGATCTTCTTCGCCAGCTATCTCGCGGCCAACCGCAACGCGCTCGCCTACACCGGCCGCACCATCTGGCGCTTCCGGCGCCTCCAACTGCCCACCGGCCGCGTCCTCGGACCCATCGTCGCCATCTGGCTGCTCAGCGTCGGCGTACTCGTCCTCGAACGCGACCTCGGCACCTCGCTGCTGTTCTTCGGGCTCTTCGTGATCCTGCTGTACGTCGCCACGGGCCGCACCGGCTGGATCGCGGTCGGCCTGCTGCTCGCCGCGCTCGGCGCGTTCGCGGTCGGCTCGCTCGAACCGCATGTGCACAGCCGCGTGGAGGACTGGCTGCACCCCTTCGCCTCCATCGACGCGGGGCAGGGACCCAACCAACTCGCCCAGTCCCTCTTCGCGTTCGCGGCCGGCGGGATGCTCGGCACCGGGCTCGGCATGGGCCACTCCATCCTCATCGGCTTCGCCGCGAAGTCGGACTTCATCCTGGCGACGGCGGGCGAGGAGCTCGGCCTCACCGGGCTCTGCGCGATCTTCCTGCTCTACGCCCTGCTCGTGGAGCGCGGCTACCGGGCGGGCCTCGCCCTGCGCGACTCCTTCGGGCGGCTGCTCTCGATCGGGCTCGCGTCGATCGTCGCGCTCCAGGTGTTCGTGATCGCGGGCGGCGTGATGGGGCTGATCCCGCTGACCGGCATGGCGATGCCGTTCCTCGCGCAGGGCGGCTCGTCCGTCGTCACCAACTGGATCATCGTGGCGCTGCTCATCCGGGTCAGCGACTCGGCGCGCAGCCAGCCCGTCGGCGAGGAGGCCGCATGACCAAGTACATCCGGCACGCCGCCGCGTTCTGCGCGCTGCTCCTCATCGCCCTGCTGATCAATGCGACCCGCGTCCAGGTCGTCGAGTCGGAGTCCCTGGACGACAACCCCGCCAACCGCCGCAACGCCATCGTCCGCTTCGACCAGCCGCGCGGCGACATCCTCGTCGACGGCCGCGCGGTCACCGGTTCCAAGGACACCGGGGAGCAGCTCCGTTATGAACGTACGTACAAGAACGGGCCGTTGTACGCCCCGGTGACCGGCTTCGCCTCGCAGGTGTACGGCACGACCTTCCTGGAGAACGCCGAGGACGACATCCTCTCCGGCACCGACCCGATGCTCGCCCCGCTCCCCCTGTGGAACGACATCACGCGCGCACAGAACCCCGGCGGCAATGTCGTCACCACCATCAAGGCGGCCGTTCAGCAGGCCGCGTACACGGGGCTCGGCGGCAAGAAGGGCGCGGTCGCCGCGATCGAGCCGTCCACCGGGAAGATCCTCGCGCTGGTGAGCACCCCTTCGTACGATCCCGAACGGCTCTCCGGCACCAGCCAGTCGGTGGCGGACGCCTGGGCGGAGCTGAACGAGAGCTCCAGCAAGCCGATGCTGAACCGGGCGATCCGCCAGACCTATCCGCCGGGGTCGACGTTCAAGGTGGTGACGGCCGCCGCGGCGCTCGACGCGGGCGTGGTGACGGACCTGGACGCGGCGACCAAGTCCCCGAACCCGTACACGCTCCCCGGCACCAGCACCCAGCTGACGAACGAGGTCGACGGCTGCACGAACGCTTCGCTGCGCTATGCCTTCGCGTGGTCGTGCAACACGGTCTTCGCCAAGCTCGGCGTCGACACGGGGCTGAGCGACATGGTGGGCACGGCACGGAACTTCGGGTTCAACGACAGCGGCCTGCGGATCCCCTCGTCCGTAGCGGCCAGCAACTTCGACACCTCGATGGACAAGGCGCAGCTCGCCCTCTCCGCCATCGGCCAGTACGACACCCGGGCCACGCCGCTGCAGATGGCGATGGTCTCGGCGGCCGTCGCGAACGGCGGCTCGGTCAAGTCGCCCTATCTGGTGGACCGTACGACCACGGAGAACGGCGACGTCGTCGACACCACCGGGTCCAAGTCCCTGCACCAGGCGATGAATCCGGGCACGGCGATGCAGCTGCGCGAGATGATGACCGACGTCGTCGAGGAGGGGACGGGGACGAACGCGGCGATCCCCGGGGCGACGGTGGGCGGCAAGACGGGCACCGCCCAGCACGGCATCGACAACTCCGGCACGCCGTACGCCTGGTTCGTCTCCTGGGCGCAGGCCGCGGACGCCGGGGAGCCCGCGGTGGCGGTCGCGGTGGTCGTCGAGGACGCGGCGGCGGACCGCGGGGACATCAGCGGGGGCGGCAGCGCGGCGCCGATCGCGAAGGCCGTGATGGAGGCGGCGCTAAGCGCTCCGCTGGAAGCGCGGTCATGAACCTGCGGGTTCGTTGTGGCTGGTCGCGCAGTTCCCCGCGCCCCTTTCGGGGCGCCATATCGCGTCCGACACCTCCGCCACGCGCGCTTGTTCCTCCGCCGCGAAGCGCTCGGCGTCCAGCTTCTCGGCGATCTCCTCGTCCTGGGCCATGAGCTGGTCGAGGTTGGCGTTGCCCATCTCGAAGACGCCCATGTCGACGTACGCCTGCTGCAGGCGCTTGCCCCACAGGCCGATGTCCTTGACGCACGGCACGATGCGGGAGAAGAGCAACTTCCGGAAGAGGGCGAGGAATTCGGACTGCTCGCTGTACTCGTCGGCCTGCGCCCTGGGGATGCCGAAGTTCTCCAGGACCTCCACGCCGCGCAGCCGGTCGCGCATCAAGTAGCAGCCCTCGATGACGAATTCCTCGCGCTCGCGCAGCTCCGCGTCCGTGAGCTGCTGGTAGTAGTCGCGAAGCGCCATCCGCCCGAACGCCACGTGCCGGGCCTCGTCCTGCATGACGTACGCGAGGATCTGCTTGGGCAGCGGCTTGTCCGTGGTGTCGCGGATCATGCCGAAGGCGGCGAGCGCGAGCCCCTCGATGAGGACCTGCATGCCGAGGTAGGGCATGTCCCAGCGGGAGTCGCGCAGGGTGTCGCCGAGCAGCGCCTGGAGGTTGTCGTTGACGGGGTACAGCATCCCGATCTTCTCGTGCAGGAAGCGGGCGTAGATCTCCGCGTGCCGCGCCTCGTCCATGGTCTGGGTCGCGGAGTAGAACTTCGCGTCCAGGTCGGGGACGGACTCGACGATGCGGGCCGCGCACACCATCGCGCCCTGCTCGCCGTGCAGGAACTGGCTGAACTGCCAGGAGGTGTAGTGCTTGCGCAGCTCGCCCTTGTCCCTGTCGGTCATCTTCGCCCAGTGGGGCGTGCCGTAGAGCGTCATCGACTCGTCGGGGGTGCCGAGGGGGTCGTACGGATCGACCTCCAGGTCCCAGTCGATGCGCTTCATGCCGTCCCACTGCTTGTCCTTGCCCTTCTGGTAGAGGGCAAGAAGACGGTCGCGCCCTTCGTCGTACTCCCAGCTGAAGCGGGCCGAACTGGCCGACGGAACCTGCCAGTTGGGCTCACCGATGGGCTTGGTGTAGAGCTCATGCGTCGACATACGGGCAGGCTCACACGCTCCTAGATGCGGGGTCAACAAGTCGTGCGCGAGGGATTGACGACCTTACTGACAAGCAGTCTCATAAGTGGTGACCGCCGGTAACCCACAGCCGTATGCCAGGAGCAGTCATGACGACCGTGCCGGAAGACGTTTCGCTCGAGGGCCTGCGGGACGCGCTCGGCCTGCTCAAGGACCGGGAACAGGTCGCCGCACGGCTCCTGGAGTCCTCGGCCAAGCACTCCTTCGACCCCGACAAGGAACTCGACTGGGACGCACCGGTCGAGGACGGCAAGTGGTTCTGGCCGCCGGAGCTCGTCTCCCTCTACGACACCCCGATGTGGCGGCGGATGTCCGAGGAACAGCGGATGGACCTCGCCCGCCACGAGGCCGCCTCCCTCGCGTCCCTCGGCATCTGGTTCGAGATCATCCTCATGCAGCTCCTCGTGCGGCACATCTACGACAAGTCGCTGACCAGCCATCACGTGCGGTACGCGCTGACCGAGATCGCCGACGAGTGCCGGCACTCGATGATGTTCGCGCGGATGATCCAGAAGGGCGGCGCCCCGACCTACCCCGTCACGCGCTTCAACCACAACCTCGCCCGCGTCCTCAAGACCGTCTCCACCACGCCCGGGTCCTTCGCCTGCACGCTGCTCGGCGAGGAGATCCTCGACTGGATGCAGCGGCTCGTCTTCCCCGACGAGCGCGTCCAGACCCTCGTCCGGGGCGTGACCCGCATCCACGTGGTCGAGGAAGCCCGTCATGTCCGGTACGCCCGCGAGGAGTTGCGGCGCCAGATGGTGACGGCGCCTGCCTGGGAGCGGGCGCTGACGCGGGTCAGTTGCGGTGAGGCGGCGCGGGTCTTCTCCATCGCCTTCGTGAACCCCGAGGTGTATACGAATGTCGGGCTCGACCGCCGGGAGGCGGTGGCCCAGGTGAAGGCGAGCGGGCACCGCAGGGAGGTCATGCAGACGGGCGCCAAGCGCTTGACTGACTTCTTGGACGACATCGGCGTGATGCGGGGTGTCGGCCGACGGCTTTGGCGGTCTTCGGGGTTGTTGGCCTGATTTCTTTCACTGCGGGCCGTGTGCGGCTGGTCGCGCAGTTCCCCGCGCCCCTGACGGGGCGCACCCCGAGTTACGCTTCGTGGCATGTCCTCGCCTGCCGCCACCCGTGCCTACCGCCGCCTGAGCGTCGAAGCGCGGCGGCGGCAGCTCCTGGAGTCCGCGTTGACGCTCTTCGCGCACCGCGCGCCCGAGGAGGTCAATCTCGACGACGTCGCCGAGGCGGCCGGGGTCTCGCGGCCGCTGGTCTACCGCTATTTTCCCGGCGGCAAACAGCAGTTGTACGAGGCCGCGCTGCGGTCCGCCGCCGACGAGCTGGAGCAGTGCTTCGCGGAGCCCCCCGAGGGACCCCTCACCCAGCGGCTCTCGCACGCCCTCGACCGGTATCTGGCCTTCGTCGACCAGCACGACACGGGGTTCAGCGCGCTCCTCCAGGGCGGCAGCGTCGTGGAGACCTCGCGGACGACCGCCATCGTGGACGGCGTGCGCAGGGCCGCCGCCGAGCACATCCTCGCCCACCTGGACGTGCCCGAGCCCGGGCCCCGGCTGCGGATGACCGTCCGGATGTGGATCACGGCGGTCGAGGCGGCCTCGCTGATCTGGCTCGACGAGGACAAGCAGCCGCCGCTGGACGAGCTGCGGGACATGCTGGTCGAGCAGTTCATGGCGGTGCTCGTGGCGACGGCGGGCCGCGATCCGCAGACGGCGGACGTCGTGCGGTGGGCGCTGGGCCTGGAGACCCGGGAAGGCCCCGTGGGCGACCTCGCACGGCGCGTGCTCCCCGTGGTCAGCGACGCGGCGCACCTGCTGTGACCCCCGGTGTGACACTGGTGCCGTGAAGAGCGAAGACACCCCCTTTGTCGGCGGCCCCCTGGACGGCCGCGTGCTGCCCGTCCTGCTCGGCCCGACCGGGCACCCGCCGAAGGTGTACCGCGTCCCCGTCCCCGACGACGCGGGCGGCCCGCCCACCGTCCTCGTGTACCGCCGGGTGGCGGCCGAAACCGGCAAACGCCTCGCCCTGACCCCGAAGTGGCACTACGAGTACGACGCCGACGGCGACAAGGACGGCGGCTTGAAGTGGCCGTGGTCCAAGCCGAACAAGAGCTGAGGGCCCCGTAAGGGGCGCGGGGAACTGCGCGACAAGCCACGACGCACCCGCAGGCAAGCACGCCACGCCGCGCCGCCCTGGACGAGTGACCTCATTGCGCCACCCGCCCACCGCCCGGAGGCGGACCCCGACACCCGGCCCGATGCTCACGGTGCGCGCCGGACGTCCCGGCCCGCACCGGAGGTGACGAGGTGTCAAGAACGCTGCTGCGATGGATCTGCACGGGAGCCACGCTCGGGTCCCTGCTCGCCGCCACCACCCCGGCGGGAGCCGACCCCGCTCCGGGCCCAGGGGCCCGCCCCGTCGCCGACCTCCTCAGCGACCTCCAACGCCTCTACCAGTCCGCCGAAGAGGCATCGGAGACGTACAACGCGACCGAGGAGAAGCTGAAGGCGCAGCGCGCGAAGGCCGCGGACCTCCAGAAGAAGCTGGCCAGGGCGCGCGCCTCGGTCCGCGACAGCAGGGGCGACGCGGGGCGGATGGCCCGGCAGCAGTACCAGGGCGCCACCGACATCTCCCCCTACGTACGCCTGCTGCTCGCCCGCGACCCGCAGCGCGCCCTCGACCAGGGTCATGTGATCGGGCGCGTGGCCGCGGGCCGGGCCGCCACCGTGCGGCGGCTCGTCGGCGGCGAGAAGAAGGCGGACGAGCTCGCGGGCGCGGCGAAGAAGGCGCTCGACGCCCAAGTGGCGCTCGCCGGGCGGCAGAAGAAGCAGCGGGACGAGGTGCGCGGGCAGCTCAAGGAGGTCGAGGAGCTGCTCGCCGCGCTCACCACGGATCAGCTGGCCGCGCTGCGGGCGGCGGAGGACTCGGGGACGGCCGACGCCCAGCGGAAGTTCCTGGAGTCCGGCGCGCTGAGCGGCGGCCAGGCCGCACGGGTGCCGTCACGGCAGGGCGACGGCGCGCTCGACTTCGCCGTACGCCAGATCGGGCGCCCCTACGAGTGGGGGGCCGAGGGCCCGGACACGTACGACTGCTCGGGCCTGACGCAGCGGGCCTGGGCGCAGGCGGGCCGGGAGATCCCGCGGACCAGCCAGGAGCAGTGGGCCGGGCTGCCCCGCATCCCGCTGTCCGAGCTGCGCCCCGGCGATCTCGTCGTCTACTTCCCGAAGGCGACGCATGTGGCGATGTACCTGGGCGACGGCATGGTCGTCCAGGCACCTCGTCCGGGGGCCCGGGTCAAGGTGTCCCCGATCGCGGCGAACCCGGTGCTCGGCGCGGTGCGGCCCGACCCCGAAGGCACGGCCATGCACGGGTACACCCCGCCGAAGCTGCCCGAGGGCGCCACCGACGGCAGCGACCTCGGGTTCGGCGGCGATCAGACGCCGGGGGCGAGCGACTCCAGGTAGGCGGCGGCCTTCTCCGGGTCGTAGAAGTAGTTCTCGAAGTCGGCGGGGTCGTTGAAGCCGTTCGCGAAACGATCCGCCACCGGCTGCAGCTGGCCCGCCGCGCCGAGGATGTTCAGGACGTGCTCGGGCGGGGCGCCCAGCATCGCGTTGGTCCACTTGGTGACCCACTGCGCGGTGTCCCAGTAGCGGTCGAACGCGGACTGCATCCACGTTTCGTCGAAGGGCCTGTCGCCGTGCTCGACGATCGAGGAGAGGTACGAGGCGGCGCACTTGGACGCCGAGTTGGAGCCCTGTCCGGTGATCGGGTCGTTCGCGACGACGACGTCGGCGACACCGAGGACCAGACCGCCGCCGGGCAGGCGGCCGATGGGCTTGCGCACGGTGGGGGCGTACCGCCCGGCCAGCGTGCCGCCCGCGTCGGTCAGTTCGACCTTCGTGGCGCGCGCGTACTCCCAGGGCAGGAACTTCTCCAGGAGTTCGAGGGTGAGCGCCAGGTGCTCGCTCGGGTCCTTGATGCCCTGGAAGGCATCGAGGGGGCCGCCGGGGACGCCCTCCCAGAAGAGGATGTCCGCACGGCCGGAGGTGGTGAGCGTCGGCATGACGAACAGCTCGCCGACGCCGGGCACGAGGTTGCAGCGGACCGCGTCGAACTCGGGGTGCTCGGGGCGCGGGCCGAGGCCGTGCACGTACGCGACGGACAGGGCGCGCTGCGGCTCGGCGAACGGCGAGCGGGCGGCGTCGCGCTCGAACATCGAGACCAGCTCGCCCTTGCCCGCGGAGACGAGCACCAGGTCGTAGGCGCGCGAGAAGTAGTCGAGGTCGGAGACCGCGGCGCCGTGGATGACCAGCTGGCCGCCGCGCTGCGCGAATGTCTCCATCCAGCCCGCCATCTTCACGCGCTGGTCGACGGACTGGGCGTACCCGTCGAGCTTGCCGACCCAGTCGATGACGCGGGCGCCGTCCGGGCCCGCGACCGAGACGCCGACGCCCTCGATCTTCGGGGCCTGCGACTCCCAGAAGTTGGCCTGGATGTCGCGCTCGTGCTGCAGCGCCGCGTGGAACATGCACTGCGTGGACATGACACGGCCGGACCGGATCTCGTCCGCCGTGCGGTTGGACATCAGGGTGACCTCGTACCCCTGCGCCTGGAGCCCGAGGGCGATCTGGAGCCCGGACTGACCGGCTCCCACGACAAGTATCTTCCGCATGGCGGGTCCTTCTCTTCCTCGGGGCTCTTACTCAGGGGTGGCGTCGAGCGCGTGGCCGACCAGGGAGAGCAGCGACTCGATCACCGAGATCCGCTGCCGCGCGTCCATGATCAGCACGGGTATGTGCGCCGGCACCGTCAGGGCCTCACGCACATCGGCGACCTCGAACTCCTCGCTGCCGTCGAAGTGGTTGACGGCCACGATGTACGGAAGCCCGCAGCTCTCGAAGTAGTCGAGCGCCGGGAAGCAGTCGGAAAGACGGCGGGTGTCGGCCAGCACGACGGCGCCGATCGCGCCGCGCACCAGGTCGTCCCACATGAACCAGAAGCGCTGCTGGCCCGGCGTGCCGAAGAGATAGAGCACCAGGTCGTCGTCGAGCGTGATGCGGCCGAAGTCCATGGCGACCGTGGTGGTCGTCTTCTCCGGGGTCCCGCTCAGGTCGTCGGTCTCGGCGCTGGCCTGGGTCATCAGCGCCTCCGTCTGGAGGGGCGTGATCTCGGAGACGGCGGTGACCAGCGTCGTCTTGCCGACGCCGAAGCCGCCGGCCACCACGATCTTCGTGGCGATCGGGGCGCGCGACCTGTCCGTCTGCCAGGCCTGCAACTGACCCTCGTCCTCGAGGAGTTCAGAGACGGCGGAGTCCACTCAGCACCCTTTCCAGCAGTGCGCGGTCGGGCTGTCCCGGGCCGTGGCCCGTTCCGTACACGCGGATCTTTCCCTGGTCGGCGAGGTCGCTCAGCAGGACGCGGACCACGCCGAGCGGCATCTTGAGGAGCGCGGCGATCTCCGCGACCGTACGCATCCGGCGGCAGATCTCGACGATCGCCCGCATCTCCGGCATGACACGGGTGGAGAGCGTGCCCTTGGGCAGTTCGAGGCGCTCCTCGGGCGCTTCGAGCGCGGCGTTGCTGGCCACGAACGTCTCAACGAGCAGGACGTGCCCGAACCTCGTCCGTCCGCCGGTCAGCGAGTAGGGCCGGACCCGAGCGGGTTTTCGGTCACCGCCGCGCTGCGGCAGCTTCGGCGTCGTACGGCTGCTGCTCCTGCTGCTCATCGGGCGCTCTCCATCGACTGGCGCAGTTCGCTGCGGAGTTCGGGGGTGAGGACGTGCCCGGCGCGGCCGACGAACAGCGCCATGTGGTACGCCACGACGCTCATGTCGCAGTCCGGTGTCGCGTGCACGCCGAGCAGCGAGCCGTCGCTGATCGACATGACGAAGAGGCTGCCCTCCTCCATCGCGACGACGGTCTGCTTGACCGCGCCGCCGTCCATCAGCTTGGCGGCGCCGATGGTGAGCGAACCGAGGCCCGACACGATGGTGGCCAGGTCGGCGCTCGACCCCTTGGGGCCCGACGGGCTGGTGGCGGGGCGGCGTTCGGCGTTGCGCCCGGGGTCGGAGGAGAGCAGCAGCAGCCCGTCGGAGGAGACCACGGCGACGGAGAGCAGCCCCGGTACCTCCTCGACGAGGTTGGTCAGCAGCCAGTGCAGATTGCGGGCTTCGCTGCTCAGTCCGTACACGGTCGGTGCGGCGTCCGCGGCGTCGCCGGTGGACGGGCCTGCCGCGGTGGTGACGCCGGTGGCTCCGGCTTCGGCGGAAGAACTGGGCGTGCGCATGGGCGCAGTCAACTGCTTGCCTCCTCGACTGATTCCCCCATTACGTCTGCGGCTTCTGCGTTCTTTTCGTTACGTTCCGACGGTATCGACCCGTCCGTCGGTTCTCCGGCGATTTCGGCCTCCACGTCGCGTCGGCCGCTCAGTGCGCCCTGGTGGAAACCGCCGAGGCGGCGCCGGAGCGCCTCCGCGTCCACGGACCCCCGCGGCTTGGGCGCGGCGACCGACGGCGTGGTGATCTTCGGCGTCCGCTTGGGCAGCCCCTTGTCGGTGACGCGCTCCCATTTGGGGGGCTCGGGGGCCTCCTGCTCGGGGGCCTCCTGCTCGGGGGCGGACTGCTCGGGCACAGCCGCCGGTTCCGGCTCAGGGGACGGAGGCGGCGGGACAAGCTCCATGGTCGTCTCCGACGCGGGAGCAGGCTTCGACTCAGGCTCCGGAGACCGCTTGGGCAGCGCCGACTCCACCGTCCGCTCCGCCGCAGCGATCAGCGGATCCTCCCCGGCGGCCACCAACCGCCCGGGCAGCACATTGGAGTTGGCCTCGGCCTCGGACCCGGGAAGATGCACCGGCGCATCCCCGCCCCGTGGCGGGACAAGAGCGGCAGAAGGCGCCCCCGCCAGCGAAGGCGCCGCCGCGAGGATCGACTTGGGCAGCACCACGACCGCCGCGATGCCGCCCTGCTTCTGCTCCCTGAGGCGCACCCGGGCGCCGTGCCGCGCGGCGAGCCTGGCGACCACGTAGAGGCCGAGTCCTAGTCCGTCCCCGTTCTCCTGGTCGTACGCGGCGTCCGGATCGAAGTCCGACAGGCGGGCGTTGAGTTCGCGCATCCGGTCCTGGGTGACGCCGATGCCCTCGTCCTGGACGGAGAGCATGACCTCGCCGCTCTCCAGGAGCCAGCCGGAGACCTCGACAGAGGCGTCCGGCGGCGAGAACGACGTCGCGTTCTCCAGGAGTTCGGCGGTGAGGTGGCTGATGTCGTCCGCCGCGAAGCCCGCGACGTGCGCGTGCGGCGGCAGAGTGGCGATGCGGACGCGTTCGTACCGCTCGATCTCGGAGACGGCGGCGCGCACCACGTCGACCAGCGGGACGGGGCCGGGGTGCTGGTGGCCGTGCTCGGCGCCCGCGAGGACCAGGAGGTTCTCGCTGTGCCTGCGCATGACCGTGGCGAAGTGGTCCAGCTTGAAGAGCGTGGCGAGCCGGTCGGGGTCCTGCTCGCGGTCCTCCAGGTTCTCGATGACGGCGAGCTGGCGCTCCACGAGGCCGAGGGTGCGCAGCGCCAGATTCACGTACGTGCCGTGGATGGACTGGCGTACGCGCTCCAAGTGCGCGGCGGCCTCGGCGAGTTCGGCCCGCAGGGCCTCGCGCTCGTCGGCCATGGACTCGCGTCGGCCGATGAGGTGCTTGCGGTCCGCCTCAAGGGTGGTGATGCGCTCGTGCAGGGCGGCCGCGTGGCCGTGCAGGGCGTTGACGGAGCGTACGACCTGGGCGAATTCGTCGTCGCGGCCGGTGAAGCGGATCGGCTCCTGCGGCGCGGGCTCGGTGGCCAGGCGGGCCGAGCCGAGGCGCAGGACGGCGAGCGGGCGGGTCAGCGAGCGGGCCGTCGCCATCGAGACGCCGACGGCGACGAGCAGACAGACGCCGACGAGCGCGACACGGATCTCCAGCTCCGTGACCTCGTCGTCGCGCAGCTGGGCGAGCTGCTTGGTGCGCTGGACGCCGAGGGCGGACTCGGCGCCGCGCATGGTCTCGATGCGGGCGGAGAGCGCGGCGTCGACCTTCTTTCGGTCGTAGCGCTGCTCGGCCGGGGAGAGCGTGGCCTCGTCGGTGAGGCGGGCCAGGTACTTCTCGGCGGTGCCGACCTCGGAGCCGGTGACGGTCGATTCGTAGGTGGCGCGGGCGGCGTCGCCCGCGGTGTCGCTGAAGTCGGCGAGGGCGGCCAGTTCGCGGACGTGGGCCTGCTGGGCGGCGGCGCTGAGCTCGTCGCGGCGCTTGTCGTCGGCCGGGGAGCCGCCCGTGGTGGTGGGCAGGCCGGTGACCGGGTCCACGGTGGACGTGGACGTGGAGCCCGGCACGTCGAGCGCGGCGAGCAGCAGGCCCCGGGTCGCGGCGGCCTGTTCGACGGCGTGGTCGAGGTCGGAGAGGGCGAGCGCGCCCTTGTCCGCCCCGGGCGGCAGCTGCTCGGCCAGGTCGCGGGTGAGGCCGTGGAGTTCGGCGATGACCTTGGTGTACGCCTCGTGCGCTTCGAGGGCGGTGCTCTTGCCGGTGAGCGCCTCCCTGCGGACGGCCGCGATGTCGGCGAGGTCGTCGCGCAGGCCCGCCGGGGCCTCGGCGTCGCGCAGTTCGTCGATCTGCCGGTCGACGCGGGCGCTGCGGCTCTCGGTGAGGCCCTTGCCCCGGGGTCGTCCTGAGGCGATGAAGGAGGTGACCTCGTCGCGCTCGTCGGCGAGCGAGTGGCCGAGGGAGACCGCCTGCTGGGTCTGTTCGGCGAGCGTCACCAGGCGCTGTGCGTCGTTCAGTTCGCCGGACGCGGCGACGATGGCGGGCGCGCCCGCTCCCGCGATGGCGGCGGCCACGACGGCGACGGCGACAATCAGCCGATTGCGCACGCGGGCGGTGGGCGCCTTGTTGACGGGCGGCGCGGGGAGGGGGGAACTCGCCACGGGCGACGGTTCGGGTGCGGCGGCGGACGGCGAAGAGGAGCCTGACGGAGTCGCGGAGGAGCCCTCAGAGGGAGCCGGTGCGGAGGCCGCGTGCGGGGCTGCCGAGGGGTCCGTGGCGGTGCGCTCCGGCACACGCTCGGTCGGTGTGGTCGCGCCCGGCGTGGCCCCTTGGGAGGCCGACTGCTTGCCTTTGCGCCCAGGCCGCATCTTCTGCACCGGTGCTCGCATTCTTGGTTTTTCGTCTGCCCTTGGCCCGGGTGACGATCTGTCAACACGAGCGCGCCCCCGGTACGGCTCCTGACCCTTCCAGTGCCGGTGAGTGGCAGTCGCGCATCGCCTGCCCGGCCACCCGAAGGAGTGAACATCGGCGGGGAGTTGGCGGGCAAGTCCCGGATCCCCGGGCATCCCGCCCGCGCGGTGCGCCGGTTGGACGTCGCCCACAGGCTTTGGCAGGATGCGCCGCCACACCCCGTCGGAGGTGATCATTCCGGTCGAATTCCGGCGCGTGACCTGCCGGTACAGGCCAATCCTCCACCGCTTTGCGGCGTCTGGTGGGCCTTGTGAAGGGCTCGTGCAGACTGGCCGAATGCGTATCGAACTCGCCACCGAACCAGGCGACCCCGCACGCCCCAACGAGGACTACGCGTCGGTCGCGCTTCCCGCTTCCGGACAGGGCGGATCGCTCGTCCTCCTGGACGGCGTCACGCCGCCCGAGGGGTCGGTGGGCTGTCTGCATTCCGTCCCTTGGTTCACCGCGCGACTCGGCGGCGCACTGAACGAACTGTCCGTTTCACTCCGGGATATGACGCTCCCTGAGGTCCTCGCGGCGTCCATCTCGCGTACCGCCGACGCCCACAGTTCAACCTGTGACCTTTCTCACCCACGTACACCTCAAGCCACCGTGGTCCTCGTGCGGTGGGACGCGGAGCGCGTCGAGCATCTGGTCCTCTCCGACTCGGCACTCCTCCTCGCCGGACCGGACACCGGGGTGACCGCCGTGCTCGACCGGCGCCTGGCCGAACTGCCGCCCGCCGTGCGGGCCCTGCGCGACCAGGTGCGCGCCCTGCCGCGCGGCTCCGCCGAGCGCGATGTGGCGGGCCGCGCCTACGCGGCGGCGGTCGAGGCGCTGCGCAACGCCGAGGACGGCTTCTACACCGCCGCCGCCGACCCGTCGGCCGCCCTGCACGCGGTCACCGGCGTATCCCCCAGGGCGGACGTCACGGCGGTGGCGGCCCTCACCGACGGGGCGGGCCGCTGGGTCGAGGCGTTCCGCGAGGGCGACTGGGCCGACTGCTTCACCCTGCTGCGCAAGCAGGGCCCGCAGCACCTGATCGACCGCGTACGGGAGTTGGAGTCTGCGGACCCGGACGGCGTGAACTTCCCGCGCGGGAAGCGGCACGACGACGCGGCGGTGGTGTACGCGGAGTTCTGAGAGGTGATGTACACGGAGTTCTGAGAACCGTCGGCCGCCCCACGTTTCCGCGTTTCAAAGCACCCACGATCGAGAAGAAACGGCACGACATCAATTCCCCCCTCTCCCCATCCCCTTCACCTTCCTCATCCCGAGAACATTTCAACTGAAGCAGAGATAAGGAATTCGGAGTTGAAATTCCGAACCGTAGAAGGGAAGGATCTGGAGCCGAGGGAGCCGCCCGGCCACATCCGGCCGAGCGCCCACGCATGAAAGGGAATTGAATGTCGCGCAGGGCAGTCATCTTCGGCGCGGTGCTCGCCGCCGCGCTGGCCGTCACCGGCTGCGGATCGGGCGAGCAGGACGACGGCGACGGGGGTGGCAGCGGTTCGGGGTCCTCGGCCGTCGACGCGGCGTTACTGGGCAAGGTGCCCACCCCCAAGGTGAGCGAGATGGCCGGCGCGATGGGGATGTGGACCACGGAAAAGAACTTCGTGAAGGCCGACTTGAAGAAGTTGTCCGGATATCCGCTGACCGGCGGGAAAGCAGAGTGGCAGATACCGCTCGGCGGAGAGGTCTGCTGGTCGTCGCCGCAGGCCACCAAGGACGGCCTGATAGCGGTCCTCTTCAAGAACGACAAGGACGATCCCGCGGTCTGCACCGAAGTGGGCCTCGTGGATCTCAACAAGGGCAAGCTGCTCTGGCAGAAGCAGGGCCGCGACACCTACGGCGGCCGCCAGATGTTCGACGAGGTGACCATCGGCGGCGGGACCGTCGCCGCGGCGGGCACCGGCGGCAGCGCGGGCTGGACGACGGGCGGCAAGCCCCTGTGGTCGCCCGCCACCACCGAGGACGAGAAGTGCCCGGCGAAGGGCTTCGCGGGCGAGGACGAGAAGCTGGTCGTGGTGCGCGACTGCGGCGACACCGACCACCCGAAGCTCACCCTGCAGACCGTCGAGCCCGCGACGCGCGCGGTGAAGTCGGCGTACGCGTTCGAGCAGGGCATCGAGGACGCCCATGTGGTCTCCGCGGAACCGCTGGTGGTCGCGGTCGACGACGGCGACTCCCCCGGCGGCTCCGGCATCACCGAGTTCCTGACGGTCGACGACACGGCCCCGCGCGGCAAGCTGCTCGGCTCGATCGGCACGAAGGGCGGCAAGTACGGCAAGTACGACGCCGAGTGCGCCACCACGAACGTCACGGACTGCACACAGCTCGCGGTCGACAGGAAGTCCGGCACGCTCTTCATCGGCACGCGGGACCCCGGCGCGGGCTCCGAGGGCGACAACGACATCGTCGCCCTCGACCTGAAGACCGGAAAGAAGAAGGGCACGGTCCAGGGCACCGCCGCGGGCAGGCTGATCCCGGTCGGGATGGACGCGGGCGGCAAGGTCGTCGCGTACCAAGAAGCCGACATCGTCGGGGAGACGGGCGGCGCGGTCTGGCGGATCGACCCGGCCACGTACAAGAAGACGAAGGTCATGCAGAACCCGGGCGCGAGCTACGAGATGGAGGCCCGCTTCGAGACGGACCGCCGGCTCCTGTTCGCCGGTGAGCGCCTCTACTTGGGCGCCGACCACGTCAGCGAGCCCTCCGAGGTCTACAAGGAGAAGCAGCCGCTGGCGGTCGTCTTCGGCGCGAAGTAGTCACCTCTCGCACGGTGTGGGCACCGCGACCGGTCGTCGCGGTGCCCATGTCGTCCACTCCAGAAGGGCAGAGGCAGCGTAAATACACCCGTGCCACTGCGAGGCGTGAAGCGCGCCACCCGGCATCGGCGCGCTGGTGGACGCGGTCGGCGGCGGAGTGGACGCGCTCGGGTGGGTCGGCGACGGTGTCAGTGCCTTCACGAAACTGGCCTCGGGGGACGCGGTCGGGATGTGGGGTGACGTCGCCGGGTTCAACGGCGGCGGCCTCTTCTTCGTCGGCTGCGAAGCCGTCATGCTGGGCGGCACCGTTCCGACGGCCGGAGCGTCGACCGTGGGCGGTCAGGCGGTCTGCTTCGCCGGCTCATGGGGAGCGGGCGAAGCAGCCTCGAGTGTCGTCGAATGGGCTGCCGGCTAGCACGTGACCTGCTGGGGTGGAACCCGGAAGAGGCTGAACATTTTCGCCCTGTTAGGGGTCGTACTCTTCACCATCATGACTCTGTCCATGGGAAAACCCCGGGGATGGATCGTCGTCGCAGGCTTCGCCCTTTTCTGGGCATGGTTCACCTTCATCCTGAGACGCATGAGGAAGGGACAACCGTAAGCAGGGGCTTCGCGCCGCTCACGTGTCCGCGCTCGCGTTCAGCTGGCCAAGGAGTCGGGCGAGTTCGGCGACCTCGGAGCGGTCCCAGCCCGCGAGGCGGCGGACGTACTGGGCGCGGCGGCCGGCCCGTACCGTGCGGAAGCGGGTGCGGCCGTCGGGGGTGAGCTGGATGAGCCAGGCGCGGCCGTCGGCGGGGTCGGGTTCGCGGGCCACCAGGCCGAGTTCTTCCAGGGCGCGCAGCTGGCGGCTCATCGTGGCCTTGCCGACGCCGATGTACGCGGCGAGGTCGGTGGCCCGCTGCGGGCCCGCGTCGTCCAGGCAGACGAGCAGGCCGTAGGCGGCGGGCTCCAGGTCGGGGTGGACCTGGCGGGCCATCTCGCCGGACGAGGCCCGTGCGCGGCGCATCAGGAGGGACAACTCCCGTTCGAGGGCGAGGAACTCACTGTCCACCCCTTGTTCGGCGCCGTCCCGCGCACCGCCCGTCACGCCCTCTTCTGCAGCACCCATGTCCCGCTTTCCCGATTCTGAAAGTTATCGCCGGATGACCCTCGCTCCGCAGCCGTCATGACAGCGGCCTGACCAGTATTTCGCAAGGTCGGGACGGTGCCGCCCCTCCGGTGCCGTCAGTGGAGTGGACCAACGGCAGAACCATCGCCCTCTTCCCTCACACCGGTCTACGTGCGTAGCTTTTCAAGTGACATGTTCACACCACTACATGTCGACAGGTCCCCACCGAGCACCACCGAGGCCTTCGGAGGCACGCACATGCCCGTGCACAGACCCGGACCGGCCCGCCGCTCGCGCTTGTCGCCGGCGGCGGTTCTCCTCGCCGTACTGTCCGCCCTCTCCCTCCTCCTGACGCTCCCCACGGCGGCCCAGGCGGACGACGTCCCCGACCGCGGCACCGCCCGGCTCGGCCAGGGCGTCATCGAACACGACGGCCAGGGCGGCCTGCCCGCCGGCGGTGACGCCACCCAGACCGAGGGCGTCGACGTCAGCAGCCACCAGGGCAACGTCGCCTGGTCGACGCTGTGGAACAGCGGAGTGAAGTGGGCCTACGTCAAGGCCACCGAGAGCACCTCGTACAAGAACCCCTACTTCGCCCAGCAGTACAACGGCTCGTACAACGTGGGCATGATCCGCGGCGCGTACCACTTCGCCACCCCCGACACCTCCAGCGGCGCCACGCAGGCCAACTACTTCGCGAGCAACGGCGGCGGCTGGTCGCGCGACGGCAAGACGCTGCCGGGCGCGCTCGACATCGAGTGGAACCCGTACGGCGCGGCCTGCTTCGGCAAGTCCCAGTCCGCGATGGTGAGCTGGATCAGGGACTTCCTGACCACCTACAAGTCCCGCACCGGGCGCGACGCCGTCATCTACACCGCCACCAGCTGGTGGAAGCAGTGCACCGGCAACTACAGCGGCTTCGGCGCCAGCAACCCGCTGTGGATCGCCCGCTACGACACCAGCCCCGGCGAACTCCCGGCCGGCTGGGGCTTCCAGACGATGTGGCAGTACACCTCGTCAGGGCCGACGGTCGGTGACCACAACAAGTTCAACGGCGCCCTCGACAGGGTGGTGGCGCTCGCCAACGGCTGAGCCCGCGACGGAGCGGCCCACCCCGGTGCCGGGGCAGGCCGCTCCTCGCCGTGGCCGCGCGGCGGGCCTACGCGGCGGCCGGGACCCTCACCTCGGCCTCCGTGAGGGCCAGTTCGAGCACCTGCCGGACGTCCGTGACCGCGTGCACGTCGAGCTTCTCCAGGATCTCGGCGGGTACGTCGTCGAGGTCCGGCTCGTTCCGCTTCGGGATGATCACCGTGGTGATCCCGGCGCGGTGCGCGGCGAGCAGCTTCTGCTTCACGCCGCCGATCGGAAGCACCCGGCCGGTCAGCGAGATCTCACCGGTCATCGCCACGTCCGTACGGACAAGCCGCCCGCTCAGCAGCGACGCGAGGGCCGTCGTCAGCGTGACGCCCGCGCTCGGCCCGTCCTTGGGCACCGCGCCCGCCGGGAAGTGGATGTGCACGCCCCGGTCCTTCAAGTCGCCGACCGGCAGCTCCAGTTCGGCGCCGTGCGAGCGCAGGAAGCTCAGCGCGATCTGCGCCGACTCCTTCATCACGTCGCCGAGCTGACCGGTGAGCGTGAGCCCCGACGCCCCGGTCTCCGGGTCCGCGAGCGAGGCCTCCACGAAGAGGACGTCGCCGCCCGCCCCGGTGACCGCGAGCCCGGTCGCCACGCCCGGCACCGCGGTGCGCCGCTCGGCCGGGTCCTGCGCCGACTCGGGCACGTGGTGCGGCCGCCCGATCAGGCCCCGCAGATCCTCGTCGGTGACGGTGAACGGCAGCTCCCGCTCGCCCAGTTCGTGCTGGGCCGCGACCTTGCGCAGCAGCCGTGCGACGGACCGCTCCAGGTTGCGTACGCCCGCTTCGCGCGTGTACTCGCCCGCGAGCTTGCGCAGCGCGCTCTCGTCGAGGACCACCTCGTCCTTGTCCAGACCCGCCCGCTCCAGCTGGCGCGGGAGCAGGTGGTCGCGGGCGATGACGACCTTCTCGTCCTCGGTGTAGCCGTCGAGGCGGACGAGCTCCATGCGGTCGAGCAGGGCCTCCGGGATGGCTTCGAGGACGTTCGCCGTGGCGAGGAACACCACGTCGCTCAGGTCGAGTTCGACCTCCAGGTAGTGGTCGCGGAAGGTGTGGTTCTGCGCCGGGTCGAGGACTTCGAGCAGCGCGGCCGCCGGGTCGCCCCGGAAGTCCGAGCCCACCTTGTCGATCTCGTCGAGGAGCACGACCGGGTTCATCGACCCGGCCTCCTTGATGGCCCGCACGATCCGCCCGGGCAGCGCCCCCACGTACGTACGACGGTGTCCGCGGATCTCCGCCTCGTCGCGCACGCCGCCGAGCGCGACCCGCACGAACTTGCGGCCCATGGCGTGCGCGACGGACTCGCCGAGCGAAGTCTTGCCGACGCCCGGAGGGCCCACCAGGGCGAGGACGGCGCCGCCGCGGCGCCCGCCGACGACCCCGAGACCGCGGTCCGAGCGGCGCTTGCGCACCGCGAGGTACTCGGTGATGCGCTCCTTCACGTCCTGAAGGCCGGAGTGCTCGGCGTCGAGGATCTCCTGGGCGCCCTTGATGTCGTACTCGTCCTCGGTGCGCTCGCTCCACGGCAGTTCGAGGACGGTGTCCAGCCAGGTGCGGATCCAGGAGCCCTCGGGCGACTGGTCGCTCGCGCGCTCCAGCTTGTCGACCTCCTTGAGGGCGGCCTCGCGGACCTTCTCGGGCAGGTCCGCCGCCTCGACGCGGGCGCGGTAGTCGTCGGACTCCTCGGCTGCGTCCTTGCTGTCGCCGTTGAGCTCGCGCAGCTCCTTGCGCACGGCGTCCAGCTGGCGGCGCAGCAGGAACTCGCGCTGCTGCTTGTCCACGCCCTCCTGCACGTCCTTGGCGATCGACTCGGCGACGTCCTGCTCGGCGAGGTGCTCGCGCAGCTGCTCGGTGGCGAGCTTGAGGCGGGCGACCGCGTCCTCGGTCTCCAGGAGTTCGACCTTCTGCTGGGTGGTGAGGAACGGCGAGTAACCGCTGTTGTCGGCGAGCGCGGAGACGTCGTCGATCTGCGTGACGCGGTCGACGACCTGCCAGGCGCCGCGCTTCTTCAGCCAGCTGGTGGCGAGCGCCTTGTACTCCTTGACGAGCTCGGTGACGGCACCCGGGGTGGGGCCTCCCCTGCTCGAACGGAGTTGAGAGCTTGGGGAAGGCTCGGGCACCGAGTCGTCGATCTTCAGGCCCTCGACCCACAGGGCCGCGCCGGGGCCGGTGGTCCCGGCGCCGATGCGCACCCGGCTCCGGCCGCGGATCAGGGCGCCCGGGTCGCCGTCGGAGAGCCGTCCGACCTGCTCGACGGTGCCGAGCACACCGGTCGACGCGTACGTCCCGTCGATCCGCGGAACAAGCAGCACCTTCGGCTTGCTCTCACCACTGGACCGGGCGGCGGCCTGTGCCGCCTCCACCGCGGCTCGTACGTCGGCGTCGGACAGGTCGAACGGCACCACCATGCCGGGCAGGACGACCTCGTCGTCGAGCGGCAGCACGGGCAGAGTGAGCGGTGCGTACGCGGCGGACTCAGCAGACATGATCTCCCCTTCGGCATTCAAGTTGAGCTGTACCGACTCAATGCTTATGAGCTCCACGATGTTCCCCACAGCGTGTTCGCTGTGAGCGATCACGGAAAACCCGTTGTCCATCGCCCCGGGGCCGCACCTAGGGTTCCTCGCGGCAATCACGACGACATCGCAGGTGGGGAGCATGATGACCGAGCAGCGCGACGGGGCGGACGAGGCAGCGGGCGGCCGGGTCTGGTTCATCACCGGAACCAGCTCGGGCCTGGGGCGGGCGCTCGTCCGTGCCGCGGTCGCGCACGGCGACCGGGTGGCGGCCACCGCCAGGGACACCGCCGCCGTCGACGACCTCGTGGCACTCGCGCCCGACCGGGTCAGGGCCCTGCGTCTGGACGTGACCGACGCCGATTCGGTGCGGGCCGCGGTGGCAGCGGCGGAGGATGCCTTCGGCCGGATCGACGTCCTGGTGAACAACGCCGCGTACGGCCTCCTCGGCGCCTTCGAGGAACTGAGCGAGGACCAGCTGCGCGACAACTTCGAGACGAACGTCTTCGGCGTCATGACGGTCACCCGCGCCGTCCTGCCGCTGATGCGGAGGCGGCGGTCGGGCCGCATCGTCCAGATGTCGTCCGTGAACGGCGTGGTCCCCGGCCCCGGCGGCACCGCGTACGTCGGCACGAAGTACGCCCTCGAAGGGATCTCCGCGGCCCTCGCGGCCGAGGTCGCCCACCTCGGCATCCGCGTCACCGTCGTCGAACCCGGCCCGTTCCGCACCGACTTCGGCGGACGCTCGCTGCGCTGGGGCACGCCGATGGAGGACTACGCCGAGATCATCGCGCCCGCCCGCAAGGCGCTGGAGGCCACGCACGGCACCCAGACCGGCGACCCCGACCGCGGCGCCGCGGCGATCGTCGCCGCGGTCGGCCTCGACGAGCCGCCCCTGCGACTCCCCCTCGGCGCCGAGGCGTTCGACTGGATCCGGGCCCATTTCCTGTCCCGGATCGAGGAGTTGGACCAGGTGAAGGACCTCGGCTCGGACACGGCCTTCCGCTGACCGCTGCGCGCGCCCGCCCTCCCGGGGAGCCCCGTAAGGGCCGCAGGGAACGACGAGGCAAGCCCCGCAAGGGGCGCGGGGAACTGCGCAACAAGCCCCCACAGCCCCGCGGGCACAACGCAACCAGAACACCCCCCAAGCCCCCCGCAGGGGCCCGCGCACACCCACCCCCAGCCCCACGCAGCAACACGCCCCTTCCCCCGACGCGGAACCAACACAGAGCATGCAACCGATAGCGGTGCGTGACTGCACTTGTCGCCGCGGCTGGGGAGGCCGCGGACCGCGAACCAAGCATCGGGGCACCATGACGTCAACTCCGGCCCATGAGGCGGGACATCCGGCCCACGAGGCAGGCCGATCCTCGTACGACGCACGGCTGATCCAGGCCGTCGCGGCGGGCGACACCCGCGCGCTGCGGGAGCTGATGACACGCAACAGCCCCTGGCTGCAGGCCAGATTGCTGAACCGCCGCATCACGCCGCACATCGTCGACGACGTCCTCCAGGAGACCTTCATCGCCGTGCACCACGGCGCGCGCACCTTCCGGGACACCAACGCGCGCGGCTGGCTCTGGACCATCACGCAGCGCAAGCTCATCGACCAACTCCGCTGCCGGGGGCGGCAGGACGCGCTCACCCGGCGCGAGAAGGAGCGGTCCTGGCACGAGCGGCCGCTCGTCGCGCCGTCCGCCGAGGACACCGCGCTCGGCTCCACGCTCACCGGCACGTCCGTCGGCGACGCCCTCGCGATGCTGTCCCCCGAGGCCCGGCAGGTCCTGACCCTCCGCTACATCGACGGTTTCAGCGTGCGCGAGACGGCCGTACGGCTCGGCGTGTCCGAGGGCACCGTCAAGAGCCGGGCGAGCCGGGGCTGCGAGGAACTCCGGGTCCGGCTCGGCGTGCTGGACGGCGCGCGGGAGTCCGGGGGTGACGATGCGGAACCGATCCCCGGCCTCGGCCGATAGCCCTGACACGGAACCGAAGGAGAAGGAACCGGGACCCTCGATGACCTCACCACCCGCCGCATCCCCGCCCGCCGTGCCGCTGCCGTCGCGGCCCGGCTGCCTGCCCCGCTCCTGGCTGTCCCGCTACGCGCTCGGCACGCTCCCGGACGCCGCGCTGTACGCCGCCGAGGAGCATCTGGACGCCTGCGACCACTGCACGGGCCTGCTCGTACGGGAGGTGCGCGGCGGGCCGTACGGGGCGCGGCTCGACGGGGTGCACGCGCGCGTGCTCGCGGCGGTCCTCTCCGGGGCCCCGGCGGACGCGCCCGCGCCGGGTGCCGGGGCCGTCCGGTCCGGGCCGCGCGCCCGGGCGCTGTCCGCCTTGCGGGCCGCGCCCGCGCTGCGCTGGTCCTGGGCGGCGGCGCTGCTCGCCGTCTGTGCGGCGGGGGTCGTCCTCGCGCGACTCGCCGCGTCCCGCGAGCTGAGCACCGGAGGGCTGCTTCCGCTGCTCCTCATGGGGGCGCCGCTGCTGCCGCTGCTCGGGGTCGCGATGAGTTACGGGCCGCGCGCCGATCCCTTCCACGAGGTCGCCTCGGTGACGCCGTCCGGCGGCCTGAAACTGCTCCTGTGGCGGTCCGGTCAAGTCCTCGCGGTCTGCCTGCCGTTGCTGACGCTGACGGGGTTCCTGCTGCCCAGCGGTGACGGTGCCCTGAGCGCGGCGGCGTGGCTGCTGCCCGCGCTGGGCATGGCCCTCGCGACTCTGGCGCTCGGCTCGTGGCTGGGGTGCGGGCCCGCCGCCGTGCTGACGGGCGGCGGCTGGCTCCTCGCCGTCGGCGTGCCGCTGGCCGGTCGCCTCGCCGTACGCCGGGACCTGCGCCCTCCCTTCGGCGAAGCCGCGCAGGGGGCACTGCGCCCCCTCATGGACACAGTGGCCCAAGGCACCTGGACCGCGATCGCCCTGACCTGCTGCGCCGTCCTGTACGCCCGCCGCCACTCCTTCGACGGGGCGGGGCCGGGCCGGTGAGGCTGCTCCCGCTGCGGGCCATCGCGCCGCACACCCGTGCCGGAGGCGCAAGCCGTGACCTGTCCCGGCGAGCCCGCACGAGCCCCCTGCTCACGGAACTCCGCCGCGGCCCCGCCGCAAAGGCGTTCCTGGCCATGGCCCTGTGGGCGGGGGCGATGCGCACGACGGGCGACACCCAGCCGTGGCTGGCGAACCTCGGCCTGCTCGCCACCCCCTCCCTCCTCGTCCACGCCGGCTGGCACGGCGCCCGTGAGCGCCATTCCCGGACGATCTGGCTGCGCCACACCGCCGTACGGTCGACGACGCACCGCTTCCTGCTGGCCGCCGCCCCCGCCACCCTGTGGCCGGTCGCCGCCGCGCTCCCGTGGCTGCTCGCCACGCCAGGTACCGGCCTGGAGGAGTTCCTCGTGTTCGGCGTCAGCTTCGGCGTCGTCGTGGGGCTCGGCTCGTTCGTCGCGTTCGCGCTGGGCCGGCTGCTGCCCTTGCGGATCGTCGTCCCCGCCCTCGCCGTCGGCGGCTATTTCCTCGCGTTCTACTTCGTCGCCGGGTTCATCCTGACGTCGGGGTCGGCCCCGGAACGGTCGCCCGACCCGCCCCCCGCCGTGTCTCCCAAGGAGCCGAGCCCGTGATCGTCGCCCGTTCCCTGACCGTCCGTCATCGCCGCCGTACCGCCGTCGACGGCATCGATCTGCGTCTTGCTCCCGGCGTGCACGGCCTGCTCGGCCCGAACGGCGCGGGCAAAACGTCTCTGATCCGGGTCCTCGCCACCGCCGCCGAGCCGTCCGCCGGGCGGCTCACCCTGCTCGGCGAGGATCCCTCGCACTACGCGGGCCTCATCGCCGTACGCCGCCGTCTCGGCTATCTGCCCCAGGAGTTCGGCGTCTACCGGCACTTCACGACCCGTGAGTTCCTCGGCTACGCGGCCTGGCTCAAGGACGTGCCCGCCCGCGAGGTGCCCGCGGCCGTCGAGCACGCCGCGCACCGCGTCGGGATCGCCGACCGCCTCGACGCCAGGCTGCGTACGCTCAGCGGCGGCATGAAGCAGCGCGTCGGCATCGCCCAGGCCATCGTGAACGACCCCGCCCTGCTGCTCCTCGACGAGCCGACGACCGGGCTCGATCCGGCGCAGCGCGCGCACTTCCATCAGCTCCTGCGCACCATCGGCGAGTCGGCGACCGTCGTGGTCTCCACCCACCTCATGGAGGACATCACGGGCGCCTGCGACGACGTGCTCGTCCTC
Source organism: Streptomyces sp. NPDC059002 (assembly GCF_042740435.1). Taxonomy (NCBI): domain Bacteria; kingdom Bacillati; phylum Actinomycetota; class Actinomycetes; order Kitasatosporales; family Streptomycetaceae; genus Streptomyces; species Streptomyces sp. NPDC059002. Next base: position 286,157 of record NZ_JBHYJI010000003.1, on the reverse strand, counting down.
GCGGACGGCCGGATCCGGTTCCACGGCGCGGTGGAGACCCTGGCCGCGCTCGGCGGGTACGCCGCCGTGCTCTCGTGAGCGCGCCCTACGTACGCACCCGCCTGAGCAGCGGCCAGGTCGACACACCGATCGCGAGCGAGAGCAGATGGCCCCAGTTCGTCATGGGGTCGGTGAACGCGATCAGGTCGTCCAGCAGCATCCAGCCGAAGCCCGCGAGGACCGTCCAGCGCAGCCAGGGCGTGAGCAGGCCCGCGAGCGCTCCGACGCTGGCGGCCACGCCGAAGCTGATGCCGTAGTCGAGGCGGTGCAGCGAGCTGTCGGGCAGATGCCCCGCGAGCACCGAGAGCCCCACCGGCACCTCCGTCGCGAGCGTGGCGACGGCATGGCCGAACAGGAAGACACCGGCGGTGCGCCAGCCGCCGATACGGCGTTCCAGCGCGGTCAGGACGAGCAGGAACCCGATCGCGTACGGCGATGTGATGCCGCCCGCGATCCACAGGGCGCTGGCGACGAGGACCAGCGCGGGGCTGTGCGCCAGGTTCACCACGTCGGTGCTCGAACCCTGCAGCAGCGCGTAGACCAGATTCGGGTCGGCGTACTCGGTGAGCAGGGAGGTGGCCGTGAGGACCAGGGCGTAACCGAAGGTGAAGGGGGTGCCCTTGGGAGTGGGCAGGAGGCGCCAGGGGCGGAAGCGGCGGCGGGGACGGGTCGTCAGCTCCGCGGCGCCGGACGTATCGGTGTGCTCGTTCCGTTCCGGGGCGGGGGCGCGGCCGTCCGCCGGTGGGGACTGCGGGTTCGCCTGGCGGGGGATCGCGTTCAGGGCGGGCCGCTCGGGGTCCTTGGACCCGGGCATGGCTTCCAAGGACTTCACGCTCTGGTTCACGGGTGAGGCGCTCCTTCCGTCCCGTCCCACCCTTTGCCCCTTTTTCCCGCCGTGTCTATGACCGACGCCACGTGAGGGGCGATTCACAGCAACCTGAGAGGTTTGTTCTGCGTTGCCGCTCGCTCGTCGTCCATCGTCACGGGGTCCGATTCCGTGTTCGACCCCGCCCGGTCGTTGCGTTCGGGAACTCGACGGACGGCCAGGTCAGACGCGGCACGCTCCGTACGGCGCTCTTCTACCCTGGGCGCCATGCACACCCACACCACCGCCCCCGTCGTCCTCGACCGGCGCGAGGGCCCGTACGGCGAGGTCGTACTGCGGCGCCACGGTGAGCTGCTGCAGATCATCGCCAACGGCTGTTTCCTGATGGACACTTCGGACGGCCGTTCGGAACGGCTGCTCGTCGACGCCGCCCGCGACGCCCTCGACGACCGCCCCGCGCCCGGCGTCCTGATCGGCGGTCTCGGCGTCGGCTTCTCCCTCGCGCACGCCGCCGCCGACCCCCGCTGGGGGCGCATCGCCGTGGTCGAGCGCGAGCAGGCGATCATCGACTGGCACCGCGAGGGACCGCTCGCCGGACTCTCCGGCGCCGCACTCGCCGATCCGCGCACCGAGATCCTGCACACAGACCTTGTCGCGTACGTCTCCGGAACCCGGGACACCTACGACGCGCTCTGCCTCGACATCGACAACGGCCCCGACTGGACGGTGACGGAGGGCAACAACTCCCTTTACTCGCCAGCCGGTTTGGCCGCCTGCAAGGAACGCCTGAATCCCGGCGGAGTACTCGCCGTCTGGTCCGCCCAGCCCTCGTCCGCTTTCGACGACGCTCTACGGAATGCCGGATTCTGTGGGGTACGCACCAAAGAGATCCCCGTTGCCCGAGGCGTCCCCGACGTGGTTCATCTCGGCGTCAGGGCTGCGTAGCCGAGGTGCCTTCGCGCCCCGTACCCTGCTGACCGAACACATAGCGATCAGTGTCAGGGGCGGGGCGATGGAGCAGACACACACCTCCCACAACGGCGCCACGGCGGCGATGCCCGGTGCCCAGCGCCGGGTGCTGGTGGTCGAGGACGACCCGACGATCGTCGACGCCATCGCCGCCCGGCTGCGGGCCGAGGGTTTTGTCGTGCAAACAGCGGGAGACGGTCCCGCGGCGGTCGACACCGCACAGGCCTGGCAGCCCGATCTGCTGATCCTCGACATCATGCTGCCGGGCTTCGACGGCCTGGAGGTGTGCCGCCGGGTGCAGGCCCAGCGGCCCGTCCCGGTCCTCATGCTCACCGCGCGTGACGACGAGACGGACATGCTGGTCGGGCTCGGCGTCGGCGCGGACGACTACATGACCAAGCCGTTCTCCATGCGGGAGCTCGCGGCGCGCGTGCACGTCCTGCTGCGCAGGGTCGAGCGGGCCGCGCTCGCCGCGACCACGCCCCGCAGCGGCATCCTGCGCCTGGGCGAGCTGGAGATCGACCACGCCCAGCGGCGGGTGCGGGTGCGCAGCGAGGACGTCCATCTGACGCCCACCGAGTTCGACCTGCTCGTCTGTCTGGCCAATACGCCGCGCGCGGTGCTCTCGCGCGAGCAGCTGCTCGCCGAGGTGTGGGACTGGGCCGACGCGTCCGGCACCCGCACCGTCGACAGCCACATCAAGGCACTGCGCAGGAAGATCGGCGCGGAGCGGATCCGTACGGTGCACGGCGTCGGGTACGCCCTCGAGACGCCCACTCCGTGAGGCGGGCCCTGCGATGAGCGGGCCCTTCGGAGGGCTGCAGCCGTTCTCCATCAAGACGAAGCTCGGCGCCCTCGTCGTCGTGTCCGTCTTCATCACCACGGGCCTGCTCCTGGTGGCGATGAAGACCGAGACGGAGCTGCGCTTCATCACCGTCTTCTCGGTGATCGCCACGCTGCTCATCACGCAGTTCGTCGCGCACAGCCTCACCGCGCCGCTCGACGAGATGAACGCGGTGGCCCGCGCCGTCTCGCACGGCGACTACACGCGCCGGGTGCGCGGCGCCGACCGCCGCGACGAGCTGGGCGACGTGGCCTCCACCATCAACCGCATGGCCGACGACCTGGAGGCCCAGGACCAGCAGCGCAAGGAGCTCGTCGCCAACGTCTCGCACGAGCTGCGCACCCCCATCGCGGCGCTGCGCGCGGTCCTGGAGAACGTCGTCGACGGTGTCTCCGCCGCCGACCCCGAGACCATGCGGACCGCCCTGAAGCAGACGGAACGCCTCGGCAGGCTCGTGGACACCCTGCTCGACCTGTCCCGCCTCGACAACGGCGTCGTCCCCCTCAAGGCCCGCCGCTTCGAGGTGTGGCCCTATCTGTCGGGCGTCCTGAAGGAGGCCAACATGGTCGCCTCCGCGCGCGCGGGCATCGCATCGGGCTCCGGCAGCCATACGCGTACGGACGTCCATCTGCACCTCGACGTGTCGCCGCCCGAGCTGACGGCCCACGCGGACGCGGAGCGGCTGCACCAGGTCGTGGCGAACCTCATCGACAACGCGGTCAAGCACAGCCCGCCGCACGGCCGCGTGACGGTGCGCGCCCGGCGCGGCCTCGACCCGGAGTCCCTGGACCTGGAGGTGCTCGACGAGGGCCCCGGCATCCCGGAGTCCGAGTGGCACCGCGTCTTCGAGCGCTTCAACCGGGGCAGTCACGCGGGCTCCCCCGCGCACGGGCCCGGCAACGACGGCGGCACGGGTCTGGGCCTCGCCATCGCGCGCTGGGCGGTCGATCTGCACGGCGGTCACATCGGAGTGGCCGAATCCCCTCGTGGCTGCCGGATCCAGGTCACCCTTCCGGGCCTGCCCGAAGTGTGAAGTTGACGTAGGGTTCGAGACGGAAGCGGACCACGGGCGGATCTCTGCCCCGCCCGGACGCCGCCGCCGCGCGAAGACGTCCCATCGGCGTACCCGCGCGGCCATCTGGCGTTGCAGAACCTCGCTTGTTTCCCGCCATTTACAGCCCCGAAACCCTCGTTCCGGTGTGACTTACGCGACGGATGACCGGCCCGGTCTGCACCTCGCGCCGATGGAGGCGTAGCCTTTATTTCCGCTGTCCATCACCTTGTGAAGCGGAAGAGGGCGGTTACCGCCGTGTCGCCACAGTCCCCCAGTAACTCGAGCATCTCGACCGACCAAGACGGTCAGGGCAAGGACCCTGCTGCTGCCTTCGGTCCCAATGAGTGGCTCGTCGACGAGATCTATCAGCAGTACCTCCAGGACCCGAATTCGGTCGACCGAGCCTGGTGGGACTTCTTTGCCGACTACAAGCCGGGGGTGGGCGCTTCCGTAGCCGCCGCCCCGGTGAAGCCGGCGGGTGACGCGGCCGCGGGGGCCGCGTCCACCAACGCTCCCGCCGCCCCGGCGCAGCCCGCGGCCCCGGCCGCGCCCGCCGCCAAGGCTCCCGCGCCCGCTGCTCCGGCCGCTCCGGCCGCCGCACCCGCGAAGCCCGCGGCCGCCGCTCCGGCCCCCGCCGCAAAGCCCGCAGCCGCGAAGCCCGCCGCCAAGGCCGCGCCCGCGACGGAGGCCCCGGCCGGTCCCGAGTACACGACGCTGCGCGGCCCCGCCGCCGCCGTCGCGAAGAACATGAACGCCTCCATCGAGGTCCCCACCGCCACGTCGGTGCGCGCGGTCCCGGTGAAGCTGCTCTTCGACAACCGCATCGTCATCAACAACCACCTCAAGCGCGCCCGCGGCGGGAAGATCTCCTTCACGCACCTCATCGGGTACGCGATGGTGCAGGCCATCAAGGCCATGCCGTCGATGAACTACTCCTTCGTGGAGAAGGACGGCAAGCCGACCCTGGTCAAGCCGGAGCACATCAACTTCGGCCTCGCCATCGACCTGGTGAAGCCCAACGGCGACCGCCAGCTGGTCGTCGCGGGCATCAAGAAGGCCGAGACCCTGAACTTCTTCGAGTTCTGGCAGGCCTACGAGGACATCGTCCGGCGCGCCCGCGACGGCAAGCTGGGCATGGACGACTTCACCGGTGTGACGGTCTCGCTGACCAACCCCGGCGGCCTCGGCACCGTCCACTCGGTCCCGCGTCTGATGCCCGGCCAGTCGGTCATCATGGGCGTCGGCTCCATGGACTACCCGGCCGAATTCCAGGGCACCTCCCAGGACACCCTGAACAAGCTCGGCATCTCGAAGGTCATGACGCTCACGTCGACCTACGACCACCGGGTCATCCAGGGCGCCGCCTCCGGCGAGTTCCTGCGGATCGTCGCGAACCTCCTCCTCGGTGAGAACGAGTTCTACGACGAGATCTTCAAGGCGCTCCGCATCCCCTACGAGCCGGTCCGCTGGCTCAAGGACATCGACGCCTCGCACGACGACGACGTCACGAAGGCCGCCCGCGTCTTCGAGCTGATCCACTCCTACCGGGTGCGCGGCCACGTCATGGCCGACACGGACCCGCTGGAGTACAAGCAGCGCAAGCACCCCGACCTGGACATCACCGAGCACGGCCTCACCCTGTGGGACCTGGAGCGGGAGTTCGCGGTCGGCGGCTTCGCCGGCAAGTCGATGATGAAGCTGCGCGACGTCCTCGGCGTGCTGCGCGACTCGTACTGCCGCACCACCGGCGTCGAGTTCATGCACATCCAGGACCCGAAGCAGCGCAAGTGGCTGCAGGACCGCATCGAGCGCCCGCACTCCAAGCCGGAGCGCGAGGAGCAGCTGCGCGTCCTGCGCCGCCTGAACTCGGCGGAGGCCTTCGAGACCTTCCTGCAGACGAAGTACGTCGGCCAGAAGCGCTTCTCCCTGGAGGGCGGCGAGTCCGTCATCCCGCTGCTCGACGCCGTCATCGACAGCGCCGCCGAGTCGCGTCTGGACGAGGTCGTCATCGGCATGGCCCACCGCGGCCGCCTGAACGTCCTCGCCAACATCGTCGGCAAGTCGTACGCCCAGATCTTCCGCGAGTTCGAGGGCAACATGGACCCCAAGTCCATGCACGGCTCCGGCGACGTGAAGTACCACCTGGGCGCCGAGGGCACCTTCACCGGCCTGGACGGCGAGCAGATCAAGGTCTCGCTCGCGGCCAACCCGTCCCACCTGGAGACGGTCGACCCGGTCATCGAGGGCATCACCCGCGCCAAGCAGGACATCATCAACAAGGGCGGCACGGACTTCACGGTCCTGCCCGTCGCCCTGCACGGTGACGCGGCCTTCGCGGGCCAGGGTGTGGTCGCCGAGACGCTCAACATGTCGCAGCTGCGCGGCTACCGCACGGGCGGCACGGTCCACATCGTCATCAACAACCAGGTCGGCTTCACCGCCGCCCCGGAGTCGTCGCGCTCCTCCATGTACGCCACCGACGTGGCCCGCATGATCGAGGCGCCGATCTTCCACGTGAACGGCGACGACCCCGAGGCCGTCGTCCGCGTCGCCCGCCTCGCCTTCGAGTTCCGCCAGGCGTTCAACAAGGATGTGGTCATCGACCTCATCTGCTACCGCCGCCGCGGGCACAACGAGTCGGACAACCCGGCGTTCACGCAGCCGCTGATGTACGACCTGATCGACAAGAAGCGCTCGGTGCGCAAGCTCTACACCGAGTCCCTCATCGGTCGCGGCGACATCACCCTCGAAGAGGCCGAGCAGGCGCTGCAGGACTTCCAGGGCCAGCTGGAGAAGGTCTTCACGGAGGTCCGCGAGGCCACCGCGCAGCCGACCGAGGCCGAGGTGCCCGCGCCCGAGGCCGAGTTCCCGGTCAAGCTCGACACCGCGATCTCCCAGGAGATCGTGAAGCGGATCGCCGAGTCCCAGGTCAACATCCCCGACCGGGTCACCGTCCACCCGCGCCTGCTGCCGCAGCTGCAGCGCCGGGCGACGATGGTCGAAGAGGGCACGATCGACTGGGGCATGGGCGAGACCCTCGCCATCGGCTCGCTGCTTCTTGAGGGCACCCCGGTCCGCCTGTCGGGCCAGGACTCGCGACGCGGCACGTTCGGCCAGCGTCACGCGGTGCTCATCGACCGCGAGACGGGCGAGGACTTCACGCCGCTCCTGTACCTCTCCGAGGACCAGGCGCGCTACAACGTCTACGACTCGCTGCTCTCCGAGTACGCGGTGATGGGCTTCGAGTACGGCTACTCGCTGGCCCGCCCCGAGGCTCTGGTGATGTGGGAGGCGCAGTTCGGCGACTTCGTCAACGGCGCGCAGACGGTGGTGGACGAGTACATCTCGGCCGCCGAGCAGAAGTGGAACCAGCACTCCGGCGTCACGCTGCTGCTGCCGCACGGCTACGAGGGCCAGGGCCCGGACCACTCGTCCGCCCGCATCGAGCGCTTCCTCCAGCTGTGCGCGCAGAACAACATGACGGTCGCCATGCCGACGCTCCCGTCGAACTACTTCCACCTCCTGCGGTGGCAGGTGCACAACCCGCACCACAAGCCGCTGGTCGTCTTCACCCCGAAGTCGATGCTGCGCCTCAAGGCGGCCGCCTCGAAGACGGAGGAGTTCACCAGCGGTGGCTTCCGCCCGGTGATCGGCGACTCGACGGTCGACCCGGCCGCGGTGCGCAAGGTGGTGTTCTGCGCGGGCAAGCTCTACTACGACCTCGAGGCGGAGCGCGTCAAGCGCGGCGCCACGGACACGGCCATCATCCGCATCGAGCGCCTGTACCCGCTGCCGGGTGCCGAGCTCCAGGCGGAGATCGCCAAGTTCCCGAACGCCGAGAAGTACCTGTGGGCGCAGGAGGAACCGGCGAACCAGGGCGCATGGCCCTTCATCGCCCTCAACCTCATCGACCACCTGGACCTGGCGGTCGGCGCCGACCTCCCGCACGACGAGCGCCTGCGCCGCATCTCGCGTCCGCACGGCTCGTCCCCGGCGGTCGGCTCGAAGAAGCGCCACGAGCAGGAGCAGGAGCAGCTCGTCCGCGAGGTCTTCGAGGCCTAGGCCGCAGCGGTCGTACGTCCGGTGGGCCCGGCCCCGAGTGCTTGTCGCTCGGGACCGGGCCCACCGGCGTTCACCGCCCGGTGAGGCGCCACGCGCCCTCCGCATACGATGAAGAGCCAGAGACCGTCCGCACCAGGAGCATGAGTTGTACTTCACCGACCGTGGCATCGAGGAGCTGGAGAAGCGGCGCGGCGAGGAGGAGATCACCTTCGAGTGGCTCGCCGAGCAGCTCCGCGCCTTCGTGGACCTCAACCCGGACTTCGAGGTCCCGGTCGAGCGCCTGGCCACGTGGCTGGCGCGGCTCGACGACGAGGACGAGGACGAGTAGCAACCGTCCTCCGACGGGTCCTCACCGGCCGAGCAGGGCGGGGGCCAGCTCCCGCCACTGCGGCAGCGGCAGCGCGGCCGGATCCTCGGTCAGCACCTGTACGCAGACGTGGTCGGCCCCCGCGTCGACATGCTCCCGCACGCGCGCGTGGACCGTGTCCACGTCTCCGTAGGCGACGATCGCATCGACGAGACGGCGGCTCGGCCGCCCGCCCGCCAGGTCCTCGTCACCGAATCCCATGCGACGTACGTTCGCCTCCTGATGGGCCGCCATCGTGGCGTAGCTCGCGACGTGCGCCGTGGCCACCTCGCGGGCCCTGTCGACGTCCGTGTCGAGGACGACGGCCTGCTCGACGCCGAGGAACGCGTCGGGCCCCATGGTCCTGCGGGCCAGCGCGGTGTGCTCGACGGGCACGAAGTACGGGTGGGCGCCCCAGGTCCGCTCGGCGGCCAGCGCCAGCATCTTCGGGCCGAGGGCGGCAAGGACGCGACGCGGCGCCGGATCGGGGACGGGGCCGTGCGCCGGGGCGGCGTCCATGGAGTCCAGATAGCGGCGCATCGTCGACAGCGCCTTCCCGCGCGCGGGGACCGGATATCCGTCGATCTCGTGGACGGTGTCGTCGACCCGGTGGCCGCCGAGGCCGAGCAGATAGCGCCCGGGGAACGCGTCGCCGAGCGCGCGCTCCGCCATCGCCATGGCGAGCGGCTCACGGAAGGCGATGTTGGCGATGCCCGAGGCGACGACGGTGCGGCGGGTCGCGGACAGCAGCAGCCAGGCCTGCCCCACGGTGTCCCGCCCGAAGCCCTCCCCGTACCAGATCGCCCCGTACCCCAACTCCTCGATCTCCGCGGCGGCTTCGCGCACCCGTCCCGCGGGCTGCCCCTCGAAGGCAAAGGTCCAGATCCCGGCCCGGCCGAGCCCCGTCCGCGCCAAGGCGTCGTCGCTCATCGCATCCTCCTCGCTCGTCAGGTCACATTCGGAGAGGTTCTCCGTTTGCCGGATGAGACAATACGGAGAACCTCTCCGCATGGCTAGCCCCGCGGCACACAGGAACGGGAGGATGGCCCCATGACGACGGCCCAGGAACGACAGCCGCGCGCCGATGCCCGACGCAACCGCGAGCGCATCGTCGCCGCCGCGCGCGAAGCGTTCGCCGAGCACGGGCCCGACGCCTCCCTGAACGACATCGCGCGCCGGGCGGGCGTCGGCCCCGGCACGCTCTACCGGCACTTCCCCACGCGCCCCGCCCTGCTGACAGCGGTCCTGAAGGACCGCATCGACACCCTGTGCGGCCGCGCCGACGAGCTCCGCACGACGCACTCCCCCGACGAGGCGCTGGCCGAGTGGCTCCGCGCCTTCCTCGCCCACGCCCGCGCGCACCAGGGCCTCGGCGGCGCCGTCATGCTCGAAGAACTGAGCAGCCCCGACACCCTCGGCTTCGACTGCCACCAACGCCTCCAGGACACGGCCCACCACCTCCTGACCCACGCCCAGCACTCCGGCACCACCCGCCCCGACCTCACATCCCCAGACCTCCTCCAACTGGTCCTGGGCATCGCCCTGTCCACCACCCGCGACACCACGGACCCCGCCCAGCCGGACCGGCTACTGGGGCTGGTGCTTGACGCGGTGGCGGGGCGGGTGGGACAGGCGGGGCAGGCGGGGCAGGCGGGGAATTGAGGGCTGGAGAGCGGGGCTGAGGGGGGCGACTGGTCCGGGGGCGTCCGGGGGCGTGGGGTGGCCGTTGAGGGCCGGGTGGGGAGCCCGGCGGGGGCCCGGGCGGGAGCTGGGTGGGAGCCCGGGCGGAAGCCGGGCGGAAGCCGGGCGGAAGCCCAGGCGGAAGCCCAGGCGGAAGCCGGGCAAGGAACCTGAGCAGGAGCCCGGACGGGGAGCTCAGGCAGGGAGCCCGGCGGGGCCCAGGCGGGGAGCCGGGCGAGGCCCAGGCAGGGATCCGGTGCAGGCGCTCGAAGCGCTGACCTCAGCCCGAGACCACGGAACCGGCCAAGACCCGCTCACGAACCCGCCCGAACCCCCGGCCGGGACACCGGCCCGGCCGGGAGGGGCAGGGCCTGAAGTCGACGCCCCGGCCGGCGCCGGGATCCGCTCAGCTGCCCGCAGGGCCAGCCGCCCGCAGGGTCAGTCGCGCGCGGGGGCAGTCGCGCGCATCCTGTCGTACGCGAGGCCGAGCGCACCCTGCGCAAGGAGCAGCGCGGCCGCTGCGGCCCAGCCTCCGCTGCGGCGGCGTACCGCCCACGCGGCCAGCGGGAGGCCCGCGGCGACCTGTGCCGCGGCGAGGGCGCGTGCTCGTGGGCCGCGGACCCAGGGGCCGAGCGGCCCCTTCTCGACCACGTCGAACTCCGCCCGCATCGCGTCGCGCCACCCGGACCACTCGACCTGCCGCGTGCCCGGCTGCACGCGTGCGACCTCGCGCAGCCGGTCGGCCGGTTCGCCGGGGGTCAGGCCGGGCGGGAGCGTGAGCCCGGTGCGGGTGAGGACCGCGAGCAGCCCGCGCATCCTGGCGCGGGCGTCGGCCTCGGTGTCGGGCCTGGCGAGTGCCTCCAGGGACTGCATGTCGAGGACGGGGTCGAGCCCCAGACGCGCCGCGAACGTCCGCATCGCCTCGTCCTCCCCGACGGGCGTCCCGTTCGCCAGCCATACGTATCCGACCGTGCGCCGGAAGCCCGCGGCCAGGGTGTATCCGGAGCGGTCGGAGTCCCACCACAGGGCGAGGACGGGCCAGGTCGACCCGACGGCGAGCGCCGTGGCCCACCCGTTGAGCACCCGGTCGACCGGCTCCTCGCCGTGCAGCCAGGGCTTGCCCTCGGGTACGAGCACGCTCCAGCCGGGACCGGCGGGCGCCAGCAGCATCCGCTCGCGCAGCAACTGGGCCACGGCATCGACGGTGTCGGGCTCGGCCCGGCAGAGAAGCAGCGCGCCTGCGGCTCTGGCGCGCTCGGAGACATCGGACGACATGGCCCCACGCTAGGACAGATCGGATTCCGATGCATAAATCCCATCGCCCCGGCAGCCCGAGCCGACGGAGTCGTCCCGCGGAAGTCTCGGCTATGTCTTGACTTTCCGTATCCGCGATATATCGTGAATGACAGAGACGCGATATGGCGCGTCGCGTCCCGTCCGCCTAGGAGGTCACCCATGTCCGAGTGGTCCGTCGCCGAGCCCCGGAAGCTCACGTTCGACACCCCCGTGACGACACTCCATGTGCGCGTCGTCAATGGAACGGTGAACGTCGTGGGCACGGACGAAGGTTCCGCCCGCCTGGAGGTCTCCGAGATAGAAGGCCCTCCCCTGATCGTGACCCAGGAGGGCGGCACCCTCACCGTCGCGTACGACGACCTGCCCTGGAAGGGCTTCCTCAAGTGGCTCGACCACAAGAGCTGGCGCCGCAGCGCCGTGGTCTCGCTCGCCGTCCCCGCGTCGGCGGCCGTCGAGGTGGGCGTGGTCGGCGCGGCCGCCATGGTCTCCGGCATCGAGGGGCACGCGGAGGTGCGCGGCGTCACCGGCAGGACGACCCTCGTCGGCCTCTCGGGACCGACCCGGGTGGAGACGGTCTCGGGCGGCGTGGAGACCCAGGGAGTCACCGGCGACCTGCGGTTCTCCTCCGTCTCCGGCGACCTCACCGTCGTCGAGGCCGCGGGTTCCTCCGTCCGGGCGGAATCGGTCAGCGGCTCGATGATCGTGGACCTGGACCCGGCGGGCGGCGCGACCGACGTCGCCCTGACCGGCGTCTCGGGCGAGATAGCGATCCGGCTGCCGCACCCGGCGGACGCGGAGGTCGAGGTGGACACCGCGACCGGCGCGGTGTCGAACGCCTTCGAGGATCTGCGCGTGAGCGGCCAGTGGGCAGCGAAGAAGATCACGGGCCGGCTCGGCAACGGCAGGGGGCGACTCAAGGCGACGACGGTGTCCGGTTCCATCGCGCTCCTGCGCAGGCCGCCGATGGAGGAAGATCCATACGACGACGTCCCACTGGAGATCGCTCCGGAGGACGCCGCACGCCCCACCCCACCGACGGACCACGCCCCCGCCGACACCCCCGAGCCGACCGACGGCCCGGCCGACGGCCCGACCGACAAGAAGGTGCTCTGAGATGCCCCCCGTGTTCGCCCACGGCCGCCTGCGCCTGTACCTGCTCAAGCTGCTCGACGAGGCCCCGCGCCATGGCTATGAGGTGATCCGCCTCCTCGAAGAGCGCTTCCAGGGTCTGTACGCGCCTTCGGCGGGCACGGTGTACCCGCGCCTGGCGAAGCTGGAGGCCGAGGGCCTGGTCACGCACACCACGGAGGGCGGCAGAAAGGTGTACGCCATCACGGACGCGGGCCGCGCCGAACTGGCCGACCGCAGCGGCGAGCTGGCCGACCTGGAGCTGGAGATCCGCGAGTCCGTCGCCGAGCTCGCCGCCGAGATCCGCGACGGCGTGCAGGGCGCGGCGGGCGAGCTGCGCCGCGAGATGCGGGCGGCCGCGGAGGAGGCGCGGGCCTCGGGCACGTCGGGCCGCAAGGGTCACGGCTATCCCGACCCCTCGGACTTCTTCGACTGGGCGTCCGGCGACAAGGAGGGCTGGCGCCAGGCGAAGGAGGACTTCAAGCGCGCCAAGCAGGAGTGGAAGGAGCAGGCACGGCGGGCCAAGGACGAGAGCCGCCGGGCCCGCGAGGAGGCCCAGCGGGCGCGGCGTCAGGCCAAGGAGGCCCAGGAGCGGGCGCAGACGCAGGCACAGCAGGAGTTCCAGCGCATCGCCCGGCATGTCCAGGAGCAGGTGCAGGACCACTTCGCGCGGGGCGACTGGCCGACGGGCGTACGGGAGGGCCTCACGGAACTGGCCAAGGAATTCGGCGAGTTCGGCAAGGACTTCGGCAAGAACTTCGGCCGCGGGGAGACGCCGGGGTCCGGCGCGCGGACCGGGACCGGGGCACAGAAGCCGACCCCCGGAACGGCCGCCGAACAGCCCAAGTTCGCCACGGGTCCCGAGGACCTCGCCGTCGACTACATCCCCGACTGGGCCAAGGAGGACCCGACCGACGACCCGGCCCGCGACCTCGACCGCCTCCTCGACCGCTTCCGCGACGACATCCGCGACGCGGCCCGAGACCACGGAGTCTCCCCGGACCAACTCCGCGAGGCCCGCCAGCACTTGTCCGCGGCAGCGGCCCACATCGGGGCGGCCCTACGGGCTTCTCGCTCCTGAGCGGTTGAGCGGAGGGGCGGGCCGGCCTGCCTGGCCGGACCGGCGAGGCGCACCGGCCGGGCCGGAGGAACCGGAGCGGACCGGTCGGGCCAGAGCGGACCAGCCAGGTCGGAGCGGGACGGCCGAGCCAGAGCGGCCAGGCCGGAGTGAACTGGGACGGCACGGGTCGGGCCGGGTCGGCTGGGGCGGACCGGGCCGACACGGACAGACCGGAACGGGCGGACCAGCTGGGCCTGAGCGGCCGAGTTGGACGCCTCGGGGCGGGAGCCCCCCGGGCGGAGCACTCGGGCCGGAGCACTCGGGCCGGAGCAGCCGAGGCGGACCGACTGGGCCTGAGCGACCGAACTGGCCCGCCCGGGGCGGGCCGACCAGGCCAGAGTGGCCGGGGCGGGCCGACCAGGCCAGAGTGGCCGGGACAGCCCCGTCGAGCCCGAGCGCCCCGGGCCAGAGCGGGTCGCGCCGAACGAGGCGAGTCGCGCCAGACGAAGCAAGTCACGCCGAACGAGGCGGGTCACGCCGGACAAGGCCGGTCACGCCGAACGAAGCGGGTCACGCCGGACCAGACAGGTCACACCAGACGAGGCGGGTCACGCCGGACCAGACAGGTCACACCAGACGAGGCGAGTCGCGCCGGACCAGGCAGGTCACGCCGGACCAGGCAGGTCACGCCAGACGAGGCAAGCCGCGCCGAACGAGGCGGGTCACGCCGAACGAGGCGAGTCGCGCCAGACGAGGCGGGTCATGCCAGACCAGGCGAGTCGCGCCGGACAAGCTGGGCTACCCCGCCACAGCCTCCCCGCCCCGGCCCCCGCCATGGAGGACCCTCCGCACCGACGCCTCGGTCACGCCGTGTTCGGCGAGGACGTCGGCGATGGCGTTGGCGCCCAGGGTCAGGGACAGCAGGAGGTGTTCGTCGCCGAGTTGGCGCTCGCGTTGGCCGGTGACGATGCGGAGGGCCCGGACCAGGACCTGCTTGGCCTCGGGGGTGAAGGGGCCGGTGCGCACGGCGCCCAGCAGGCCCCGACGGCCTCGCGCGCCCGCACCCGCGCCCGCCAACGCCCCCGCGCCATGCGCCTGTTCGACGCGGGAGACGATCTCCGCCAGGTCGATGCCGAGTCCGGCGAGGGCGTCGACGTCGGCGCGGCTCATGCCGCCCCGGCGCCGTACTTCTTCGAGGGCGGCGGCGATGGAGTCACGGCGACCCTTCGCCCCGAGCGCGGTCAGGACGAAGGACGCCCTGCTGCCCTCGCGGTCGAGCAGCGCGAGGAGGAGGTGGCCCTCCTCGACGCTGTCGTGCCCCGCCCGTTCGGCGTGCTCGGCCGCGCCTTTGACGACGTCGCGGGCGCTCCGCGTGAACCGTTCGAACATCACTGCCTCCCGTACTTCTTGTGCACGGCCTGCCTGCTCACTCCGAGCTCCGCGGCGATCTCCTGCCACGACCAGCCCTGCACGCGCGCGCTGCGCACCTGCACGGCCTCCAGCTGTTCCACCAGCTTCCGCAGCGCGGACACGGCCCGCAGCCCGACCCGTGGATCGCGATCACCCGCACGCTCGGCGAGGTCCGTTGCTTCACTCATGTACGTCAACCTACGTTGACAGACCCCTCGTGTCAACCATCGTTGACACGAGGGGTGGCGCAGCCCGCAGGGAGGCAGCCCTCTCAGACCTCTCGGACCCTCAGCCCCTCAGACCTCCAGCACGATCTTCCCGAACTGCCCCCCGGCCTCCAGCCGTTCGAACCCCTCGCGCGCCCGGTCGAGCGGCAGCACCTCGTCGATGACGGGACGCACCCCCGTGGCAGCGCAGAAGGAGAGCAGGTCCTCCAGCTCGTCCTTGGTCCCCATGGTCGAGCCGACGACCTTCAGCTCCAGGAAGAAGATCCGGGTGAGCTCGGCGTGCGAGGGCCGGTCGCCGCTCGTCGCGCCCGAGATGACCAGCGAGCCGCCCGGCTTCAGCGACTTGACCGAGTGGGACCAGGTCGCCGCGCCCACCGTCTCGATCACGGCGTCCACCCGCTGCGGCAGCCGCGCACCCGGCTCGACCACCTCCACCGCGCCCAGCTCAAGGGCCCGCTTCCGCTTGGCCTCGTCCCGGCTGGTGGCGAAGACCCGCAGGCCCGCGGCCTTGCCGAGGACGATCGCCGCCGTGGCGACCCCGCCGCCCGCGCCCTGCACGAGGACCGAATCCCCGGGGCGCACACCGGCGTTGGTGAAGAGCATGCGGTACGCGGTGAGCCACGCGGTCGGCAGGCAGGCCGCCTCGGCGAAGGACAGCTCCTTCGGCTTGGGCAGCACGTTCCAGGTGGGGACGGACACCTGCTCGGCGAAGGTCCCCTGGTACTTCTCGGTGAGGATGGACCGGCCCTCGCGGGGCCCGACGCCGTATCCGGACTGGCCGATGACGGAGTGCAGGACGACCTCGTTCCCGTCCGCGTCGATCCCTGCGGCGTCGCAGCCGAGGATCATCGGCAGCTTGTCCTCGGCCAGGCCGACCCCGCGCAGCGACCACAGGTCGTGGTGGTTGAGGGAGGCGGCTCTGACGTTCACGGTCGACCAGCCGGGGCGTGCCTCGGGGGCGGGCCGCTCCCCCAACTCGAGGCCGGCGAGCGGCTGGTCACGGTCGATTCGGGCGGCATAGGCAGCGAACATGCCGCCGACGATAGGCAGGCCGGGCGGCCCGACGGAACCATGCGCCGCTGTGACACGCGTCCCGCGCCCGCCGACAGTGCGGGCATCCCATGAGAAGCCACAAAAAACGCCCACCCGTCGTCCGAAGGGAAACGGGTGGGCAAGAGAGAAGAACATCGGCCCCGCCGCGCGCGGCGGGGCCCGGGCGTCAGCGGCGAGCCACGCCCTCCGCGCGAGCCGCGGCCGCGACCGCCGCCGTGACGGCGGGGGCGACCCGCTCGTCGAACGGCGAGGGGATCACGTAGTCCGCGGAGAGCTCGTCTCCGACGACGTCCGCGAGGGCGTCGGCGGCGGCGATCTTCATGCCCTCGGTGATCCGCGAGGCCCGCACCTGCAGCGCGCCCGCGAAGATCCCCGGGAAGGCGAGGACGTTGTTGATCTGATTCGGGTAGTCGGACCGCCCGGTCGCCACCACGGCCGCGTACTTGTGCGCGACGTCCGGGTGGACCTCCGGGTTCGGGTTGGCCATGGCGAACACGAAGGAGTTCGGCGCCATGGAGGCGACGGCGGGCTCGGGGACCGTACCGCCGGAGACGCCGATGAAGACGTCGGCACCGGCCAGCGCGGACTCCAGGGAACCGCTCAGACCGGCCTTGTTGGTGAGCTCGGCGAGCTCCCGCTTGACCGGGGTGAGGTCGTCCCTGTCCCGGCTCACGACGCCCTTGCGGTCCGCGACGGCCACATCCCCGAGTCCCGCTTCGAGCAGGAACTTGGCGATGGCCACGCCGGCCGCGCCCGCACCGGAGATCACGGCGCGCAGGTCGCCGAGCGTGCGCCCGGTGAGCTTGGCCGCGTTCCGCAGGGCGGCGAGCGTCACGACGGCCGTGCCGTGCTGGTCGTCGTGGAAGACGGGAATGTCGAGCCGCTCCTGGAGCTTGCGCTCGATCTCGAAGCAGCGCGGGGCCGAGATGTCCTCGAGGTTCACGCCGCCGAAGGACGGGGCGAGCCGCACCACGGTCTCGACGATCTCGTCCGCGTCCGTCGTCGCGAGCGCGATCGGCACGGCGTCCACGCCGCCGAACTGCTTGAAGAGAATGGCCTTGCCCTCCATCACGGGGAGGGACGCCTCGGCGCCGATGTCGCCGAGACCGAGCACCGCGGTCCCGTCGGTCACCACGGCGACGACATTCGATTTCCATGTGTAGTCGTGCACGAGCTCCGGCTGCTCGGCGATGGCGCTGCACACCTTCGCGACGCCGGGTGTGTACGCGAGGGACAGGTCGTCCTTGTCGCGGACCGGCACGGTGGCCTGCACGGCCATCTTGCCGCCACGGTGCAGCGCGAAGGCCGGATCGAAGGGCTCGTCCGCGCCTTCGTGATCCGTACTGCTGTCGCTGCGAGGATTGACGATCTCCGCTGCCACTTGTCTGACCCCTTAAGTCTTATTCATTCGTTGAGGGTGTCCACTCCTGGTTGAGAAGTGGGCGGGCACCGCGTCCGTTCTCCACCTGTCGGCGGAGGGAGGTACGAACACGCGGGCGCGCCGCACACGCGCCCTGGGCCCCGGATGAGGGGTGTAACCGTCTTTTCTACCGGATGGGTCCGACCGCCGACGAGCTGTATTTGTTTCGACCCTAGGTCATTTGACCGATTTTACCGAAAAGTGCATTCGCGCTGTCCGCATCGCGAGATAGGTCGGCTTTCACTTGGTTAACAGCCATTCGCTCCGACACCGGTACACCCTTGCCGCACCGGGCCATTCGGATTCGAGGCTGGCCCGTTATCCGATTTTGACATCTCCGGCACCCAGAATCGGACGGTCCGAATGGCAAGATGCCGTCATCACACGAGGTCGCGACACCCGAAGGTGTGTGCCCGACCCATCGGCAACTCCCTCATCCGCCGGAGGACCCACCATGACCGCAAGCTCCCTCTGTCGTAAGACCGCAGAAAAGTCCGCGAAGTCCCGGATTGCCGCGGTCGGCGCGATCGCGGTCGCGGGCACGCTGCTGCTCTCCGGCTGCGGCGACCAGACCAACGACAAGAAGAGCGACTCGGTCAGCAACGCCCCGCTCGCCGACAAGCTCCCCCAGGACATCCGCGACAAGGGAGTCATCAAGGTCGGGTCCGACATCGCCTACCCGCCCGTCGAGTTCAAGGACAAGTCGGGCAAGACCGTCGGCATCGACCCCGACCTCGGCGAGGCGCTCGGCAAGCAGCTCGGCGTGGAGTTCCAGTTCGAGAACGGCACCTTCGACACCCTCCTCGGCGGCCTGCGCTCCAAGCGCTACCAGGTCGCCATGTCGGCCATGACCGACACCAAGAACCGCCAGGAGGGCATCGACGAGGAGACCGGCAAGAAGGTCGGCGACGGCGTCGACTTCGTCGACTACTTCACCGCGGGTGTCTCGATCTACACCAAGAAGGGCGAGGACCAGGGCATCAAGACCTGGTCGGACCTCTGCGGCAAGAAGATCGTCGTCCAGCGCGGCACCGTCTCGCACGACCTGGCCAAGGCCGAGTCGAAGAAGTGCAAGGGCGGCAAGAAGATCGCGATCGAGCAGTTCGACAACGACCAGCAGGCCCAGACCCGACTGCGCTCCGGCGGCGCGGACGCGGGTTCGTCCGACTTCCCGGTGGCCGCGTACGCGGTGAAGACCTCGGGCGGCGGCAAGGACTTCGAGCTGGTCGGCGAGCAGGTCGAGGCGGCCCCCTACGGCATCGCGATCTCCAAGAAGAACCCCGAGCTGCGGGACGCGATCAAGGCCGCGCTCGACGCGATCATCAAGAACGGCGAGTACGACAAGATCATCTCCAAGTGGGGCGTCGAGGACGGCGCGGTCAAGGAAGCCAAGGTCAACGGCGGCAAGTGACCCCCGTCCCTCCTAGTCGCTGAAAGGCCACTCACGTGACCCCCGACATCTCCAAGACAGGTCCGAAGGACGACGTCCCGAAGCCACGCCCCGCCGAGGCCATCAAGGCCATCCCGGTGCGGCACTTCGGCCGGTACGTGGCCGCGGTCCTCGCGATCGGCGTCCTCGCCGCCATCGTCTACGCCTTCTCGCAGGGCGACATCAACTGGGGCGCGATCCCCGACAACTTCTTCGACGAGCGCATCCTCAAGGGTGTCCGCGAGACGCTCATCCTCACCTTCCTCTCGATGCTCATCGGCGTCGTCGGCGGTGTGATCCTGTCCGTGATGCGCCTGTCGAAGAACCCGGTGACCTCGTCGATCGCCTGGTTCTACATCTGGTTCTTCCGGGGCACGCCGGTCCTGGTCCAGCTCTTCGTCTGGTTCAACCTCGGCTTCGTCTTCGACTATGTGAACCTCGGTCCGATCTACAAGGACGAGTGGTCGGACTTCATGACGCCGTTCCTGACGGCGCTGCTCGGCCTCGGCCTCAACGAGGCGGCGTACATGGCGGAGATCTGCCGTGCCGGTCTGCTCTCGGTCGACGAGGGCCAGACCGAGGCGTCGCACGCGCTCGGCATGAGCCACGGCAAGACGCTGCGCCGCGTGGTGCTGCCGCAGGCGATGCGCGTGGTCGTGCCGCCGACGGGCAACGAGTTCATCAACATGCTGAAGACGACCTCGCTGGTCGCGGCCGTCCAGTACTACGAACTCCTCAAGTACGCCCAGGACATCGGCACCTCGTCGGGCGCGACGGTGGAGACGCTGCTGCTCGCCGCCTGCTGGTACCTGATCATGACGTCGATCCTCAGCGTCGGTCAGTTCTACCTGGAGCGGTACTACGCCCGCGGCTCGTCCCGCTCCCTGCCGGACACCCCCTTCCAGAAGATCAAGGCCAACATGTTGTCGCTGGGCAACCGTGCAGGAGGTGTGCGCTGATGACGACCGCCATGGTGAAGTCCGAGGGCGTCCACAAGTCCTTCGGCAACGTAGAGGTCCTCAAGGGCATCGACCTCCAGGTCGAGCAGGGCGAGGTGTTCTGCCTCATCGGCCCGTCCGGCTCGGGCAAGTCGACCTTCCTGCGCTGCATCAACCACCTGGAGAAGATCAACGCCGGTCGGCTGTACGTCGACGGGGAGCTGGTCGGCTACCGGCAGAAGGGGGACAAGCTGTACGAGCTGAAGGACAGCGAAGTCGCCCTGAAGCGCCGGGACATCGGCATGGTCTTCCAGCGCTTCAACCTGTTCCCGCACATGACGGCCATCGAGAACGTCATGGAGGCGCCGGTCCAGGTCAAGGGCGTCCCCAAGACGCAGGCGCGGGAGCGTGCCGGGCAGTTGCTGGAGCGCGTCGGCCTCGCCGACAAGGCGAGCAACTACCCCTCGCAGCTCTCCGGCGGCCAGCAGCAGCGCGTGGCGATCGCCCGCGCGCTCGCGATGGACCCGAAGCTGATGCTCTTCGACGAGCCGACGTCGGCGCTCGACCCCGAGCTGGTCGGCGACGTCCTCGACGTGATGCGTGACCTCGCGGAGTCCGGCATGACGATGGTCGTCGTCACGCACGAGATGGGCTTCGCCCGTGAGGTCGGGGACAGTCTCGTCTTCATGGACGAGGGCGTGGTCGTGGAGTCCGGCCACCCGCGTGACGTACTGACGAATCCGCAGCATGAGCGGACGCAGTCGTTCCTCTCAAAGGTGCTTTAGCTCCGCCGGGTTCAGCAGTTGCCGAAGGGGCCGGTACGGATCGTGGATCCGTACCGGCCCCTTCGCTTCGCGTGGAACTCTTCGGCTGCGGGTCCGTCGTGGCCGGGCGCGCAGTTCCCCGCGCCCCTTACGGGGCTCTACTTCAGGCCGAGCACCAGCGCGTCGGACGGCGAGGCCCACACCGGACGGGCCTCCCCGAATCCCGCCTCTCGGAGAGTCCTCGCATGCCACTCGGCCGAAGGCATGTCCCCGTCCGCGTGATCGCCGTAGATCTCGAACCGCTTGGCCGTGGGTGCGGCAAGCACAGGATCAGCGGCGGCGAGCTGCCACCACTCCTTCCAGTCCAGCACGCCCTCGGCCTTCGCCCGGTCCATCTTCCGGTGCCGGTGGGCGCTCTCGGCGGCGTTGATGCGCGGGGTCGCGGGATCGGGCATGTGGTCGGCGTTCATGAAGACGCCGCCGTCGCGGACGAGCCCGGCGACCTGCCCGTAAAGAGTGGCAAGCGGCGCGCTGTAGAGCCAGTGCAGAGCCGTGGCCGTGAGCACGGCGTCGTACGAGTCGTGCGGGAGCGCGGCGGTCCACCCGGGGTCCGTCAGGTCCGCGGTGACGAAGGTGACGCGGTCGTCCCCGGCGAAGGTGCCCTCGGCGATGGTGAGCAGCGCGGGGTCGAGGTCGACGCCGACACTGGTGGCATCCGGGAACCTCTTGAGCAGCCGGTCCGTAATACTTCCCGTACCGCACGCCAGATCGAGCACGCGCGGCGCGGGGCCCACAACGGCCTCGACCATGTCGAGCATGATCTGGAACCGCTCCTCACGGTCGGGCAGATACCACTGCTGCTGCCGGTCCCAACTGTCCTGCCACGCGCGCCAGTTGGTCCCGGTCTCGGCGCCGGCGTCAGTTCCGGTCCCCGTTCCAGCCATCAGAACCCCTCCACTCCGTAATACCCTGGTACCGCAGTCGGTCATTACTGGCCGAGGACTCGACCATAGCCCGCAGCCGTAAGGACTACAAGTGGAACTGGCCCATTACTCAGACTTCGCCGTACGCCTGGTCAACAGCGAGGAGCCGGGCCGCGACAAGGACACGCTGACCTCGGTCGAGGTGATCAGGGAGCTGTTCGGGCCGAGCACGCAGATGGCCCGGCGCGCCACGGAGTCCGACCTGCCGCGCTTCCGTTCCGTACGGGCCAGGCTCAGGTCGGTCTTCGAGGCGGCGAACGACGGCGACGAGACGCTCGCGGTCGACCTGCTGAACTCACTGCTCCTGGAATTCCCGGTCAGCCCGCAGATCTCGGGCCACGACCACCGGGACGAGGACGGCCGGCCGCTGTGGCACATGCACCTGGCGGACCACTCGTCGAACGCGACCACCGGGTACGCCGCGATCGCCGCGATGGGGCTCGCCTTCCACCTCACCGAGCACGGCGTGGAGCGCTTCGGCCTGTGCGAGGCGGCACCGTGCCGCAACGCCTATCTCGACACGTCGACGAACCGCTCCCGGCGCTACTGCTCGGACCGCTGCGCGACCCGTGCCAACGTCGCCGCCTACCGCGCCCGCAAGCGCCTGGAGACGGAGCGTTCGGCCGCCACGGGCCGCACGGCGGACAGCGCCCAGCGCAGCACCGCGAACGGCGAACGGCGCCCCGAAGCGGGCGGACGGTAGCGCAACCGCACCTTCCCCAGGACGAGTTCCTCGGGGACGACTCCGTAGTCGGTGCTGTCGCCTCCCGCGTACGCGTTGTCGCCGAGCACCCACCAGCCGCCCTCGCGCCGCTCGGTGGCGCGCTTCACGACCAACAGGTCCTGCTGGAACGGATGGCGCAGGACCACCACGTCCCCCGGGCGCACCCGCGCGCCCCAGTGCACCAGCAGCCGGTCCCCGTGGAACAGCGTGGGCACCATCGAAGGACCCGTCACCTCCGCCGCACCAAACGGCAAGACGGCCCGTCCGCGCTCGCTCTCCTGCGACAGCTCCGGCATCACCGCACCTCCCCGGTCCTATCCTCCACCAGTCCCAGTCTGACCCTGGACTTTTGTCCTAAGCCCATGGGGGCACTCGCAAAAACCCGTCTCTCACGGAGTAATGTCCCACCTGAGAAGACGATCACGAGGAAGGACAGCTACATGCTTTCCCGCCTGTTTGCCCCCAAGGTGAAGGTCAGCGCCCACTGCGACCTGCCCTGCGGCGTGTACGACCCGGCCCAGGCCCGCATCGAGGCGGAGTCGGTCAAGGCCGTCCAGGAAAAGATGGCCGCCAACGACGACGCGCACTTCCAGGCGCGCGCCGTCGTCATCAAGGAGCAGCGCGCCGAGCTCGCCAAGCACCACGTCTCGGTGCTCTGGAGCGACTACTTCAAGCCCCCGCACTTCGAGAAGTACCCGGAGCTGCACCAGCTGGTCAACGACGCCCTCAAGGCCCTCTCGGCCGCCAAGGCGTCGACGGACCCGGCCACGGGCCAGAAGGCGCTGGACTACATCGCCCAGATCGACAAGATCTTCTGGGAGACCAAGAAGGCCTGAACAGGCCTGACCCGACAGCACCCGGCATCCGCGCGGAGCCGGGTGCTGTCGGCGTTCACGGGTGTGACTACGGATGCGTACGTCGCGGTCTGGCGAGCCCCAGGTCGTACGCGAGGATCGTCGCCTGGACCCGGTCGCGCAGGCCCAACTTGCCGAGCAGGGCGTTGACATGGGACTTCACCGTGCCGGTCGTCACGCCGAGCGTCTCGGCGATCTCCGCGTTGGTGTGGCCCGCGGCCACCAGGGTCAGGACCTCGCGTTCGCGGGGCGTGAGGAACGCCAGGAGTTCGGGGTCGGGGGCGGGCGCCGTGTCCGCGAAGGCGGCGATCAGGCGGCGCGTCACGGTCGGGGCGAGCATGGCCTCGCCCGAGGCCACCACGCGGATACCGGCGAGGAGTTCCTCCGGCCGCGCGTCCTTCAGGAGGAAGCCCGACGCCCCGGCGCGCAGGGCGTCGTGGACGTAGGCGTCCTGGTCGAAGGTGGTCAGGACCAGCACGCGCGGGGCCGCCGCGCCATGGCCCTCGGTGAGCAGACGGGTCGCCGTCAGGCCGTCCATGCCGGGCATGCGGATGTCCATCAGGACGACGTCCGGGGCGAGTTCGGCCGCCAGCTGCACGGCCCGTGCCCCGTCCTCGGCCTCGCCCACCACCTGGAGGTCCGGCTCCGCGTCGACGATCGCCGCGAATCCCGCACGGACCACGGCCTGATCGTCGACGACCATCACTCGGACGGTTCCAGCGCGGTCGGGGCCGTCGCCGGGGCGGCCTTCGCCGTTCGCGTTCTCGGGAGGGAGGGGGGTCGCGGGGGTGATGGGGGTGCCTCCTTCGGTGGTGCGGAGCGTGTGGGTACGGGTGTGGGCGAGGTTTCGGGGGCGGTCGGGCCCGTCACCTCCCTGAGTGCGGCGAGGAGATCGCGCATCGCCGCGAGCGCCGCTCTCGCGCCGTCCGCGACGGACTTCAGGTCGCCCGCCTCGGCATGGGCGACCACGTCGGCGGCATGGCGCAGGACCTCGCCGCGGAGTTCCGCGGCGATGCGACGGCGCTCCTCGTACGCCTCGACGACCGCCGAGCGGACCGTTTCGGCGAGGACGTGGTCCTCGATGGCCCTGATGCGGTCGCGCCGGGTCCTGACCACGGCGCCGACGCCCCAGAGCGCGGCCAGCGGGAACAGGAACAGGGTGCCGACCATGCAGACCAGGAAGAGCAGGAGGCCGTAACCGCCCTGCCCCTCGAGGTCGGAGATGCCGTCGGCCGCAGCGAGGGCGATGGCGGAGAGGGTGAGCCCGGCCGCGGCCACCCCGCTCGCGGGCCAGGTGACCCGGGCCGGGCCCGCGTACGCCGCCACCGCGTACAGGGCCACGCACGTCGCGGCGCCGCAGGTCACCGTCAGGGTCAGCGCGACGTCCCGGTGCAGGAGCCCGAAGGCGAGGCCGAGCGGCGCGAGCCAGGCGAGGGCGAGCACCGCGCACAGGACCGCCCAGGGCGCCCGGCGCCGCCACAGCAGCGGCAGGGTGTACGCGAGGGCGGGGACGCACGACAGCCAGACGTCCGCGGGGCGTTCGACGAGGACCGCGAAGACCGGGATCGCGGCGACGGAGAGCACGGTCGCGCCGTCGGTCGCGTCGAGGCCGCGCAGGGCGGGGTGGCGCGAGGCGGGGCCGCGCAGGGCCGCGGTGCCGAGCGGCAGCCGGGCGCGCACGCGCCAGCCGGGCCCGTCCTTGCGCGGCCCCGCGTCGAGGGTTCCGTCGAGCGCGGTCGCCCGCTCCCGCATGCCCACCGTGCCGCGCCCCGAGCCGAGCCGCTGCCCGGCCCCGGAACCGGCACCGGAACCGGCCGCGCCGCGCGCCCCGTCGTCCTCGACCGTCAGGTCGACCGCGCCGTCGCCGTCGCCGCCCGACACCGCGACGCTCACGAGGACGGCGGCCCCCGGCGCGTACCGCAGCGCGTTCGTGAGGGCCTCGCGCACGATGCCGAACGCCGCCTCGGCGACCGGGCCCGTCAGCCCCGCGAGGTCCGGCGCCACGTCGACGGCCGGGCGCAGTCCCAGGCGGGCGAATCCGGCGGCGAGTTCGTCGACGCGTTCCTCCAGGGCGCTGTCCTCGTCCGCCGCCGATGTCCGCATCATCGCCACCAGGCGGTCCAGCGAAGCCAGGGTCTCGCGGCCGCCGTCCGCCGCGAACTCCAGCGCCTGCGCGGTGAGCTCCGGCTTGCGGTCGCCGAGCCGCAGCGCGGCGTCCGCGGTGACCACGACCGAGGTGAGGTGGTGGGCGCTGACGTCGTGCAGTTCGCGGGCGAGGCGGCGGCGTTCGGTGGTGGCGGCCCGGCCGCGTTCGGCCTCCGCCCGCGCGAGGTCCCGCGCGGCGGCCCGGCGTCCCGCCTGCCAGCGGCGGCGGCCGCGGCCCAGTCCGACGACGGTGAGGAAGAGCGCGCAGTTCACCAGGATCTCGCCGCCGACGTCGGCCGCCGAGTCCAGCTGCAGCGCCGCGCGGACCGCCTCGGCGACGGCGAGCGCCGATCCGACGAGGGCGGTCCGCCGTGCCGGGCTGCGCACCGCGACCGAGTACAGCGCGACCAGCACGCTGAACGCGTGCAGCAGTGTCGCGTCGTCCGGCAGCGGCAAGGGCACGCAGGCGAGCAGGACGGCCTCGACGGTGAGCGCGGCGGCCACCGGACGGCGGCGGCGCACGCCGAGCGCGGCGGTGATCACGACCGCCGCGCCGAGCCCCGCGGCGAGCTGGGCGGCGCCGACCGGGTCGCCGTCCCGCAGCGGGCGGCCAGGCCAGAAGGCCAGCTGCTGGATCGCCAGCAGGGCGGGCAGCAGCCAGTTCCGTATCCGCTCCATATCGGCCCCAAGGATACGGAGGGGCGGCGCGGCGCCGTGCGGCCCAGGCCCGCCCCCGTCCCTGGTCGGCCCGCGCCCCGTCTATCCCTGGTTCCCGCGCCCCGTCTATCCCTGGTTAGAGACCACGATCGTGCGGACGGGCGACGCTTGCGCCCGCCGTCGCCGGAATGCTGAAGGGCATGACGACGACGCCCGGCCCGCCCGGCCCTCCGCCCCACCCGGCCGACGCGAACCCGTACGCGCCTCCCCGCGCGTACGCCCAACCCCACGGCCGCGCGTACGCCTACGCCCCGCACCCCCCGTACATCGCACCGCCCCTCCCCTACCACCGCCTCGCCCTGATCACGGGCCGCCATCGCTGGTGGCGGCCGCTGGCCGGGACCGGGCTGCTGATCGCCGGTGCCGTCGCCGTCTCGGTCGTGGTGCTGATCGGCGGCGAGATCGCGGGCGCGGTCCTGGACCGGCCCAAGGGCGAGGACGGGTTCCGGATATGGGGCGGGGTCGGGGAGACGGGGCAGGCGCTGCTCTCCCTCGCTCTGGTGCTGCCCGTGGTGCTCCTCGCCGCGCACTGGGTCCAGCGGCGTCCGGCGGGGACCGTGTCGTCGGTGACGGGGCGGCTGCGCTGGGGCTGGCTCGGGCGGTGCCTGCTTGTGGGTCTTCCGCTGGTCGCGGGGTCGTTCGGGATCATGCTGCTGCTGCCCGGATCGGCGGACGGCGAACCGGCGGGCGGCGCGGAGTGGGCGGGGCTCGGGAACTTCCTGCTCGGCCTCGCGATGGTGTGCGTGCTCGTGCCGTTCCAGGCCGCGGCGGAGGAGTACGCGTTCCGGGGCTGGCTCACCCAGGCGGTCGGCTCGTGGTGCCGCTCGCCGTGGGTGGCGATCCTGCCGCAGGCGCCGCTGTTCGCCGCGGCCCACGGGTGGGGGACGCCGTGGGGCTTCGCGGACCTCGTGGTGTTCGCCCTGGTCGCGGGCGTGCTGACCATCCGTACGGGCGGACTGGAGGCCGCGATCGGCCTGCACGTGCTCAACAACCTGCTCGCGCTCGGCGTCTCCGCGGGGATCGCCGGTGCGCTCGCCTCCGACGAGACGGCCGCCGACCTGGGCCGGGCGGCGGTGTGCGTCGACGTCGTGACGCTCTGCGGGTACGCGGCGCTCGTGCTGCGGCTCGCCCGGCGGCGCGGGATCGAAGCGGTGAGCGCAGCTTAATCAGTTGCCGCGCCCGTCGGCCTCCTGCTGCACTGTGCGCAGTCGGCGAGCGTCCGGCGGAGTCCATGAAGGAGAAGCAGATGCGGCGTTCGTGCATGTCCAGGCCGGAAGGAAGTCACCCCTCTTCTAAGGACATGACGGTACGTGCAATCATCTGCTCCGCACACCCTGAACCTGGGCATTCTGGCCCACATCGACGCCGGTAAGACCAGCCTGACCGAGCGGCTCCTGCATGCGGCCGGGGTCATCGACGAGGTCGGCCGCGTCGACGACGGCAGCACCCGGACCGATTCGCTCGCCCTGGAACGGCAGCGCGGCATCACGATCAAGTCCGCGGTCGTCTCCTTCGTGATCGAGGCCCCGGAATCCGCCGGGCCCGACGCAGGGCGAGGCGTCACGGTCAACCTGATCGACACCCCCGGCCACCCGGACTTCATCGCCGAGGTGGAGCGGGTCCTGAGCGTGCTCGACGGCGCCGTGCTCGTGATCTCCGCAGTGGAGGGCGTGCAGGCGCAGACCCGCGTCCTGCTGCGGACGTTGCGGCGCCTGCGCATCCCCACGCTGATCTTCGTGAACAAGGCGGACCGCGGCGGCGCCCGGTACGAGGGCGTCCTCGCGCACATCGCCGAGCGGCTCACCCCGGACATCGTCCCGATGGGCACGGTTCCGGGCCTCGGCACGCGCGGGGCACGCTTCGTCCCGTTCACCGCGGAGGACACCGGGGACGGCCGCGGCAGTGGCGGCGGCAGCTTCACCGCCCGGCTCACCGAGCTGCTCGCCGGTCACGACGACACGGTCCTTTCCGCGTACGTCGAGGACGCGCCGTCCCTCTCGTACGACCGGCTGCGCACCGAACTGGCCCGGCAGACCCGCCGTGCGCTGGTGCATCCCGTCTTCTTCGGCTCGGCGATGACGGGCGTGGGAGTCGCCGAACTGGCCGAAGGCATCCGGGAGTTGCTGCCGTCGGACGCCGGGGACGCCGAAGGGCCCGTGTCCGGCAGCGTCTTCAAGGTGGAGCGCGGGGCGGCCGGGGAGAAGATCGCCTATGTGCGGATGTTCTCCGGGACGGTCCGCACCCGCGACCGCGTCGACATCTCGGCGGACCGCGAGGGCAAGGTCACCGCGGTCAGCGTCTTCGACCAGGGCACCGACGTGCGGCGCGCGGAGGTCGGCGCCGGGCAGATCGGCAAGCTCTGGGGGCTCGGCGACGTCCGCATCGGCGATGTGATCGGCCTACCCCGCAAGGGAGTCGAGCCCGCCGGGCAGCACTTCGCCCCGCCGACCCTGGAGACGGTCGTCACCCCGCTCCGCCCCGCCGACCGTGGCGCCCTGCACGTCGCCCTGACGCAGCTCGCCGAGCAGGACCCGCTGATCGGCCTGCGGCAGGACGCCCTCCGCCAGGAGGTGTCGGTCTCGCTCTACGGAGAGGTGCAGAAGGAGGTCATCCAGGCAACGCTCGCCGAGGACTTCGGACTTGACGTCTCCTTCCGCGAGACCACGACGATCTGCGTGGAGCGGGTCGTCGGCACGGGCGCGGCGTTCGAGATCATCGACAAGGACCCCAACCCGTTCCTTGCCACGGTCGGCCTGCGCGTGGAGCCCGCGCCGGTCGGCGCCGGGGTGGAGTTCCGGCTCGGGGTGGAGCTCGGTTCGATGCCGTACGCGTTCTTCCGCGCGGTCGAGGAGACCGTCAGGGAGACCCTGCACCAGGGCATCCACGGCTGGCGCATCCCCGACTGCACGGTCACGATGACGCACTCCGGGTACTGGCCGCGGCAGAGTCACGCGCACGGCACGTTCGACAAGAGCATGTCGAGCACCGCGGGCGACTTCAGGAACCTGACGCCGCTGGTCCTGATGGACGCGCTGCGCCGGGCGGGCACGGCGGTGCACGAACCGATGCACCGCTTCCGGCTCGACGTGCCCGCCGACACGTTCGGGGCGGTCCTGCCCGTGCTCGCGCGACTGCGGGCGGTGCCGCACGCACCGGCCACGAGCGGGACGTCGTACCACCTGGAAGGGGACATCCCCGCCCAGCAGGTGCACGCGCTGGAGCAGCTGCTTCCCGGACTCACGCGCGGCGAGGGCGAGTTGGAGTCGGCGTTCGACCACTACGCGCCGGTGCGCGGCGAGCCCCCGACGCGCGAGCGCACGGACCACGATCCGCTCAGCCGCAAGGACTATCTGCTGCGGGTGGTGCGCAGGACGTCGGGCGCGGGCCGGGACGGGGGTGCGGGGTGAGGGCGCGGGGCCCGGGCGGGCGCCGCGGCCTCCCCCCGGGGGCAACCACGCCCCACGCGCCGCGCCTCACGCCTCACGCCTCGAACGACGCAAGCCCCAACCCCCGCAGCCGCTCCGGGTCCGCGATGATGTTGATCTCCACGATCCTGCCGTCCACGACCGTGAACGACGCGACCGAGAACGGCTCGCCGCCCGGCGCCGCGACGAGGCCGGGA
This sequence comes from Streptomyces sp. NPDC059002, assembly GCF_042740435.1. NCBI lineage: Bacteria > Bacillati > Actinomycetota > Actinomycetes > Kitasatosporales > Streptomycetaceae > Streptomyces > Streptomyces sp. NPDC059002. Next base: position 256,567 of record NZ_JBHYJI010000003.1, on the reverse strand, counting down.
GCACCGTTGACCAGGACCAGCCGCGAGGACGGGGCCATGCGTCCGAACATGGCCGCCTGCCCTGCCACCGTCGCCGCGCCCCGCACCAGCTTGGACAGGCCCGACGACAGCTCGCCGGTGTCCGCGCGCAACACTACGTCCGGATCGAGGAGTTCGAGCAGCGCGTCGAAGTCGCCCGCCTTCGTCGCGGCCATCCAGGCCTCGACGACCTCGCGCTGCCTGCCGAGGTCGGCGTCCGGGGCAGGCGCGGAGTCCCGCACGCGGCGGCGGGCCCGGCTCGCCAGCTGGCGGGTCGCGGCCGCCGACCGCTCCACGACGGGCGCGATCTCGTCGAAGGGCACGGCGAACATGTCGTGCAGCACGAACGCGAGCCGTTCGGCGGGCGCGAGGGTTTCCAGTACGACGAGGAGGGCGAGGCCGACCGAGTCGGCGATCAGCACCTCCTGCTCGGGGTCGACCACCGCGTCCACGCGGCTCACCACCGGGTCCGGCACATGCGTCTCCATGGAGATGTCCAGGGAGTCCTCGCGCCGGGACTGCCGCGAGCGCAGCAGGTCGAGGCAGATCCGTCCGACGACGGTCGTCAGCCATCCGCCGAGGTTCTCCACCGCGCCGGCCTCGGAGCGGCTGAGCCGGAGCCACGCCTCCTGGACCGCGTCCTCGGACTCGCCCAGGGAACCGAGCATGCGGTACGCGACCGCGTTGAGGCGGGGCCTGTGCTCCTCGAACCGGGCCGCGAGGGCGGCAGCGGCGGCTTCGTTCTCGTTCATGCGTCACATTCTCCCTGCGCGGTCCGTCACAACGATGACGGATGGGACACATCCGACGTGACATCACGAGGTGCGGTCGAGCCCCGGGCCGACCACATCACCACGTCGCCGCGTCTCCGCATCACCGCGTCTCCGCATCACCACGTCTCCGCATCACCACGTCTCCGCATCACCACACCACCCGTCACAGACCAGGAGTTGCCCTTGTTGATCGACACCGACCTCGTACGGCGGCTGCTCGCCGAGCAGTTCCCGCAATGGGCCGACCTGCCCGTCGCTTCGGTGCCGCTGCCCGGCATGGACAACGCGACGTTCCGGCTCGGCGACGACATGTCCGTACGACTGCCGCGCTACGAGCGGTGGATCGGGCAGGTCGAGCGGGAACAGCGGTGGCTGCCGTGGCTCGCGCCGCAGCTGCCGCTCACGGTCTCCACGCCGCTCGGGCTCGGCAGACCCGGGCAGGGCTACCCCTTCCCCTGGTCGGTCTACCGCTGGCTGGACGGCGAGGCCGCGACCACCGAAGGACTCGCCGACCCGGTGCGGACGGCGACCGAACTGGCCGGATTCATCGGCGCGTTGCAGAAGATCGACGCGACCGGCGGCCCCGCCCCCGACCTGAGCAACGCCTTCCGCGGCGAGCGCGTGGGCACGGAGTGCGCGTCGCTGGCCGCCGACTCCCTCGTACGCGCCAAGATCGCCAAGCTGGACGGCATCGTCGACACGGACACCGTGACGGCGGTGTGGGACGCCGCGCTCGCCGCGCCCGCGTGGGACAGGCCGCCGGTGTGGCTGCACGGGGACCTCGCGACCGGCAACCTGCTGTCCGTGGACGGGCAGTTGAGCGCGGTCATCGACTTCGGCACGCTCGCCGTGGGCGATCCGGCCTGCGATCTGATCCCCACGTGGATGTTCCTGCCCGCATCGGCGCGCGACGCGTTCCGCGAGGCGGTCGACCAGAACGACGCGACCTGGGCCCGGGCGCGCGGCCTTGCCCTCGCGGGATCCCTGCCGGTCCCCGACGACCCGTTCTTCGCGATCCCGGCACGGGTGACGGCGGCGCTGCGGCATCTGGAGGCGGTGCTTGAGGACTTCCGGGCGTACGGGGGGTGGTGAGCGCCGCCCGGACCCGCGCCGCCCGGACCCGCGGCGCGCGGGTCCGGTGCGGTTCGGGTGCACCCCGAAGGGGCGCGGGGCTGTGTCGATACGCGGCTCCGCCGTGAGGGGGGGGTGCCCCCCTGCCCGAACGGAGTTGAGAGCTTGCGCAAGCGACCAGCCACGACGCACCCGCAGATGTGGACCGCACGTCCCGCGGCGCGCTCAGAGCAGCGGCTCCAACACCGCCCGCAGGTCACCGTGTTCGCGGTAGTGCAGCCCGCTCATCCCGAGCGCGACGGCCGCGTCCACGTTCTCCCGCCGGTCGTCCACGAAGAGGCAGCGCCCTGCGCCGACCCCGGCCCGCTCCGCCGCCACCTCGTAGATGCGGCGGTCCGGCTTGACGACGCCGAGGTCGGCGCTGCTGATCACGTCGTCCACCAGGCCGGTGAGGCCGAGCAGGGCCAGGTCGTCGGCGAGCCACGGCGTCGCGTTCGTGACGAGCAGGACGGGGAGCCCGGCCGCACGCACCTGCCGCAGCAGCCCGACGACGACCTCGTCGGCCCGGAACTTCGCCTCGGCCAGCGTGGTCGCGAGTTCACGCCCGCGCGGCCACGGCACCCGGTCGGCGAGTCCGCGCGCGATCGCGTCGATCCACTGCTCCTTGGTGATCTCGCCGCGCATCAGCGGCAGATCGGTCTCGGGCGCGAAGGCGATCTCGGCGGTGCTGCCCGCCGCGAGACCGGTGGCGCGCTCCAGCTGTTCCAGTTCCGCCATGTCGTAGAAACGGATCACGCCGTCGAGATCACTCAGTACGGCGTCGAAGTCCCGGCCGGAGGTCGTCATCGGATGTGTCTATCACGCTGCTCACGCTGCTCCACGGGCATCCGGTACCGCACCTTCTCCTTCGCGGGGACGCCCATGCGGTCGTAGAAGCGGATGGCTCCCTCGTTCCACACGGGTGTCTGCCACTGCACTTCGGTCAGGCCGAGCCCGCGCGCCTCGGCGGCCACCGCGTCCAGCAGGAGCCGGCCGAGGCCCAGGCCGCGGTGGCCGTCGCGCAGGAAGAGGCAGTCCATGTGGAGGAACTCGGCGCCGTCCCAGGTGGAGATCTCCGCGGCGCACGTGGCGTATCCGACGAGTTCACCGCCGGGCAACTCCGCGACGAGGCAGCGCAGACGCGGCGCGGGCACCTCGAAGAGGAGCGCCGAGAGCCGCTCCGCGAGGTCGGCGGGGACCGGCGCGGCCTTCTCGAACGCGGCGTGCTCGGCGGCGAGTTCGACGACACGCGGCAGGTCGGCGGGGCGGGCGGGGCGCACGGTCGGGGCTTCGGGGCTGCCGTCTTGCGCGGACGGGCTCAAGGGGGCGTCGCCTTGCGCGGACAGGCTCAACGGGTCGTCACCTTGCGCGGACAGGCTCACCGGCCCGTCGCCTTGCGCGGACGGGCCCAACGGGCCGCCGCCTTGCGCGGACGGGCCCAACGGGCCGCCGCCTTGCGCGGACGGACTCACCGGCCCGTCGCCTTGCGCGGGCGCACTCACCGGGCATCCCCCTCCACCACGTCCGCGCCCCACGCCGCGAGCCGCTCCGGCACCGGTCCCGTCCCGTCGAGCACGTGCCGCGTGAAGGCGTCCCGCTCGTGCGTGAGGACGGCCGCCTCCCAGACGCAGGGCGCCAACCCGACGCGCCCCGGCCTGAGTTGACCCGGCTCACCGGCGGGCCCCACGAACACCGCGAGGTCGGACATGTACCCCTCGATCCAGCTGTGGACGAGGACGTAGTCGCCGTCGCCGCCCGCGTGCACGATCAGCACGGCGAGCCCGAGCGACCCACGGGCTCGGCCGGTCGCCAGATGCGCCGCGGCGACATCGAGGGCCACCGCCTCGTCCGGCCCGGCCACGGTCCGCCCCGGCGCCTCGACGGCGTACACCTTCACGAGATGCCCACCGGCCTCACGGACACCCAACGCCCTGATGGAACGGGCGTGATGCCCCTCGGAGAGCGCGGTGATCCCGTCGATGTCGACGGCGTCGGGCAGGGTGTCGGGCCGGGTCACCGGAGGCTGCTCGGGGAGTTCCTTGATTTCGGTCATGCGCCCATGATGCCGATCTTCAGGCGGAGTGCCAGAGCCGTTCTCCCGGGCCCGAGCGAGCACCGAGCGAGCGCCGAGCGCCTCAACTCTCCCCGAGGGCCTTGCGGATGGCGTCCCGCAGCCGGTCCTGGTCCGCGCGGACGGCCTCGTACCGTGACGGTTCGCGACGGAGGTCGGCGCGCTGCTTCTCGTTGCTGACGGCCCACCACACCCCGGCGACGTTGAGCTTCCTGTTGCACTCGACGTCGGCGACGGCCGTACCCAACTCCCTTTTCGTATGGTTGGTGTTGCCGTCCTCGGCGCCCTTGCGCCACGCCTTGTCCCGGAAGGCGGCCGTCGGGCTGTCGTACCGCTTGAAGCCCTTGTCCTCGACGCAGCGCGACCAGTCGCCGAAGACCCGGCGCACCCGCCTGTCCTCGGCGACGGCCTTGTCGATCTTCTGGCTGCGCTCGGGGACGTACGCCCATGTGCTCGTCCGCTTCGCCAGGTCCCCCGCGAGCCGCCGCGAGGCCTGCGCGGTGCAGCCGCCCTTCGGGACCTTGCGCCCGTTCACCACGGTCGCAGCGCCGTCGACCGCGCCGAAGCTCTGCAGCACCTCGTACTCCCGCGGCCGCACGGCCCGCCCCTCCGGCTCCCCCGTCTCGTTCCACGTCATGGCCCGGTCCGGATCGAACCCGTAGCCCCAGCGGCGGGCCTGCCCGAGGTCGAGCGTCCCGTACGGGGACACCGCGGCCAGCGTGAGGACGGAGTCGAACGACTCGCTCATCTCCGCACGCCCGGGGTTGAGCGGAAAGTCCGAGAACCCGTAGGAGCGCATGCATTTCTGTACGAGACGTGCCTGAGCCCGCGCCATACGCCTGTTGTCGCGGTCACTCAACTCGTATCGATCCAGCGGAAGTTCGGGAAAGTCGGACGCGCTCTTCACCCGCGGCACACCGGCCTCCCGCGTATACCCGGGCGCCGCGTCCCCCGACTCCGCCCCGGAGCCGCCGCACCCGGCCAACACCGCACCCGCCAGGGCGAGTACACCCCACCGCGTCTTCATCGCACCCCTCCCCGGATGGCACAGCCGACAGACGGCACAGCCGACCGTGGGACCCTACCTCCCACCCACCCCCGAAGGACTCACGCCTTCAAGGCCGCACTCACCATCGACATCACCTCGTCGTCGGTCAGCCCGAGCTCCAGCGCGTCCGCCACGAACTCCCCGACCCGCTCCACCAGTTGGGCGCGGGCCCGGGCCGATGCGCCGTCGGCGACGATGGCGCCCCGCCCTCTGCGGAGTTCGATCAGGCCTTCGTCACGCAGCTGCTGATAGCCGCGCAGCACGGTGTGCACGTTCACGCCGAGCGACCCGGCGAGCATCCGGGCCGCTGGCAGCCGCTCCCCCGGGCGGACACTGCCGCCGACGACGGCACGGCGCGCGCAGGCCGCGATCTGGTCGCCGAGCGGCACGGACGATGTCGTGTCGATCCGGAACAGCATGCCGTCAGCGCCCCTCGGCCCGGCGCTCGACCAGGGTGTTGAGCAGCGCGGCGGCGGTGCCCGAGTCCTCCACGGTCACGGCGAAACTCTTGCCGTTGGCACGCCGGACGACCAGCGCCTCGCCGGACCTGAGGATGATCCCGGAGCCGCCGGGACGGATCCGGTACCCCCAACCGCCGTAATCCGCGAGGGCGTTGACCGAGTCGCTGTCCGCCCGCTCCATCCGGTCGAGCGGCAGCCGCACGCGCGGCCACGGCAGGGCGCCCGGCGACACCGTGAGACCGCGCCGGTCGACGGCGACGCAGGGCCTGGCGAACCCGGCGACGAGCAGCCCGGGAACGAGCAGGGAGAGCGGGGTCAGCCAGTCCCGCTGCAGCCACGCCACGACGATCCCCGCCACGGCCAGCGCGACACCGAGCCCCCAGAGCCACCAGGACCCGGTCCTGCAGACCCACCCGGCCACCTCGGCGTCGGCGAGACCGAGCCGCGCGACACCCCCGTCACCCTGCGCGCCGGGCACCGGACGCACCATCGGCAGCGCCGCGCGCCGCCCAAGGCCCTGCCCCAGCGCGGCACCGACACCCGCCGCGACCACGGCCACGCCGACCGCCACGGCCAGCTGCCACAGCGGGAACCGGACCGCCGCCCCGTCCGCGACATCACGGTTGGCGAACAGGCTCGCCGTCATCGGCCAGCCGAGGAACCCGGCCGTGGCCCAACAGCAGGCGAGCACACCGGCAAGCCCCCGCCGGTACCGGCTGTAGCCGCTCTTGAGCGCCACATACCCGGCCACCGCACCGAGCCCGACGAACAGCCCGGCGTTCACCACGAGATAGGAACCCCGCCCGGCATACCCGTCCGCCGCCCCATCGGCCCCGAAGTGACTGGCGATCCGGTCCGGCAGCCGGTCCCGCAGCATCACGTACGCCACCAGCTCGACGAGAAACGCGAGCGCGAAGGGCAGCACCGCGAGGACGCCCGCGGCGGCACGGGCGGAGGAGTTGGCACGACCATCGACATCTGACATGAAAGCCTCCCTTGTTCGCATCCTAGTAGAACAATGAAGACGTAAGAACACCCACCCCCGCACAGCTCCCCCACACACAGCTCCACCCAGCCCTGCGTACGACCATGTGGGCACGCAATTCCCCACCGGGACGCGGAAGACGCCACCGGTCACCGATCAGCCGCCGCCCCCACCGGAACCAGCACCCGAATCCGCACCCGCCCCCGTGCCCGTACCCGTACCGGCACTCGGAGCCGTCGGCTCATCCTCACCAGGCCCGGCCCACCGCCCCCGTGACCTGGACCGCGAGTACGACCGTGCACGCCCGCGCCGCCGCGCCCCCGCACGCCCCGCGGATTCCGCGTCCTCCTCCGCGACGCACGCCTCGCACTGCGCGTTGCGGCACGGCCCGGGGCCCCACACGGGGACGAACACCCCGAGCACCTTGCGCCGCCGGATCGCCGTGCCCAGAGGCTGTCCGCAGAGCTCGCACCGGGGCTCGCCCTGCGGGCCGGGGCCGGTCCGGCGCCCATCGCTGCCCATGCATCCAGGGTATTCCGGCCACGAGACGTCGGGCAGTCCCCGCGACGTCAGCCGCCGGCCCCACCCGTCACACCGCGCGGCTCGCGCCACATGGGCCACATGCGCGGCCCGTCCGGCAGATCCAGCGTCGTCCCCATGAAGCCGAAGCCAAGACGTGCGTACAGGTCACGGCTGCGCGCGTTGCTCGCCTCCAGATAGGCGTGCAGCCCCTCGCGGTCACACCGTTCGAGCACGGCGGCGACGAGCGCCGTCCCGAGCCCTTCCCCCTGCCGCTCCGGCTGCACGGCGATCATGTGCAGATACTGGTGCGGGCGATCGGTCGGGTGGACCGCATCCGTCAACCGCCCGACGAGCTCGACCCGTTCATTGTCCGGATCCACGGCCTCACGCAACAACGCGGGCCCGTCTTCCCCGCCCTCCTCAGGCACACCCGCGGGCACGGACCACCACAGGGCCGCCGCCGCACCGTCCTCGGTGACGTCGACGTACCCCTCATCGAGAGCGAGGTCGAAGAAGGCCTCCATCAACCCGCTGTGCATGCGCAGCCGGTGCTCTTCCCCGGGAAAGACCCAACTGCTCACCGGATCCTGCATGAACGCCTCGTCGAGCAGCCGGACCACATCCGCCCGGTCGGCCTCCCCGGCCCGCCGTATCGCCACACCCACAGCCCACTCCCTGCTCAACTCCACGCCACACGCCAGCCGTTGCAGCCTAAGTGATCACCCCCAGGACCAGACAGATCCCCGCACACGACAAAGGGCCCCACCCCCAACCCGAGACAGCAGGAGGCAAGGCCCTTCGCAACGACAGATCAACTACGACTCCGGCTCACCCTCAGCCGCCGAGCGCGCTCTGCCTGAGCTTGTCGTTCCGGTTCATCGCCAGCTTGTCCAACATCTTCTGCACGGCCTTCGGCACGGATTCCAGCTGACCGGCGTCTACAGGCTGCTTCACCTTCGCGAAGGCCGGAACGTCGGCCGAGGCGAGCCCTTCACCATCGGCGTGCGCCACAGCCGGGGCGGCAAGCACCACCAGGGTTGCGGAGGCGACAGCTCCGAGCGCTCTGCGGGCAGTTGACATGACGGATCCTTACGGAGTTTCGAGGCGTCTACGGACGCGGCAGTTCTAGCCCTCCCCCACCTTCCACACCCCCCGATCAGCCTCCCGTGGGCGCGCCGCACCCACTACCGCGTCATCATCTGGTCCAGCAATCCGCTCACCACCCAACGGCCAAGCTCCCGCGGCCGCGATACGGGGGCGACGCGACGCCCCGGCGAGGACACCAGCCGCGCCTCGGCCCGTTGCCCGACCCCACCGCCCCGCAGCCGCGAACGCGACCGGAGAGGACGCGGCGCCATGTCCGCCCGGAGCACACGAGCCCACGCACCGAGTCACACGACGACGGCAGGGAACCGGGACAGCGAGGACGGACATACCGCCGCGGCCCCGCCCCACAACGCACCCCGCGACACACCCGGCCCACGCCAACACGAACGCCCCCGAGGCGCACCCGGCCCACGCCAAGGCAGGCGCGCCCCGCGACGGCGGCGCCCCTCAGTGCGTACGCCGAGTAACAAACTCCGCCAACGCCAACAACCCACCCGCAGACTCCGGCACCGGCACAGCCCGAGCAAGCTGCCCTATCGCCCGAGACATCCGATCAGCCGCATGCCCCTGCGCCCAGTCACGCCCCCCGGCCCGCTCCACCGCCCCGGCCACCCGCTCCAGATCCCCCTCCCCCGGCACCCCCGCATACAGCGCGGCCAACTCGACCGAGGCCGGCGTCCCCGACGCCAGCGCGGCGACAACCGGCAGCGACTTCTTGCGGGCGGCAAGATCGGCCCGCGCAGGCTTACCCGTACGCCCAGGATCACCCCAGATCCCGATCACGTCATCGATGAGCTGAAACGCGAGCCCGGCCTCCCGCCCGAACGCGTCGAGCGCATCGACCTCTTCCCGCCCCGCCCCCGCGTACAACGCCCCGAGCGCACAGGCGCACCCGAGCAACGCCCCCGTCTTGGCCTCCGCCATGGCAAGGCACTCCTCGAGCGTGACCTCGTCCGGCCTCCGCCGCTCCAGCACGCCATCCGCATGCTGTCCCGCACAGAGCTCGACCACGCAGGCGGCAAGCCGGGCGGCCGCCGCCGAGGCCCCCGGGTGGGGATCCTCGGCGAGCAGCCGCTGCGCCAGGGCCTGCAGGGCGTCCCCGGCAAGGATCGCGTCGGAGTCACCGAACACGGTCCACGCGGTGGGCCGGTGCCGCCGCGTGGTGTCGCGGTCCATCACGTCGTCGTGCAGCAACGTGAAGTTGTGGGTCAACTCCACGGCAGCCGCGGCCCGTACGGCCATGGCGGGCTCCCCGCCGAGCGCCCGCACCGCGGCGAGCACGAGCGCGGGCCTGATGGCCTTGCCCGCATGCCCGGCGGCGGGCGTGCCGTCCGCGTGCTCCCACCCGAAGTGGTAGAGCGCGATCCGCCGCATCGACCCGGGCAGCGAGTCGATCGCCCTGCGCAGCTCCGGGTCGACGCACAGCCGCGCCGACGCCAGGATCTCCGCGGCCTCGTGCCCGTCGCCGAAACTCTCGGCCCGCGCCCTCACGTCCACCACGCCTACCGTGTCCGTCGTCGTGTCCGTCATGGACTCACCCCGGAAAGGATGCGGATGGTGGCGGTCCCTTGACCTGTGGGCGCATACGGAGGGGATGTACCCCGCACCACAACAGGGAACCCGGGCCCGACCCCCCGCCCCCCGGCCGCAATCTCACCTCCAGCGACCGATCTCGACGTTCTCCAGCACGCCGAGCGCGTCGGGCACGAGCACCGCCGCGGAGTAGTAGGTCGACACCAGGTACGAGATGATCGCCTGCTCGCTGATGCCCATGAACCGTACGGACAGGCTCGGTTCGATCTCGTCCGGGATGCCCGTCTGGTGCAGGCCGATGACGCCCTGCTCCTCCTCGCCCGTACGCATGCAGATGATGGAGGTCGTGCGCGCCTCGGTGACCGGAATCTTGTTGCACGGGTAGATCGGTACCCCGCGCCACGTCGGGATCCGGTTGCCGGCCACGTCGATGGTCTCGGGGACGAGCCCGCGCTTGTTGAGCTCGCGGCCGAACGCGGCGATCGCGCGCGGGTGGGCGAGGAAGAGCTTGGATCCACGCCTGCGGCTGAGGAGTTCGTCCATGTCGTCGGGGCTCGGCACACCGTCGTGCGGCTGGAGCCGCTGGTCGTACTCGCAGTTGTTCAGGAGGCCGAACTCGCGGTTGTTGATGAGCTCGTGCTCCTGGCGCTCCTTGAGCGCCTCAACCGTCAGCCGCAACTGCTGCTCGGTCTGGTTCATCGGCTGGTTGTAGAGATCGGCCACGCGCGTGTGGATGCGCAGCACCGTCTGGGCGACGCTCAACTCGTATTCGCGCGGCGCCGATTCGTAGTCCACGAAGGTGCCGGGCAGCACCGCTTCGCCGACGTGTCCCGCGGAGAGGTCGATGGGCGCCTCGCCGAACTTGTTGGTGCGCTGCGCCGGGATGGAGCGCAGCTGCTGGATGTGGGCACGCAGTGACTCCGAGCGCTCCGCGACCTGTTCGAGGTCCTGGCGGGGCAGGGTGAGCACGGTGCACGCGGTGGCGGCGCGCGCGGTGTACTCCCAGATGGTCTCGGGGTCGAGGAGCGCCTGCTCGCCGAAGTAGGCACCGTCGGCGAGGGTGCCGAGCACCGTGTCGTCCCCGTAGGGACCCGTGCCGACCTTCTCCACCCGGCCGTGCGCGAGCAGGAACACCTCGTCCGCCGGGCTGCCGAAGGACGTCAGGACCTCGCCCGCGGCGAACTCCCGCTGCTGGCAGCGCTGTGCGAGCTCCCCCAGCACGTCCTGGTCCTCGAAGTCCCGCAGGATCGGCAGCTCGCCGAGCTCGGCGGGGATGACCTGCACTCGGTCACCGGTCTTCACAAAAGTGACCCGGCCGTCGCCGACCGAGTAGCTCAGCCTCCGGTTCACCCGGTACGTGCCGCCCTGTACCTGCACCCAGGGCAGCGTGCGCAGCAGCCAGCGGGAGCTGATCTCCTGCATCTGCGGTGCCGACTTGGTGGTGGTGGCCAGATTCCGTGCGGCCGATGTGCCGAGACTCTGCTGCGGCTTCTCCGACTCGGCGCGGATCTCTTCGCCTACCGACATTGGCTACGCCCTCCCAAGAACCTGCGGTGATCAACGTCGACAGCCTTCCAGCACGGAACGTGCGCGCGCCATTACACAAAAGAGCGGGAATGGATCAACCCTCCACTGGGCAGGGAGGGCGATTCCACTCGTTCGGCCCAGCTCCGGATGTGTCGGGCCCCGGCTGCTGGTGGGCTCGGGAGATGACCACCTCCGAGGCATCAGCCGCCGCCGCGGAGGACCCGGCTCCGGCGGCCCCGCTCGCGCCGCCCGGCGAGCGCGGCCCGGTCCGCTGGCTGCGCGCCGTCGGCCGGGCCTTCGAGCCGGTCCGCCGCGCGCCAGTGACCGTGTTCGTCGTCGTCGCGCTGTGGTCGGTGGGCGCGTTCACCGGCAGCCTCGGCGGCGGGCCTCCCGCACCGCTCCTGAACGACGTGGGCGTGGGCGTGCCCGCACTCGCCGACGGCCGCTGGTGGACCCCGCTGACGTCCGTCCTGTGGTGTTCGGGGATCGGCAACTACATCGGCTCCACGCTGTTGCTGCTGCTCCTCGGCGCGGCGGCCGAGCAGCGCATGGGCTCCGTGCGCACCGGCGTCGTCATGTTCCTCGGCCAGGTGCTCGGCTCGCTGCTGGGCACCGCGGTCGTCAAGCTCGGCTCGCTGGCCGGCGAGGACTGGCTGGACGAGCTCTCGCACGACCTGACCGCGACGCCCGGCATCGCGGCCTGTGCCGTCGGCGCCTTCCTCAGCTTCCGGCTCAGCGCCCTGTGGCGGCGCAGGCTCCAGCTGATCCTGATCGTGTTCCCGCTGATGCTCGCGCTGTACGTCGGTCATCTCCAGGGGGTGCTGCGCCTCGCCGGCACGGTGGTCGGCCTCGGGCTCGGCGCGTTCGCGCATCGCGACACACACCGCCTGCGGATGCCGCACGCCTCGCACTCCGAGGGCCGGGTCCTGGTCGCCCTGGTCGTGGCCGCCTCCGCCCTGGGGCCACTCGTCGCGACGCTCTACAAGGACTCGCTGGGCCCCTTCAACGTCCTTGATCTGTACGTCTCCGGGGGCCCGAGCGCCCAGCAGATCGCCGACGCCTGCGTCCGCGCGGGCACGGAGTGCGACCGCATCCGCGCCCAGGACCACTTCTACGGCTCCCCCGCGATGCTCATGGGCATCGCGATCCCCCTGCTGCTGCTCGTCCTCGCCGAGGGGCTGCGGCGCGGTCTCAGGCTCTCGTGGCGGATCACGGTGGTCGCGCAGCTGGTGTGGCTCGGGCTCATGGCGTTCCTGCTGAGCGACATCGCCTCGCACCCGGACCGCTACGTCCTGGAAGGCAGCGACCAGGCCGACCAGAAGGCCGCGATGATCCAGGCGGTCGTCGAGCAGATGCTGCTGCCGCTGCTCGTCCTCGTGCTGCTCTTCCTCACCCGCAGGGTCTTCGACCAGCGGCTGCCCCGGGCCACCGTGACCTGGCTCGCGGGCACCGTCGGCGGCACGCTGCTGCTCTCGTGTCTCGCGTATGTGGGCATCGGCTACGCGGTGCGCGACCAGTTCACGCCCGACGCGACGTTCTCGAAGCTGGTGTCGGGCCTTCCCACCCAGTTCCTGCCGCCCAGCTACGAACCGTTCTTCTTCCAGGGCCAGGCCCCCGTCCCGGTCGGCGGCACCGCGCTCACGCTGTACGAGTACTGCGGGATGCTCTTCTGGGTGGTCACCCTGATCGCCCTCTTCGTGGCGTTCCGGCGGCCCCTGATGCACGCCGACGCCGACGCGGCCGCACGCGCGCGTGCCCTGCTCACGGCGCACGGCGGCTCCACGCTCTCGTATCTGACGACCTGGCCGGGCAACCACTACTGGTTCTCCGCGGACGGCCGGGCCGCCGTCGCCTACCGCGTGCACTCGACGGTCGCGCTCACCACGGGCGACCCCTTCGGGGAGGCGTCCGCGCGCGCGGACGCGATCGACGGCTTCGCCGAGTACTGCGACGAGCGCGGCTGGACCCCCTGCTTCTACAGCGTCACGGCCGACGCCAAGTCCCGTACGGACGCGCTGGGATGGAGTTCGGTGCAGGTCGCCGAGGACACCGTCGTACCGCTTCCTGAGCTGGCGTTCACGGGCAAGAAGTGGCAGGACGTGCGCACAGCCCTGAACAAGGCCAAGAAGGAGGGCATCACCGCCGAGTGGCACTCCTTCCCGGAGGCGCCGATCGCCCTCACCGACCAGATCCGCTCGATCTCGGAGGAGTGGGTCGCCGACAAGGGGCTCCCGGAGATGGGCTTCACGCTCGGTGGCCTCGACGAGCTCGACGATCCCCATGTGCGCTGCCTGCTCGCGGTCGACGAGGACCGCACGGTGCACGGCATCACGAGCTGGATGCCGGTGTACGGGGATTCCGGCGACCCCGCAGAGGACGGCGCGGACCCCCGCCCCGTGGGCTGGACCCTGGACTTCATGCGGCGCCGTTCCGACGGGTTCCGCGGCTCGATGGAGTTCCTGATCGCGTCGGCGGCGCTCGGCTTCAAAGAAGAGGGCGCCCAGTTCCTCAGCCTCTCCGGAGCGCCGCTCGCCCGCTCCGACACCGCCGAGCCGCCCGCCGCGCTGCAACGCCTCCTGGACTACGCGGGCCGCGTCCTGGAGCCGGTCTACGGCTTCCGTTCCCTGCTCAACTTCAAGGCCAAGTTCCAGCCGCGGTACCGGCCGATGTACATGTGCTACCCGGACCCGGCAGCCCTGCCCAACATCACCCGGGCCATCGGCAAGGCGTATCTGCCGCACATGAAGCCGGCCCAGGGAGTACGCCTGATGCGCAAGCTCACCGCATAGCGGGGGAACTCCAAGATCCGCGCATCCGTTGAACCCCACGCAGGCACCGCACCACCCGCACCCTTCGCACCAACCGGCAGGAGACAGCAATGGCAGGCTTCCTGGATCGCGCCAAGGAACAGGCGCAGCGCGGACTCACGCAGGGCAAGCAGAAGCTGGACGAGGTCCAGGACAAGCGCGCGGGCGACGCCCTCCTGAAAAAGCTGGGCGCGGCGTACTACGCGGAGCGCCGGGGCACCGGCTCCCCGCAGGCCACCCAGCAGGCGCTGCAGGCCCTGGAATCCCACATCGCGGCGAATGGCGACGGCTTCTTGCACGGCAACTGACCGGATCGGCTCGCACGCTGCCCGAACAGGTACCGGATTGCGCCCGAACAGCTGGTCCGGGCACCGGAGTTCCGGTACAAGCTGGGCGTACGAGGCGGCCGCGACCGGCGACCGTCGCGCCCCGCAAAGGAGACGGTCATGGCCCCACCCATGTCCGCGGGCAGGTTCCTCGACATCCTGCGAGACGAAGGCGTGACCGTCGTCGAAGTAGGCGACTGGGAGCACCACAACCGCAACCACAAGGGCCCCTGGGGGCCGGTGCACGGCGTCGTGATCCACCACACGGTGACGTCGGGCAGTCAGCGCACGGTGGAGATCTGCCGCGACGGTTACGCGTCGCTGCCGGGTCCGCTCTGTCACGGCGTCATCACCAAGGACGGCCAGGTCCACCTCGTCGGCTACGGCCGTGCCAATCACGCGGGGCTCGGCGACGACGACGTCCTGCGGGCGGTGATCGCGGAGAAGCGGCTGCCGCCCGACAACGAGGCGAACACCGACGGCAACCGCCACTTCTACGGCTTCGAGTGCGAGAACCTCGGCGACGGCGAGGACCCCTGGCCCGAGGAGCAGCTGGACGCCATCGAGAAGGTCTCGGCCGCGATCTGCCGCCACCACGGCTGGACGGAGCGCTCGGTCATCGGCCACCTGGAGTGGCAGCCGGGCAAGGTCGACCCGCGCGGCTTCACCATGGACTGGATGCGGGAGCGCATCGGAGAGCGCCTCAAGTAGCCCACCGGGAGCCCCGGCGCAGGGCTCCCCTGCCGGACCACGCACCAAGGGAGACAATGGCGGGGTGCACCACATCCCGCCCGTCCCACCCGCCCCGGCCGCCCTGCGACCCCTGCTGCCTTCGCCGCTGCAGCCCGTCGAGGACGACCGCTTCACCCGCCACGGCGTGCGGCTGCGACTCAAGCGGGACGATCTGATCCACCCGGACCTGCCGGGCAACAAGTACCGCAAACTCGCCCTGAACCTGGCGGCCGCGACCGACGCGGGTCACGACACCCTGCTCACCTTCGGCGGCGCCTACTCCAACCATCTGCGCGCCACCGCCGCGGCGGGCCGCCTCCTCGGCCTCGCAACGATCGGCGTGGTCCGTGGCAACGAACTCGCTGAGCGCCCCCTGAACCCGTCCCTGACCCGGTGCACGGCCGACGGCATGCGGCTGCACTTCGTCGACCGGGCGACGTACCGCCGCAAGCACGAGCCGGAGACGCTGGCCGCACTCCTGCGCGCGGCGGACGCCCCCGGCGCGTATGTGATCCCGGAAGGGGGCAGCAACTCCCTTGCCGTACGCGGCTGCACCGCCCTCGGCGACGAGCTGCGCGAGCACACCGACGTGGCGGCCGTGGCCTGCGGCACCGGCGGCACCCTCGCCGGCCTGGCCGCCGGGCTCGGCCCCGACCGGCGGGCGCTTGGCATACCGGTCCTCAAGGGCGGTTTCCTCGGCCCCGACATACAGGCCCTGCAGCACGGCGCGTTCGGCACGCCGACCGCCAACTGGCACCTGGACGACCGTTTCCACTGCGGCGGCTACGCCCGCACCACCCCCGAACTCCTCGCCTTCGCCGACGACTTCGAGGACCGCCACGGCCACGCGCTCGGCCTCTCCGTGGAGCGCCTCTACGTCGCCAAGCTCCTGTACGCCCTGACCGTCCTCTCCGAAGAGGGCGCTTTCCCGCCCGGGACCCGCCTCACCGCCGTGATCACCGGCGCGCGCGACGACGTCGCTCAGTCCTCGACCTCCCGGTAGGCCGCCGCCTCCTCCAGGTCCAGCTTGCGCAGCAGCGTCCGCATCATCTCGTCGTCGATGCGCCGTTCGTCCCGCATCTTCACGAAGACCTCCCGCTCCGCGGCGATCGCCTCGCGCGCAAGCCTGCGGTAGGTGTCGTCCGCCGACTCCCCCGTGACGGGGTTCGGCTGGCCGAGGCGCTCCCACACGGAGTTGCGGCGCCGCTCCAGAACGGTGCGCAGACGGTCCTGGAGCGGCGGAGGAAGGCAGTTGCGGCGGTCCTGCATGAGTTCCTCCACCCGCGCCTCCGCGGCCTGCGAGGCGGCGTTCTGCGCCTGCGCCTCCGCGAGGGTCTGCGCCTGCGCGTCACGGCCCGGCAGTTTCAGGACACGGATCAGCCACGGCAGTGAGAGCCCCTGCACGACGAGCGTGCCGATCACCGTGGTGAAGGTCAGAAACAGGACAAGATTGCGCGCGGGGAAGGGCTCCCCGTCGTCCATGACGAGCGGGATCGAGAAGGCGATCGCCAGCGAGACCACGCCCCGCATCCCCGCCCAGCTGACGATGAGCGGCCGCCGCCAGTCCATGTCGTCCTCGCGTTCCCTGATCCGCTCCGACAAGCACCGGGGCAGATACGTCGCCGGGTACGACCACACGAAGCGCACCACCACGACGAAGACGAAGACGCCGACCGCGTACCAGACCGCCTGGCCCACGCTGTACTCGCCGAGCCCCTTGAGCACGACGGGCAGTTGGAGCCCGATGAGCGCGAAGACCGCCGACTCCAGGATGAACGCGACGACCTTCCACACAGCGGCCTCCTGCAGCCGCGTCTCGAAGTCGACCTGCCAGGAGCGGTGCCCCAAGTAGAGGGCGACGACGACCACGGCGAGCACTCCGGAGGCACCCACTTGTTCCGCGGCCGCGTACGCGACGAAGGGGATGAGCAGCGACAGCGTGTTCTGCAGCATCGCCTCCTTCAGGTGGGTGCGCAGCCAGTGGATCGGCACCATCAGGAGCAGCCCGACGCCGACCCCGCCGACCGCGGCCACCAGGAACTCCTGGATGCCGCCCGCCCAGCTCGCGCCCTCCCCGACGGCCGCCGCGAGCGCGACCTTGTAGGCGGTGATCGCGGTCGCGTCGTTCACCAGGGACTCGCCCTGCAGGATCGTGGTGATCCGTGAAGGGAGCCCGACCCGGCGCGCGATGGCGGTCGCGGCGACCGCGTCCGGCGGCGCGATGACGGCCCCCAGGACGAGCGCCGCGGTCAACGGGAGGTCGGGGATGAGCAGATACGCGAGCCAGCCGACCGCGAGCGTCGCGAACAGTACGTAACCGACCGAGAGCAGCGCGACCGGTCTGAGGTTGGCCCGCAGATCCAGATAGGAGCTCTCCAGGGCGGCCGTGTGCAGCAGGGGCGGCAGGATCAGCGGCAGCACGATGTGCGGGTCGAGATGGTAGTCCGGCACTCCGGGAACGTAGGAGGCGATGAGCCCCGCCCCGACAAGAAGAAGCGGTGCGGGCACCGGAGTCCGGCGCGCGGCCCCGGCCACCACGGCGCTCGCCGCGATCAGCGCCACCAGCGGCAATACGTCCATCGGCAGAGCCCTCCACCCTCGGCGTTCCCGTCGTAACCTGGCCATCATGAACGAGTGCTTGCACGTCACAGCGCTGCCGCACCCCGAGCCCGAGCCGCTGAGCGACACCTGCCTCGAATGCCTCGCGGTCGGCAGCCACCCCGTCCAACTGCGGCTGTGCCTGGTGTGCGGGCACGTGGGCTGCTGCGACTCGTCGCCGTTCCAGCACGCGACGGCCCACTTCAAGGACAGCGGACACCCGGTGATGCGCACCTTCGAGCCGGGCGAGAGCTGGCGCTGGTGCTTCGTGGACGGTTCGATCGTCTGAGGCCTGGGTACGTCACCCCCCTGTCGAAGTGACTGCCCGTACTTTGCAATTGGGCCCGCAGACCCCTAGCCACTGTCCGTACCCGTAGGCTTACTATGAGTGACAGCATCGGGGCGGGGTCCCCGGGACACGGAGCTGGGGAGCGCGGTAGCGTCACCGCAGAACGACGTGGTGCGTTACCCGTGTGACGCAGTCCGGTTCGCCGCTGCGCGGCAGGACCGGAGCCCCGAAAGTGCTTGTACCACCTTGGAGGTGAGGGTGTCCCAGATCGCAGGCGAGCCCGGGAATCAGGACTTCGTGGAGGTCCGCCTCCCGGCTGCGGGTGCCTACCTGTCGGTGCTGCGGACGGCGACGGCCGGCCTCGCGGCGCGTTTGGACTTCACTCTCGACGAGATCGAGGACCTCCGGATCGCGGTCGACGAGGCCTGCGCGATCCTGCTCCAGCAGGCCGTGCCCGGCTCCGTGCTCAGCTGCGTCTTCCGGCTCGTCGACGACTCACTGGAGGTGACGGTCTCGGCGCCCACGACCGACGGCCGGGCCCCGGAGCGGGACACCTTCGCCTGGACTGTGCTGTCGGCCCTCGCGGGCCAGGTCGACTCCGCCGTCGCCGAGGACAACACCGTCTCGATCAGCCTCTACAAGAAGCGCGGCGCGGGACCCGGGCCGGCGTGAGGAACGGGGACGGGCCGGTGCGGGACGAAGAGCGCGGCACACAAGGTCTGCCCGTCGGCGGCAGGGAGGGGATGCCCCGTATGACCACCGGAATCCCCGAGCAGCAGGCCAAGCCGCACCCGGAGGATCCGGAGAAGCCGGGTCCGCTGACGGTGGCCGATGTGTCGGAGCAGGCAGAGCCGACCGCCAAGGACGAGCTCAGGAAGCTCTCCGGCCGAGGCGGCGGGCGACGGGCGGGAAACATGAGCGAGCACGAGCACAGCCGGCACGATCCACAGGACCGCAGCGGCGCACGCGCGATGTTCATCGAGCTGCGCGCCCTGAAGGACGGCAGTCGGGAGTACGCGGAGCTGCGCAATCAGCTGGTCCGCATGCACCTGCCGCTCGTCGAGCACCTGGCCCGCCGCTTCCGCAACCGCGGCGAGCCGCTCGACGACCTCACCCAGGTCGCCACGATCGGCCTGATCAAGTCCGTGGACCGCTTCGACCCGGAGCGCGGCGTGGAGTTCTCCACGTACGCGACCCCGACGGTCGTCGGTGAGATCAAGCGGCATTTCCGCGACAAGGGGTGGGCGGTCCGCGTTCCCCGCCGTCTCCAGGAGCTGCGTCTCGCTCTGACGACGGCGACGGCCGAGCTGTCCCAGCTGCACGGCCGCTCCCCCACCGTGCACGAGCTCGCGGAGAAGCTGGCCATCTCCGAAGAGGAGGTCCTCGAGGGCCTGGAGTCCGCCAACGCGTACTCCACGCTGTCCCTGGACGTCCCCGACACGGACGACGAGTCACCGGCCGTGGCGGACACCCTGGGCGCCGAGGACGAGGCCCTGGAGGGCGTCGAGTACCGGGAGTCGCTCAAGCCCCTCCTGGAGGACCTGCCGCCGCGCGAGAAGCGCATCCTGCTGCTGCGCTTCTTCGGCAACATGACCCAGTCGCAGATCGCTCAGGAAGTCGGCATCTCCCAGATGCATGTCTCACGCCTGCTGGCGCGCACGCTCGCGCAGCTGCGCGAGAAGCTCCTCGTCGAGGAGTAGCCACCCAGAAGTGACCGCCGGGACCCTGTCCCGGGAGAGGGTCGCTACTTCTGGTCCTGCACATCACCGGGGCCCCGGATGCCCAGGGCCTCGGTCGTCGCGGGATTGACCAGCAGGACGAGCGAGGCGATCGCCACGACCGCGAGCGCGATGCCCGCAGGGATCGCCGCACTGTCGGCCTGCAGCAGCTGCCAGGCCACCGGCAGCGCCATGATCTGCGTGATGATCGCGGGCCCGCGGCTCCAGCGGCGCAGCTTCAGCAGCCCGCGCGCGGCGAGCAGCGGCAGCAGCGCGAGGACGATCAGCGTGATGCCGCCCGTCTCGGCCTGCCGCGGATTGTCGGGCGACCCCGCGAGCCCCATCACGAGCATGTAGACACCCCCGCCGAGGAGGGCGAGCCCCTCGAGTCCGGCGAGTGCCGCGGCGGCCGTCAGCCGACCGGGACGTCCCCCTGTCTCGGGCGTCTCCGGGGCTTGGGGGGTGGATTTCCGCTCAGTGCTCACTCCAGCAGGGTAGCTCTGCGTATGCGCGGCCCGGCACCTCGGTCTAGGCCAGGTAAAGACGGCTAGGTAGTCTGCTTCGCATGCGTGCACTCCTCGTGGTCAATCCAGCGGCAACCACCACCAGTGCGCGTACGCGTGACGTCCTGGTCCACGCCCTGGCGAGCGAGATGAAGCTCGAGGCGGTCACCACGGAGTACCGGGGACACGCCAGGGACCTCGGTCGGCAGGCCGCGGAGAGCAAGGACATCGAGCTGGTCGTCGCCCTCGGCGGCGACGGCACCGTCAACGAAGTCGTCAACGGACTGCTGCACCACGGCCCCGATCCGGACCGCCTCCCCCGCCTCGCCGTCGTCCCCGGCGGCTCCACCAACGTCTTCGCGCGCGCCCTGGGGCTGCCGAACGACGCCGTGGAGGCCACGGGTGCCCTCCTGGACGCCTTGCGCGAGGGCAGTGAGCGCACGGTGGGCCTCGGCATCGCGGGGGGCACTCCGGGCACCGAGGACGAAGCCGTGCCGTCGCGCTGGTTCACGTTCTGTGCCGGACTCGGCTTCGACGGCGGCGTGGTCGGCAGGGTCGAACAGCAGCGGGAGCTCGGCAGGCGCTCGACGCACGCCCTCTATGTGCGCCAAGTGCTCCGTCAGTTCATCGACGAGCCCCACCGCAGGCACGGCATGATCACGCTGGAGCGGCCCGGCGAGGACCCGGTGACCGACCTGGTGATGTCCATAGTCTGCAACACCTCCCCGTACTCCTACCTGGGCAATCGCCCCCTGTACGCCTCCCCGCAGGCGTCCTTCGACACGGGTCTCGACGTGCTCGGTCTGAAGAAGCTCTCGACCGCCGCGGTGGCCCGGTACGGCACACAGCTCCTGACGTCCACGCCGGATCGCGGACCGCACGGTAAGCACGCGGTTACGCTGCACGACCTCACGGACTTCACCTTGCAATCGAAGGTCCCGCTCCCCCTCCAGATGGACGGTGACCACCTCGGGCTGCGGACGAGCGTGACGTTCACAGGCGTACGCCGTGCACTGCGTGTGATTGTGTGAGTGGAAGGGCCTAAAGTCCTTTCACTCGAACGTTTAGGCCAGGGTCCACCCCATGGAAGTACGGCTGTGACCCAGTCGACACTGAGGAATCAAAAAAAACTTTCCGGAAGGGGTTGTATCCGCCGCCGAGGTTTGCGAATCTCTACATGGCGATCGGGACGGCCCGCAACATCGGCCCCACAGAGAGCCAGAACCCCTCCTCCACCACAGGTCCACGCCAGGCAACTGGCTGTCGGCCCTTCCCGTGCGGGGGGATTCGTGAAAGCGTTCACATTCACAAGCAACCTGCATGTAATACCAAGGAGAGGTAGCAGCCATGGACTGGCGTCACAACGCCGTTTGCCGCGAGGAAGACCCCGAGCTCTTCTTCCCTATCGGCAACACCGGTCCTGCGCTGCTGCAGATCGAGGAAGCCAAGGCCGTCTGCCGCCGCTGCCCCGTCATGGAGCAGTGCCTGCAGTGGGCGCTCGAGTCCGGCCAGGACTCCGGCGTCTGGGGTGGCCTCAGCGAGGACGAGCGCCGCGCAATGAAGCGCCGCGCCGCTCGCAACCGTGCACGCCAGGCCAGCGCCTGACGCCCACACCCCTGACGAGCCTGAGCTTGGCGGCGCGTACAGCGCGTACGCATCTCCCGCCCCCGAGCCGCAGCCGCGCAGTACCCCCGATGCGCATCGCAACGTGAGCAGTGAGCCCCGGACCATGTGGTCCGGGGCTCACTGCTTTGTCGTGTCTGTTTGCCGCTGCGACGTACGGCTCCTACTTGTCGCCGCGCACCGGGATGTCGAGGATGACCTGCGTACCGCGCTCGGGGGCGCGCACCATGTCGAAGGTGCCGCCCAACTCCCCCTCGACCAGGGTGCGCACGATCTGCAGGCCGAGATTTCCGGAGCGGTGCGGATCGAAGTCGTCGGGCAGTCCGACGCCGTCGTCCTGGACGGTGATCAGCAGGCGCGCTTCCTTGGTGGTGCCGCCGCGCACCGCGGAGACCTCGACCGTGCCGGTGTCCCCCTCGCGGAAGCCGTGCTCCAGGGCGTTCTGCAGGATCTCCGTGAGCACCATCGACAGCGGAGTGGCGACCTCGGCGTCCAGGATCCCGAAGCGTCCGGTGCGCCGGCCCGTGACCTTGCCGGGCGAGATCTCGGCGACCATCGCGAGGACCCGGTCGGCGATCTCGTCGAACTCCACGCGCTCGTCCAGGTTCTGGGAGAGCGTCTCGTGGACGATGGCGATGGAGCCCACGCGGCGTACGGCCTCTTCGAGCGCCTCGCGGCCCTTGGCCGAGTCGATGCGGCGGGCCTGCAGGCGCAGCAGCGCGGCGACCGTCTGGAGGTTGTTCTTCACCCGGTGGTGGATCTCCCGGATGGTCGCGTCCTTGGTGATCAACTCGCGCTCGCGGCGGCGGAGTTCGGTGACGTCGCGCAGGAGTACGAGCGAGCCGATGCGGGGCCCCTTGGGCTTGAGCGGGATCGCGCGGAGCTGGATCACGCCGTCGCCGCCCTCGATCTCGAACTCGCGCGGCGCCCAGCCGCTGGCGACCTTGGCGAGCGCCTCGTCCACCGGGCCGCGGGACGGGGCGAGTTCGGCCGTCGCCCTGCCCAGGTGGTGGCCCACGAGGTCGGACGCGAGACCCAGGCGGTGATACGCGGAGAGCGCGTTCGGCGACGCGTACTGGACGATGCCGTCCGCGTCGAGCCGCAGCAGACCGTCACCCACGCGCGGGGAGGCGTCCATGTCGACCTGCTGCCCCTGGAAGGGGAACGATCCCGCGGCGATCATCTGCGCGAGGTCGGACGCCGACTGGAGGTAGGTCAGCTCCAGTCGCGAAGGGGTGCGCACGGTCAGCAGGTTGGTGTTGCGGGCGATGACCCCGAGGACGCGCCCTTCCCTGCGTACGGGGATGGACTCGACCCGTACCGGGACCTCCTCGCGCCACTCCGGGTCGCCCTCGCGCACGATGCGGCCCTCGTCCAGGGCGGCGTCGAGGAGGGGGCGGCGGCCGCGCGGGACCAGGTGGCCGACCATGTCGTCCTGGTAGGAGGTGGGGCCGGTGTTGGGCCGCATCTGCGCCACGGACACATAGCGGGTGCCGTCGCGCGTGGGGACCCAGAGCACGAGGTCGGCGAAGGAGAGGTCGGAGAGCAGCTGCCACTCCGAGACCAGCAGATGCAGCCACTCGAGGTCGGAGTCACCGAGGGCGGTGTGCTGGCGGACGAGGTCGTTCATGGAGGGCACGTGTGCGAGCGTACCTTTCGCTTCCCGCGGGCCCGCTCGTCGAGGATTCCGCCGGGATCCCGGCGCCGCCCCGAGAGGCTCCGGAGGTTCCCGACGAGCCGCGGCGCCAGGGCGGGACCCTCAACCCACCCACGGCACCGCAGCCCTTCAGGTGCATCGGCCGCCAGAATGTGCGGTACTGGCCGCCGATCGGGAGGCTCCGACGCGGTCAGGGCAGAGAGCGCCGGCTCCTCGGTCCACCCTCCTGTGCGGGGAGGGCGGATGCTTTACCCACGCATTGTGGACTAGACCATTCTCCCATGTCTATGCGTCGGCAGATGTTTGTTGTCGTCTCTTCCGCCGGGTGTCAGGCCCCATTCTCCGGGAGTCGGGCCGCCGGCCATACGCCCATGGCGAGATCGGCGACCGATTCCAGGTCGGCCCTGGTGGCGCCGTCCCTGGCCTGCTGGGACATCCCCTGGAAGACCGCCCCCACATAACGGGCGAGGGCGCCGGGGTCGGTGCCCTCGGGCAGCTCCCCCGCCGCGACGGCCGCGCCGATGCGGGACGCGATGTCCGCGATGTTGCCGTTCCGCCGCGCCCGCAGGTCCTCTTCCACCTCCGGCGTCGTGCAGTTGGTGGCCGCGGTGATGACGAGGCAGCCGCGGGGGTGTGCCGGGTCGGTGAACTCGGCCGCGGCCTCGTGCAGCATCCGCGACACGGCGGCGCGCACGGTCGGTTCCTCGTCGAAGGCGCGGCCGCTGAAGGATCCGTGCGTCGCCCCGTACCGCACGACGACCTCGTCGAAGAGCGTGCGCTTGTCGCCGAACGCCGCGTAGAGGCTGGGGGCGCCGATGCCCATGACGCGTGTGAGGTCGGAGACGGACGTCGCCTCGTACCCGTTCTCCCAGAAGGTGCGGATCGCCTGCTCCAGGGCCGTCTCGCGGTCGAAGGAGCGGGGACGTCCGCGCTGTTTCGTCGCCATGGGGTGAATTGTATAGCGGACACTAGAAAAAGAGAGCGGGCGTGGGGTAGCGTTCTTTCTGTAGCGACCACTAGAGAAAAAGGGGGCGCCCGACATGGGTGCAGTTGCAGGCAAGCTCGCGGGGAAGACGGCTCTGGTCACCGGCGGCAGCAGGGGCATCGGCCGGGGCATCGCCGAGCGGCTCGGGCGGGACGGGGCGCAGGTCGCCGTGCACTACGGCAGCAATGAGGTGGCGGCGAAGGAGACGGTGGCCGCGATCGAGGCCGCGGGCGGCTCCGCCTTCGCGTTCGGCGCGGAGCTGGGGGTGCCGGGTGACGCCGAGGCGCTGTGGACGGAGTTCGACCGGCACGCGGACGGCTTGGACATCCTGGTGAACAACGCGGGCATCGGCCTGTACAGCCACGTGGGAGAGGTCCAGGAGGCGGACTACGACCGCGTGTTCGCGGTGAA
Organism: Streptomyces sp. NPDC059002; assembly: GCF_042740435.1. NCBI lineage: Bacteria > Bacillati > Actinomycetota > Actinomycetes > Kitasatosporales > Streptomycetaceae > Streptomyces > Streptomyces sp. NPDC059002. Next base: position 231,763 of record NZ_JBHYJI010000003.1, on the reverse strand, counting down.
CACCAAGGCGTTGTTCTTCGTCGTGCAGAAGGGACTCGACCGGCTGCGCGACGGCGGCCGGATCATCAACATCTCGTCGGGTGTCACCCGCATCGCCTTCCCGGTCACCGTGGCGTATTCGATGACGAAGGGCGCGGTGAACGTCCTGACGCACACCCTGGCGCAGGAGCTCGGCCCGCGCGGGATCACGGTCAACGCGGTCGCGCCGGGGATCATCGAGACGGAGATGATGCACGGGATCCCCGAGGAGCAGCAGGCGGAGATGGCGGGGTACTCGGCCTTCGACCGCATAGGCCAGCCCGCCGACGTGGCGGACATCGTCTCCTTCGTGGCATCGGACGACGCCCGGTGGATCACCGGTCAGTACATCGACGCGACGGGCGGGTCGATGCTGGGGCTGTGACGGCCCACGTCAGCGGGTCTCCGTCACCTTCGCGAGAGCACGGGGCGCGTCCGGGTCCTGGCCGCGGGCGATGGTCACCTCATAGGCGAGCAGTTGCAGGGGGATGATCTCCAGGACCGGCTGGAGCTCTTCGGGTACGCCGTCGGTCGGCAGGACGAAGCCGGCCGACGCCTGCTCGACCTGGGCCTTCGGGCCGATGACCACCAGGTCGGCGCCGCGTCCGCGCAGCCGGTCGAGGACGGGCTGGAGCGCCTCGCCGCCCCGGCCGTCCGTCACGACCGCGATGACCGGCGAGATGTTGTCGACCATCGCCAGTGGGCCGTGCAGCAGATCGGCGCCGGAGTAGGCGAGCGCCGGGATGTAGCTGGTCTCCATCAGCTTCAGGGCCGCCTCCTTCGCGGTCGGGTAGCCGTAGCCACGAGAGGTGATCACCATGCGTTCCGCGAAGCGGTAGCGGGCGGCGAGGGCCTTGATCTCGCCCTGCCTGGCGAGGAGTTGGGCCGCGAGAGCGGGCAGCGGGGCGGCGGCCGAGCCGTCGCCGCCGGACAGCCCCTCGACGAAGAGATGCAGAGCGAGCAGGGAGGCGGTGTAGGTCTTTGTCGCGGGGAGCGCCTTCTCCGGTCCCGCGAGGATGTCGATGTGGTGCTCGGACACGGCGGCCAGCGGTGAGTCCGGGTTGTTGGTCACCGCGAGGGTGATCGCACCGGCCTCACGCGCGGCCCGTGCGGAGGCCACCAGATCGGGCGAACCGCCGGACTGGCTCACGGTGACGACGAGGACGTCCCTCAGGTCGGGCTTGGCCCCGTAGGCCGTGATGGTGGACATCGAGGCGAGGCCGCAGGGCAGGCCGAGGCGCACTTCGAGGAGGTACTTCGCGTAGAGCGCCGCGTGGTCGGAGGTGCCGCGGGCGGAGAGCAGTACGAAGCGGGGTTTCTTCTCGGCGACGCGGCGGGCCGTCGCACGGATCTCGGGGGCGCCCACGTCGAGGATGCGGCGCAGGACCTCGGGCTGCTCGGCCATCTCCCGGGACATGATCCGGCCCGGCCGCTCGCTCTGCGGGTCGCACCCGTCCTGCGGAGTCATGGCGGTCATGCCTCCCACTGTCCCCGCTCGGGGCGCGGGGCGCCTCTGGTGCGGGGGCCTGGCCGGGCGGGTGCCAGGCCGGGCGGGTGCCAGGCCGGGCGGGTGCCAGGTATGGCCGGGGGCCAGGCGTGGCTGGATGCCAGGTTCGCCGGGAAGCCGGGTTCGCCGGGAGGCCAGGTTTACCCGGGTGTCGGTTGTTCGACGGGCGGAGGTGGGGTGGAGAGCCGAGCATGGACGGGAGGAACGGACGGCGGGAATCGACTGTTCTGGCAGCACAGCTCTGCTAGATTGGTCTATACCACCAGTCCTCTTGAGCCCCTCTCCAGATCGGCAGGCCCAGCGTGGAAGTTGTCATCGTCCCGGACGCCAAGGCAGGCGGCGAGCTCATCGCGGAGGCCATGGCCGCCCTGGTGCGCCGTAAGCCTGACGCCCTGCTCGGTGTCGCCACCGGCTCCACCCCGCTGCCCATCTACGAGGCGCTGGCCGCGAAGGTCGCCGCCGGTGCCGTGGATGCCTCGCGTGCGCGCATCTGCCAGCTCGACGAGTACGTCGGGCTGCCGGTCGGGCACCCCGAGTCCTACCGCTCCGTGGTCCTGCGTGAGGTCGTCGAGCCGCTCGGGCTCAGCGAGGCGTCCTTCATGGGTCCGGACGGCAGCGCGGAAGACGTGCAGGCCGCCTGCGAGGCGTACGACAAGGCGCTCACCGAGGCCGGGGGCGTCGACCTCCAGCTGCTCGGGATCGGGACCGACGGGCACATCGGGTTCAACGAGCCGTGCTCGTCGATCGCCTCGCGGACGCGGATCAAGACCCTGACGGAGCAGACGCGGGTGGACAACGCGCGCTTCTTCGACGGGGACATCGAGCAGGTCCCGCACCACGTCATCACCCAGGGGATCGGGACGATCCTGGAGGCGCGGCACCTGGTGCTGCTCGCCACGGGTGAGGGCAAGGCGGACGCGGTGGCCGCGACGGTCGAGGGCCCCGTGGCCTCCGTCGTACCGGCGTCCGCGCTGCAGCTGCACCCGCACGCCACGGTCGTCGTGGACGAGGCCGCCGCGTCCAAGCTGAAGCTCGCGGACTACTTCCGGCACACCTACGCCAACAAGCCCGACTGGCAGGGCCTGTAGGAGAGTTCGGACAGACACACGCGTGAGGGGCGCCCCCGGTCGGGGGCGCCCCTCACGCGTGTGCCGGTGCGGTCAGCCGCCGGTGACGGCCTCCGCCGCCGCCTCGCCGCACACCCGTGCCGCGCCGCGCGTGGCGATGTGGATGGCGCCGGTCGGGGCGGACTGCGGGACGCCCATCTCGACCACCACGGTGTCCGGGCGGGCCGAGACGAGGGTCTTCACGGCGTCGGACATCCACGTGTGGCGGTGGGCGTCGCGGACCACCGCGACGATGCGGCGGTCGCCCGCCGCGGCGAGTGCCTTGGCACCCGCGCCGTCGCCGGAGTAGGTGCCGGACTCCGTGCCGGGCAGCAGCCGCTCCAGTGCGGCGGACACGCCCCACGGGGTCTCGTCGCCGACCGCGATGTTGGCGACGGGGCTGAAGGCGGCGACGTAGGGAGCCTCGGTGACCGGTGCCGCGTAGGTCTCGCCGCGGGTGACCGTCAGCGCGCGACGGGCCGCGACCAGGCCGATCTCGGTGTCGGGCGCGCCCCCCGAACGATCGGCCGCGCCCGAACCCCTCGACGACACGGCCCAGTTCGCCAGCGACCGCACGCGCTCGGCGGCGTCGGCGAGGCGTTCCTCGGAGAGCTCCCCGGAGCGCACCGCCTCGACGAAGGCGTCCCGCAGCCGCAGCACGGTCCCCTCGTCCGAAGGGCCGCCGCCGGTGCAGATCGCGTCGGCGCCCGCGGCGATGGCGAGCACACAGCCGCGCTCGAAGCCGTACGTCCCGGCGATCGCGTGCATGTCCATGCCGTCGGTGACGATCAGGCCGTCGTAGCCGAGCTCTTCGCGGAGCAGGCCGGTGAGGATGCGCCGCGAGACGGTCGCCGGGTTCTCCGGGTCGAGCGCGGGCACCAGCAGGTGGGCGCTCATCACGGCGCGCGTCCCCGCGGCGATCGCGGCGCGGAACGGCGCCAGGTCACGCGATTCGAGCACGTCCCGGTCGACGTCGATGAGCGGCACCGAGTGGTGCGAGTCGACCGCGGTGTCGCCGTGCCCGGGGAAGTGCTTGGCGGAGGTGGCGACGCCGGACGACTGCATGCCCTCGATGTACGCGGCGGTGTGCCGGGCCACCAGGAGGGGGTCGGCGCCGAAGGAACGTACGCCGATGACGGGGTTGTCCGGGTTCGCGTTGACGTCGGCGGACGGCGCCCAGTTGAAGTTGATGCCGCAGGCGGCCAGGCGCCGGCCGAGGTCGGCTGCCACGTCGCGGGTCAGCGCCGTGTCGTCGACGGCGCCGAGCGCGTGGTTGCCCGGGTAGGAGGATCCGGTGCGCACCTCGAGGCGGGTGACGTCGCCGCTCTCCTCGTCGATGGCGATCAGGAGGTCGTCGCGCTCGGCCTTCAGCTGCGCGGTGAGGGCGGTGACCTGCTCCGCGGTGCGCACGTTGCGGCCGAACAGGCTGACGGAGGCGAGGCCTTCGCCGATCCGGCGGCGCACCCAGTCCGGCACGGCGGTGGTGCCGTCGAAGCCGGGCTGCAGGACGGTCAGGGCGTTGCGGGTGAGCGTGTCACCGGCGTGGGTCGTGGAGGTCGTCATGGTGCGGCGTTATCCCTTCACTGCGCCGTCGGTCAGGCCGCTGACGGCCTTGCGCTGCAGGAAGACGAAGAGGATGAGGATCGGGATGGCGAAGAGCGAGGAGGCGGCCATGATGGCACCCCAGTCATCGCCGTAGACAGAGCGGAATCCACGCAGCCACACGGGCAGGGTCTGGGCATCGGCTTCCTTGTTGAGCACGAGGACCAGCGGGAACTCGTTCCAGGCGGTGATGAAGCCGAAGAGCGAGGTCGACATCAGACCGGGCGCGAGCAACGGCAGGATCACCTTGCGGAAGGCCTGCATCCGCGAGCAGCCGTCGACCATGGCGGACTCCTCCAGTTCCCTCGGTACGGCGGCGACGAAGCCTCGCAGCGTGAGGAGAGTGAAGGGCAGGATCATCACCATGTAGAAGAGGGTCAGCGGCACCAGGCTGTTCAGCATGTCCGCGTCGCGCACGATCATGTAGATCGCGATGACCATGACTTCCCAGGGCGCCATCTGCGCAAGCATGAAGCCGATGATGAAGCCGCGGCGCCCCTTGAACCGCATACGGGCGAGCGCGAAGGCGGAGGCAAGACCGATCACCAGCGAAAGGAGCACGGCGCACACAGTCACGGTGACCGAGTTGCCCACCAGGCTCCAGAAGTTGGGAGCGTCCACGGCAGTCTTGAAGTGCTCGAACGTGGCGTCGGTGGGGAACCACACCGGGTCCTCGCTGATGATGTCACCAGTCGGCTTGAGGGCCGTGGCGAACATCCAGTAGACAGGGAAGACGAACCCGATGAAGAGGATGATCGCCGTGACATTGGGCCAGATCCGGCCGAAGAGTGAGCGCTTCACAGCTCGTCCTCCGATTGCTTAAGCACGATCCGCAAGTAGTACGAGGTCACGCCGAGCAGCACGAGGATGGTGAGCAGGGAGATCGCCGCGCCCATGCCGAAGTGCTGGTTGCCGATGCCTTCGATGTACGCGTACACGGGCAGGATCTCGGTGAGCCGGTCAGGACCGCCCTCGTTGAGCGCGAAGACCTGTGCGAACGCCTTGAAGACCCAGATGACTTCCAGGAAGGTCGTCGCGTAGAGAAAGGGCCGCAGGAACGGCAGCGTGACCTGGGTGAACTGCTTCCACGCGCCAGCGCCGTCGAGGGCTGCGGCCTCGTACAGCTCCTTGGGGATCGTAGTCGTGGCGGCGTACAGGTTGATCGCCACGAAGGGGATCGACTGCCAGACGATCAGGACGAGAACCACGAAGAACGTGGAGTACTGGCTGCCGGTCCAGTTGTAATCGGCCATCGAGTCGAAACCGATCTTCGCCAGCACCCAGTTGACGACACCGAAGCGCTGCGCGAAGAGCCACTGGTAGACAGTGGTTGCCGCGATGACCGGCATGGCCCAGGCGAGCACGAGGCCCACAAGCAGAAAGGTCCGCATTCGCTTGCCGAGGCGAGCGATCAGCAGCCCGATCAGCGTTCCGAGCAACATGATCAGTACGACGTTGGCGGCGGTGAAGACGATGGAACGTCCGGTGACCCGCCAGAAGTCCTCGCCGCTGAGGACCTCCTTGAAGTTGTCGATGCCATTCCACTCGGTGAGATGCAGAATGAACTGCCTCATGTTGAGGTTCTGGAACGACAGCAGCCCGTTGCTGATCAACGGCCAGCCGAGCAGCAGCAGCGTGGCCGCGACTGCGGGAAGCAGCAGTAGATAGGGCGTGAGGGCTCCGGCTCTGCGGGAACTGCGCGGCCCTCGTGCTCCTCCCCCATCCGATTTCAGTACCTCCGTCGGGCCGGAGGGCGGCCGTTCGGTCTGCACGGTCATGCTTGCCATCTCTCTCGTCGGCCATACAAGACGCATGGACGCGTCGGGGGCGGCGGGCGTGGAGGCCCCGCCGCCCCCGACAGGAACGCGTCCTTACTGCTTCTGCGAAAGGCGCTTGTTGAACTCGCCCTCGACCTGCTTGGCAGCGTCGGCCGGGGACTTGCCGTTCAGCACCGCGGTCATGTAGCTCTTGACCGGGTTCGGTGCGTTCTCCACCGCGGCCCACTCAGGGATCAGCGGGGTCGTGCCACCATCGGAGGTGGCTGGGGCCATGGCTTCCGCAGCCGGGTTGCCTTCGAGGTTGGACTTCAGCGACTCCTTGTTCGGGATGACGCTGCCTTCCTTGGCGAGCTGTCCCTCGAACTTGTCGGAGAGCGCCAGCTTCAGGAACTCCTTGGCGAGCTCCTGCTTCTTGCTGGTCGCGGCGACAGCGAGGTTCGAGCCACCGAGGAAGACACCCTCGGGCTTGGCCGCGGTGGCGCCGGGGATGGTGAAGTAGCCGACGTCCTTCGCGAAGTCCTTGTCCTTGCTGGCCTTGATCGCGGTGCCGGCCTCCCAGCCCATACCGATGAAGGCGCCGGTCTTGCCCTTGCCGAAGATCTCACCCTGCTGAGGGGTGGCCTCGTCCTTGTCCTTGGGCGCCTCGGACAGCTCCGCGAACTTCTTGTAGGTCTCCATGGCCTTGGCGACCTTGGGGTCGGAGAGGTTGGAGACGTACTTGTCGCCGTCCTTCTTGACCAGCTCGGCGCCCTCGCCGATAGTCAGGCCGACGAAGTGGTACCAGTTCTGGCCGGGCAGGTAGATCGGTTCGGCATCAGTCTTGGAACCGATCTTCTTCAAGTCGGCGTAGAACTCATCGCGTGTCTTGGGGGTGCCCTTGATCCCGGCGTCCGCCCAGATCTTCTTGTTGTAGACCACGACTCGGTTGAGCACGAACCACGGGGCGGCGTACTGCTTGCCGTCGACAACGGAGGAAGCGTTGATGGACTTCGTCCAGTCGGCACCGATCGAGGACTTGAGATCGCTGAGGTCGGCGAGACCGCCGCTCTTGGCGTAGGCGGACGTCATCGTGTTGCCGATCTCGAAGACGTCCGGAGGGTTCTCCTCGGAGAGAGCCGTGGTCAGCTTCTCCTGGATACCGTCCCACTTCTGGATTTCGATCTTCAGCTTGGCGCCGGTCTTCTTCTCGAACGCGGCCTTCAGGTCCTTCTGCCACTTGTCCGGCGTCGAACCGTCCATCGCCCAGAGCGTCAGGGTCTCGCCCTTGAAGCCGTCGGCTCCGCCGGACTTCTTGTCGTCGTCACTGCCGCAGGCCGCGACCGAGACCAACATGCCCGCGACACCGATGGCCGCTATGAGCTTGCGCTTCACGTCACCCTCCTCAAGGGATGCCAGTCAACCCCCCACCCGCAGCGACCGAATGGACCGAGATCTGCCCGTGGGACTGGAACCTGGTCTTTAATGGTGTAGACCAGTACGGGGGAGCTTGGCCTAGACCTTTAGGGGTGTCAAGGGTGTATAAGAAGGGCTGTCGCGTCCGTTATCGGACCGACACCTGAGCAGGCAGAGTCTGCTCGGCCCGTACCGTGCCACGATGTGAGCCGCGACAGACGGAGGAGCCGGTGACGGCAGCAGCACAGGAGCCGGAAAGGCAGCGGATGGGCACCGAAGCGGGGGGCACAGGGACCGAGGTGGGGGCGCCTTCGGAGGGCGCAGCCGTCGGCCGCACCGCACGCGTGCCCAAGTACTACCGCCTGAAGCGGCACTTGCTCGACATGACGGAGACGCTGCCGCCCGGCACCCCCGTCCCGCCGGAGCGCACGCTCGCCGCCGAGTTCGACACCTCCCGCACGACGGTGCGCCAGGCCCTCCAGGAGCTGGTCGTCGAGGGCCGCCTGGAACGCATCCAGGGCAAGGGCACGTTCGTCGCCAAGCCGAAGGTCTCGCAGGCCCTCCAACTCACCTCGTACACCGAGGACATGAGGGCCCAGGGCCTTGAGCCGACCTCGCAGCTCCTGGACATCGGCTACATCACCGCGGACGACACCCTCGCGGGCCTGCTCGACATCAGCGCGGGCGGCCGGGTGCTCAGGATCGAGCGGCTGCGTCTGGCCAACGGCGAGGCCATGGCGATCGAGACGACCCATTTGTCCGCCAAGCGCTTCCCCGCGCTGCGCCGCTCCCTGGTCAAGTACACCTCGCTCTACACCGCCCTCGCCGAGGTGTACGACGTCCATCTCGCGGAGGCCGAGGAGACCATCGAGACCTCCCTGGCCACCCCGCGCGAGGCGGGCCTGCTCGGCACCGACGTCGGCCTGCCGATGCTGCTCCTGTCCCGCCACTCCCTCGACGGCTCGGGCCAGCCGGTGGAGTGGGTGCGCTCGGTCTACCGCGGCGACCGGTACAAGTTCGTGGCCCGCCTCAAGCGCCCCACGGACTGACCCGGGACGCCCCACCGGCCGATCCGGGACGTCCGACGGGCTAATCCCGGACGTCCCGCGCACCGACACCCTTCCGAGGTCTGGCGCGGATCACGTCGCTGCTCTACGGTCCTCCCGTCATCGCATGATGAACGGGAGGACGACCCGGTGCGCACAGCCCATCCTCGATCCATCCTCATCTGGTCCCTCGTCGCCCTGACCGGCGCCGCGGGCTGGACCGTCCTGGCACTCGCCCGCGACGAGGAGGTGTCGGCCGCCTGGATGGTGGCCGCGGCCCTCGGCACGTACGCCATCGCGTACCGCTTCTACTCCAAGTTCATCGCGTACAAGGTCCTCAAGGTCGACAAGACGAGGGCCACCCCTGCCGAGCGGCTCGACAACGGCATCGACTTCCATCCGACCGACCGCCGGGTGCTGCTCGGCCACCACTTCGCCGCGATCGCGGGCGCGGGACCGCTGGTGGGGCCCGTGCTCGCCGCGCAGATGGGGTACTTGCCCGGCACCATCTGGATCATCGTCGGCGTGATCTTCGCGGGTGCCGTGCAGGACATGGTCGTGCTGTTCTTCTCGACGCGGCGCGACGGCAAGTCGCTCGGGCAGATGGCCCGCGAGGAGATCGGCCCGTTCGGCGGGGCCGCCGCGCTGCTCGCCACCTTCACCATCATGATCATCCTGCTCGGGGTGCTGGCCCTTGTCATCGTCAACGCGCTCGCCGAGTCGCCGTGGGGCACCTTCTCGATCGCGATGACCATCCCGATCGCGCTGCTCATGGGCTTCTATCTGCGGGTCCTGCGCCCGGGCCGGGTCAGCGAGGTCTCCCTCATCGGCATCGCGCTGCTGCTGCTCGCGCTGGTCTCCGGGCGCTGGGTCGCCGAGTCCTCGCTCGCGGACACCTTTACGCTCGCGCCGTCGACGCTGGTCATCTGGCTGGTGGCGTACGGCTTCATCGCCTCGATCCTGCCGGTGTGGATGCTGCTCGCGCCGCGCGACTATCTGTCCACGTTCATGAAGATCGGCACCATCCTGCTGCTCGCGCTCGGCGTCGTGATCGCCCTGCCCACGCTGAAGATGGACCCGGTGACCGACTTCGCGTCGCGCGGCGACGGCCCCGTCTTCGCGGGCTCGCTCTTCCCCTTCGTCTTCATCACCATCGCCTGCGGGGCCCTCTCGGGCTTCCACGCGCTGATCTCGTCGGGCACGACGCCGAAGATGATCCAGAAGGAGACGCAGGTCCGGATGATCGGCTACGGCTCCATGCTGATGGAGTCGTCCGTCGCGATCATGGCGCTCGTCGCGGCGTCGATCATCGACCCCGGTCTGTACTTCGCGATGAACGCGCCTGCGGGCGTCATCGGCGACACCGTCCAGGAGGCGTCGAAGGCCGTCGCGGGCTTCGGGTACTCCATCTCGCCGGCCGACCTCGCGCAGGCCGCGAAGAATGTGGAGGAGAGCTCCCTGCTCTCGCGCACCGGCGGGGCGCCCACCCTCGCCATCGGCGTCTCCGAGATCTTCTCGAAGGTCACCGGCGGCTCGATGCGGGCCTTCTGGTACCACTTCGCGATCATGTTCGAGGCGCTGTTCATCCTCACCGCGCTCGACGCGGGCACGCGCGTGGGCCGCTTCATGCTCCAGGACATGCTCGGGAACGTCTACAAGCCCTTCAAGAAGGTGAGTTGGAAACCTGGACTCGTCCTCACCAGCGCCGTCGTCACCGGCCTGTGGGGGTACTTCCTGTGGGTCGGCGTGCACGAGCCGCTCGGCGGGATCAACCAGCTCTTCCCGATCTTCGGCATCGCCAACCAGCTTCTCGCGGCCGTCGCGCTCGCCGTCTGCACGACGCTGCTCGTGAAGTCCGGACGCCTCAAGTGGGCCTGGATCACCGGGATTCCACTGGTCTGGGACGCCACGGTCACGCTCACCGCGAGCTGGCAGAAGGTGTTCTCCAGCGACCCGCGCGTGGGCTTCTTCAAGCAGCGCTCGATCTACCGGGACGCCATCGACGACGGCAAGATCCTGCCGCCCGCCAAGACCATGGACGACATGCACACCGTCGTCACCAACTCCACCGTGGACGGCGTCCTTTCGGCCGCGCTCGCCCTGCTCATCGTCATCGTGATCGCCGACGCGGCCCGGATCTGCGTCAAGCACATCCGCAATCCGGCGGCCTCGCGCCTGAGCGAAGCGCCGTACGTGGAGTCGAAGTTGACGGCACCGGCGGGCCTCATCCCGACACGCGAGGAGAAGCGGGAGCTCGTGGCGGAGCGGAGGCTCACCCCATGACCTGGGTGCTGCGCGGGATGCGCTGGATCCGTTGGTACGCACGGGAGTTGACCGACGAGTCGGCGTACGACCGGCATGTCGCGCACACCAGGAAGGTGCATCCGGGAGCGTCCGTTCCGTCCCGGAGGGAGTTCGAGCGAATGCGGACGGACCGGCAGGAGTCGGATCCCCGGCAGGGGTTCCGCTGCTGCTGAGCAGGCATGTTGACCCGTCCGTTATCCGGACGGGGGTTCCATAGATCAAGACTCTCGCTTAGATTTCCCGCACGTTAAACGTGGGATGAGCGAGGGAGCGGAGCCATGACATGTCAGATGCGCCTGAAGTGAGCCGACCGGTGGTCACGCCGGTCCGCGTGGTCATCGCCCTCTGTCTCGTCGCGCCGTTCGTGGCGATGCTCTGGGTGAGTTCCTACGCGAAGGTCGAACCGACCTTCATCGGCATCCCGTTCTTCTACTGGTACCAGATGCTGTGGGTGCTCATCTCCACGGTTCTCACGATGATCGCGTACAAGCTGTGGCAGCGTGACCAGCGCGCCCGCAAGGCCGAGGCCCGGCAGCTGACGGAAGGTGCCGGACGATGAACGTGCTCGCGTCGGGAACCGGCGGCGTGAACGGTGTCGCGCTCGCCGTCTTCATCTTCTTCTTCATCGCGGTCACGGTCATGGGCTTCCTGGCCGCCCGCTGGCGCAAGGCGGAGAACGAGCAGAGCCTGGACGAATGGGGCCTGGGCGGACGGTCGTTCGGCACCTGGGTCACCTGGTTCCTGCTCGGCGGCGACCTGTACACGGCGTACACCTTCGTGGCCGTCCCCGCGGCGATCTACGCGGCGGGCGCGGCGGGCTTCTTCGCCGTTCCGTACACGATCCTCGTCTACCCGCTGATCTTCACCTTCCTGCCGCGCCTGTGGTCGGTCTCGCACAAGCACGGGTACGTGACCACGTCGGACTTCGTCCGCGGCCGGTTCGGCTCCAAGGGGCTCTCGCTGGCCGTCGCGGTCACCGGCATCCTCGCCACGATGCCGTACATCGCGCTCCAACTCGTCGGCATCCAGGCCGTTCTCGACGTGATGGGCGTCGGCGGCGGTCCGGACACGAACTGGTTCATCAAGGACCTGCCGCTGCTGATCGCGTTCGCGGTGCTCGCCGCGTACACGTACTCCTCGGGCCTGCGCGCCCCCGCCCTGATCGCATTCGTGAAGGACGGCCTGATCTACCTCGTCATCGTCGTCGCCATCATCTACATCCCGATCAAGCTGGGCGGCTTCGACGACATCTTCGCCAAGGCCGGTGACGCCTTCGCGCAGACCAACCCGGCGACCGGCAAACCGCGGGGCGCGCTCGCGCCGCCCGAGGCGGGACAGTGGACGTACGCGACGCTGGCGCTCGGCTCGGCTCTCGCGCTGTTCATGTATCCGCACTCGATCACCGCGACGCTCTCGTCCAAGAGCCGCAACGTGATCCGCCGCAACACCACGATCCTGCCGCTGTATTCGCTGATGCTCGGCCTGCTCGCGCTGCTCGGCTTCATGGCGATCGCGGCCGGGATCAAGGTCGACAACGGCCAGTTGGCGATCCCGCAGCTCTTCGAGGAGATGTTCCCCGACTGGTTCACCGGCGTCGCCTTCGCCGCGATCGGCATCGGCGCGCTCGTGCCCGCCGCCATCATGTCCATCGCGGCCGCGAATCTCTTCACCCGGAACATCTACAAGGACTTCCTCAAGCCCGACGCGACGCCCGAGCAGGAGACCAAGGTCTCCAAGCTGGTCTCGCTCCTGGTGAAGGTGGGCGCGCTGGTCTTCGTCCTCGGCATGGACAAGACCGTCGCGATCAACTTCCAGCTGCTCGGCGGCATCTGGATCCTGCAGACGATGCCCGCGCTCGTCGGCGGCCTGTTCACCCGCTGGTTCCACCGCTGGGCGCTGCTCGCGGGCTGGGCGGTCGGCATGGTCTACGGCACGCTCGCGGCGTACGGTGTCGCGTCGCCGACGCAGAAGCACTTCGGCGGCTCGTCCGACACCATCCCCGGCATCGGCGAGATCGGCTACATCGGCCTCACCGCGTTCGTCCTGAACGTGGTCGTGACCGTCGTCCTCACCTTCGTCCTGAAGGCGCTGAACGCCCCCGACGGCATCGACGAGACGTCCCCGGAGGACTACACGGCGGACGCGGGCGACCCCGGCGTCGTCCAGGAACTGCCGAAGGCGACGGCGGGCGCGGGACATTGAGCCGCTGATCCGCCCGCTCCACACCTGACGATGGGCCGCCGGAAAACCGGCGGCCCATTGCCGTATCCGCGTTCCGGAAAACCGGCGGCCCACCGCGTACCCCTGTTGCACACTTCGCCGCATGGACATCATCATCAGACGCGCGCACCCCACCGAGTACGAGACACTGGGCGACCTCACTGCGCAGGCTTATCTCGACGACGGACATCTGACCTTCGGGAGCTCGGACACCTACCTCACGGTGCTGCGCGACGTGGCCGCGCGCGACGCCCGCGCCGAGGTCCTGGTCGCCGTGGCCGACGAGGAGTTGCTCGGCTGCGTGACCTTCGTCCCGTCCGGCGGGCCGATGGCCGACATCGCGCGGGACGGCCAGGCGGAGATCCGGATGCTGGCCGTCTCCTCCGCTGCGCGCGGCAGGGGCGCGGGTGAGACGCTGGTGCGGGAGTGCCTCCAGCGGTCCAGGGACGCGGGCCGCTCCGGGCTCGTCCTGTCCACGCAGCCCTCGATGCGCGCCGCCCACCGGCTCTACGAACGCCTCGGCTTCGTACGGACCCCCGAGCGGGACTGGAAGCCGATCGCGGACCTGACGCTGCTCACCTACGAGTTGACGTTCTAGGGCATCCGACGCACGGCACCCCTTCGGCGCCGACACAAGATGTGGGCCTGCTTCAGAAACGCGGCACAAGATGTATGCTCGTGCTCGCTGTCGCCGCAGGGGAATCCGGTGCAAGTCCGGAACTGTCCCGCAACGGTGTATGTGTACGTCTTTGTCGTACCCGCGAGTCCGAGGACCTGCCGGCAGCGCACCCGAGCCGTCCGGCCCGGGTGCCGACCGTCCGGGCCTCGTGGAGTGGGCCGGTGGACGCGGTGCGCCGCCCTGCCCGGGTGCGCCCGTGCGTCGCCCTTCCCTCCCCCAGGCCCAGAGCCGAGCGAGGGAGAGCTCCACGTGACCATCGCGCCTGCCGAACCTGCGTCAGCGACGACCACGCCGACCGCCGAGGGTACCGACGGGCCAGGGACCGCGCTGCTGCGCACCCTGACCGACCTCACCGCCGACCTCCCCGACGCCGACCCGGGCCGGGTCGCCGGCGCCGCGCTGCGCGGCCGGTCCGCCAAGGCCGACGAGGCCGAGCTGCGGGAGCTTGCGACGGAGGCGGCCGCGGGGCTCATCTCCGAGGACCCCGCGTACTCCAAGCTCGCCGCCAGGCTCCTGTCGATCGGCATCCGCGAGGAAGCCGCCACGCAGGGCGTGCGCTCCTTCACCGACTCCATCGCGGTCGGCCACCGCGAGGGCCTGATCGCCGACCGCACGGCGGACTTCGTCACCGAGCACGCGGCCCGCCTGAACACGCTGGTGGACACCGCGCTCGCGGACGGCGCCGACTTCCGCTTCGGCTACTTCGGCCTGCGCACCCTGCACAGCCGCTACCTCCTGCGCCACCCGATCACCCGGCAGGTCATCGAGACCCCGCAGCACTTCATGCTGCGTGTCGCGGCCGGTCTCGCGGAGGACGGGAGCGCCCGCGCGCTCGACGAAGTCGCCGCCCTGTACGGCCTGATGAGCCGCCTGGACTACCTCCCGTCCTCGCCGACGCTCTTCAACTCCGGCACCCGCCACCCGCAGATGTCCTCCTGCTACCTCCTCGACTCCCCGCTGGACGAGCTCGACTCGATCTACGACCGCTACCACCAGGTCGCGCGGCTCTCCAAGCACGCGGGCGGCATCGGCCTCTCGTACTCCCGCATCCGCTCCCGCGGTTCGCTGATCCGCGGCACGAACGGGCACTCCAACGGCATCGTGCCGTTCCTGAAGACCCTGGACGCCTCGGTCGCCGCCGTGAACCAGGGCGGGCGCCGCAAGGGCGCGGCCGCGGTCTACCTGGAGACCTGGCACTCCGACATCGAGGAGTTCCTGGAGCTGCGCGACAACACCGGTGAGGACGCGCGCCGCACGCACAACCTCAACCTCGCGCACTGGATCCCGGACGAGTTCATGCGCCGGGTCGCCGCCGACCAGGACTGGTCGCTGTTCTCACCGGCCGACGTGCCCGGGTTCGTGGACCTGTGGGGCGAGGAGTTCGACGCCGCCTACCGCAAGGCGGAGGCCGCCGGGCTCGCCAAGAAGACCATGCCGGCCCGCGATCTGTACGGCCGCATGATGCGCACCCTCGCGCAGACCGGCAACGGCTGGATGACCTTCAAGGACGCCGCCAACCGCACCGCCAACCAGACGGCGGAGCCCGGCCACACCGTCCACTCCTCCAACCTCTGCACGGAGATCCTGGAGGTGACGGACGACGGGGAGACGGCCGTCTGCAACCTCGGGTCGGTCAACCTCGGCGCGTTCGTCGACAACGGCGACATCGACTGGGAGCGGCTCGACGAGACCGTCCGCACCGCCGTCACCTTCCTCGACCGCGTCGTCGACATCAACTTCTACCCGACCGAGCAGGCCGGACGCTCCAACGCCAAGTGGCGCCCGGTGGGCCTCGGCGCGATGGGCCTCCAGGACGTCTTCTTCCAGCTGAAGCTGCCGTTCGACTCCCCCGAGGCCCGCGCGCTCTCCACCCGCATCGCCGAGCGCATCATGCTCGCTTCGTACGAGGCGTCCGCGGACCTCGCCGAGCGCAACGGCCCGCTGCCCGCCTGGGAGAAGACCCGCACCGCGCGCGGCGTCCTGCACCCGGACCACTACGGCGTCGAGCTGACCTGGCCGGAGCGCTGGGCGGCCCTCCGGGAGCGCATCGCCACCACCGGCATGCGCAACTCGCTCCTCCTCGCGATCGCGCCGACCGCCACCATCGCGTCCATCGCGGGCGTCTACGAGTGCATCGAGCCGCAGGTCTCCAACCTCTTCAAGCGCGAGACGCTCTCCGGCGAGTTCCTCCAGGTCAACTCCTACCTGGTGGAGGAGCTGAAGCGGCTCGGCGTGTGGGACGCGCAGACCCGTGAGGCGCTGCGCGAGTCCAACGGCTCGGTGCAGGGCTTCACCTGGGTGCCCGAGGAGGTCCGCGCGCTGTACCGCACCGCGTGGGAGATCCCGCAGCGCGGCCTGATCGACATGGCGGCCGACCGTACGCCGTTCCTCGACCAGGCGCAGTCCCTGAACCTGTTCCTGGAGACGCCGACCATCGGCAAGCTCTCCTCGATGTACGCGTACGCCTGGCAGCGGGGCCTGAAGACCACGTACTACCTGCGCTCGCGCCCGGCGACGCGCATCGCCCGCGCGGCCGGCGGCTCGAACGCCACCGCCGCCCCCGTCCCCCAGCAGGTGACCGATCCCGACGCCGTCGCCTGCTCCCTGGAAAACCCCGAGTCCTGCGAGGCCTGCCAGTAATGTCCAGCACCACCAACTCCGAGAAGAACCTGCTCGACCCGGGCTTCGAACTGACGCTTCGCCCCATGCGCTACCCGGACTTCTACGAGCGCTACCGGGACGCGATCAAGAA
Organism: Streptomyces sp. NPDC059002; assembly: GCF_042740435.1. Classification (NCBI taxonomy): domain Bacteria; kingdom Bacillati; phylum Actinomycetota; class Actinomycetes; order Kitasatosporales; family Streptomycetaceae; genus Streptomyces; species Streptomyces sp. NPDC059002. The sequence continues at coordinate 215,359 of NZ_JBHYJI010000003.1, read as the reverse complement.
CACCTGGACCGTCGAGGAGGTCGACCTCCACTCGGACGTCGCCGACCTGGCGAAGCTGTCCCCGGGTGAGCAGCACATGATCGGCCGCCTCGTCGCGTTCTTCGCGACGGGTGACTCGATCGTCTCCAACAACCTGGTGCTCACGCTCTACAAGCACATCAACTCCCCCGAGGCGCGGCTCTACTTGAGCCGTCAGCTCTTCGAGGAGGCCGTGCACGTCCAGTTCTATCTGACGCTGCTCGACACCTATCTGCCCGACCCTGAGGACCGCGCCGCCGCCTTCGACGCGGTCGAGGAGATCCCCTCGATCCGCGAGAAGGCCGAGTTCTGCTTCAAGTGGATGGACTCGGTCGAGAAGCTGGAGCGCCTGGAGACGCAGGCCGACCGGCGCCGCTTCCTGCTGAACCTGATCTGCTTCGCCGCGTGCATCGAGGGCCTGTTCTTCTACGGCGCCTTCGCGTACGTCTACTGGTTCCGCAGCCGCGGTCTGCTGCACGGCCTCGCCACCGGCACCAACTGGGTGTTCCGTGACGAGACGATGCACATGAGCTTCGCCTTCGACGTGGTGGACACGGTCCGCAAGGAGGAGCCCGAGCTCTTCGACGACGCGCTCCAGACGCAGGTCACGGACATGCTGAAGGAGGCCGTGGAGGCCGAGCTGCAGTTCGCCCGCGACCTGTGCGGCGACGGTCTGCCCGGCATGAACACCGACTCGATGCGCGAGTACCTCCAGTGCGTCGCCGACCAGCGTCTGCAGCGCCTCGGCTTCGCGCCGGTCTACGGCTCGGAGAACCCGTTCTCCTTCATGGAGCTGCAGGGCGTGCAGGAGCTGACCAACTTCTTCGAGCGGCGGCCTTCCGCGTACCAGGTCGCGGTCGAGGGTTCGGTCTCCTTCGACGACGAGTTCTGAGCCCGTCTCGACGACGGGTTCTGAGTCTGGCGCTCCGCGGTCCCGGTGTGCCCGCCCCGTCACGGGGGGGTGGGGCGGGCACACCGCTCGGTCAGCGGGGTTCGGCCCGCAGGACGAGCCGCTTGGGGTGCAGCGTGATGCCGATCTTGGTGCCGCTGTCGGTCTCCCCGACCGGCGTCAGACGCCACTTCGGGGCCACCGTCCCGAGGATCAGGGCGAGTTCTGCCAGGCTGAAGTGGTCGCCCGGGCACTTTCGGTTGCCGACGCTGAACGGCATCATCGCGAACTCCGGCACATCCGCCGCGCGTTCCGGATTCCAGCGGTCCGGGTCGAACTCCAAGTGCCGCTCGAAGGAACGCGGGTCGCGCTGCATCGCGTACACGCTGTAGACGATGTCGGCGTCCGCCGGAATGCGATAGCCGCCCAGTTCGGTTTCGGCCACGGACCTGCGGGTGAATATCCAGGCCGCCGGTCGTATACGCATGGCCTCCGTGACGACATTGCGGAGGTGACGCAGTCGGCCCAGATCGGCGAATGTGATCGCCCGGCCCTGCGCCACGGAATTTACCTCTTCAACCAACCGCCTTTCCTGCTCCGGGTGTTCGGTCAGCAGATGGAACGCCCACGCCAGTGTCGAGGCCACATTCTCGGCCCCGGCGACGACCAGGGAAACCACATGGTCGTGGATCTCCTGATCGGTCAGGAGCTCTCCGGATTCGTCCCTGGCCCGCAGCAATTGTGCGAGCAGGTCGTCGGGCCCTTCGGGTCCCGCCGCGCGGCGCTCCGCGACGATCTCGTCGACGAGCGCGTGCAGATCGGCGAGCGCGCGCTCGAAGCGCCGGTTGGCGGGGGTCGGCACGCGGTAGAGGGGCCCGACCGAGAGCACCATCCTGCGGTAGAGCCCCTCGAAGACCGTGTGCAGCGACTCGCTGATGCGGTCCGCCTTCTCGCCGATGGAGTCGACCTCCAGGAGCGAGCGGGAGACGATGCGCACGGCCGTGCGGAACATCTCCGCGCCGACGTCGACCGTGCTCCCCGGCTGCCAGCGGTCGGCCGTGGCGCGCGCCTCCTCCTCCATCACCTTCGCGTAGTCCGCGATCCGCTCGGGCCTGAACGCGGGCTGCATCATGCGCCGTTGACGCCGGTGCAGCTTGCCGTTGCTGGTCGCCACGCCCTTGCCGAGGAGCACTTCGAGGGTGTCCCAGAGCGGTCCGCCGACGATGTACTCGGGGTTCTTCAGCATGGCGCCGACGAGCTCCGGGTCGCAGACCGCGTACGCGGTCTTGGGCCCCAGCCTGATCCTGACTAGATCCCCATGGTCACGCAGCGCGGCGAGGAAGCCGAGCGGGTCGCGCACCAGGTTCCAGGCGTGGCCCAGCAGGGGTGCTCCCCCGCGGACCAGTGGCGGGGTGCGCAGCGGGCCCTGTCCTGACGCTGCGGACGCGGATATCGCGGAACCGACGCTCATTCCTCACCTACCAGTTCGTTTTCCGCCACGGTGCCTTCCGTGACGTAAGGGGGCATGGACCGGTCGTCCCAGCTGTCTACGCGATAGCGGCCGGATTCGTGGTGGAACCAATAGACGGAAGAGAACCAGTTCCGCATATTGAAGACGCACGATTCCACCGCGGCCGCGAGCTCCTTTCCTGCCACGCTGCCGTCCGCCAATTGCTCGGCGAGTGCGTACACTTCCTGCTCGGCCATGAGGAATTCATTGACGCATCGCGTGACGCGCCTGTGCACCTCCACCACGGCCTCTTCGAGCTTCATTCCCTCGTGCTGAATGAGGCTGATCCCGAGATTGTGCAGTTCGTCCCCCGCGAGTTCTTTCGGGAGCGAGCACAGGTCGTTGTACCAGGCAGAGAAATCCTGGGTCGCGAGTGCCGCCCGCCGGTATGCGGGGTGTTTCCTTATGAGGCGCGGCAGTTCGTACCGCGCGGTGGGCTCCAGCAGGTCGATCCACGCCCAGTGCGCGAACGTGAGGCGGCGCAGTTCGATGTAGGCCTCGACGGTGGGCACCGTGCCCGTGCGCCGGTTCCTGAACTCCTGGTCGTACGCCTCGATCACCGGGTGGAAGTGCCGGGCGAACCTGGCGTTCCAGCTGGGGCCGAGGAACGCGTAGAGCCGCAGGACGCAGTCCGCGAACCCCGCGACCAACGGGTCTCTGTGGTGCAGGTACTGCCGGGGTTCGTTGAGGGCCCCGTGCAGGCCCCGGCACAGCCGCCGCCACTGTGCCGCCCTGCCGTGCACCGAGTCCCGATCGTGCCGGTCGTCCCATGCGAAGAACCAGCTGCTGAGGTCCGCTATCGCGGTGAGCAACTCGTCCGGCGCACCAATGTAGTAGCCCGCCACCAGGTCGGTGTAGCACAGGCTGTCCGCGTACCGTTCGACCTTGTCCGGGGGCATGAGCCGCATTTCGCGGAGCCAGGTCCTGGACTTCTCCTGAAGCTTTGGCCAATACGGGTGCAGACGGCGAGGAAACGCTGCCTCGATCACCGGAACGGCCAGTGCCGGTGGTACCGATACTGGCTGTGTGTGTGGCTGTGTGCGTTGCTGTGTCTGTGAAGTGCTCCCGGAATATGCAGGCACGAACAAACCCCTTTCAGCCGCCTGATGACCCACGCCCCTCCCGCCGTGCCGGGCGCGCGCCGTTGCGTATCCCCGCGCTTTCCATTCAGCACCACAACTGACCGTTCAGGGAACAGATTTGCGCCATTCACTACCCCCCAGTGCCGAGAACCTCCCCTTACGTGACTGAATATGGATCACCAGCAGCTTGTTTCGATCGCACACCCGATCGGCTCACGCCAACGGCCCCTGGTCAGGAAGTAGTTCCCGACCAGGGGCCGCTCACGTCACGCGGTTCCCACGCCTCTCAGGCGTCGCGTGGGTCAGTCATTCGGCACCACCGGGTAGCGCGGGGTGCCCTCCTCCATCTGCCGCAACGCGTCCTTGCGCTCCCGCTTGGAGAGGCGGTCGATGTACAGGTGGCCGTACAGGTGGTCCGTCTCGTGCTGCAGGCAGCGCGCGAAGTAACCACTGCCGCGCACCTTGATGGGGTTGCCCTTCTCGTCCTGCCCGGTCACCTCCGCGTAGTCCGGGCGGGCCAGCGGGGCGTAGGCGGTGGGGACGGACAGGCAGCCCTCGCCCGAGTCGTCGAGGTGGCGCCGCTCGGCGGGCAGCTCCTGCAGGACCGGGTTGCACACCACGCCCACGTGCCGCACGCCCTCGTCGTCCATGCAGTCGTAGACGAAGACCTTCAGGTCGACGCCGACCTGGTTGGCGGCCACGCCCACGCCCTGCGCGACGCGCTGGCTCACGAACATGTCGTCGATGAGCTTCGCCAGCTCGTCGTCGAAGTCCGTGACGTCCTTGCACTCCTTGTGCAGGACCGGGTTGCCGACGACCGTGATCGGCCGGTACGTGCCGCGCTCGCGGTAGGCCGTCTCGCGCTCCTCGCAGTCCTCCGTGTCGATGACGAAGCCCTCGTCGTCGACGGGGAGCACCCCGCCGGAGGTCTGCTGCTCAGTGTCCTGCGCCATGTCCGCCGTACGCCTTCCTTGGAAACCCTCAAGAGTTTGTGCCGGTACAGCCTACGGCGAAGTGCCGACGGACCTCCTCGGGTCCGCGAACCTGCCGGGGCCGGCTCAGCAGACCTCTTCGAGGTCCCGCCAGTCGCGGGAGTCCGGGCTGTCCGCCACCCAGCCGTCGAGCAGCCCGCGCACCAGGGCGGCGGGCGCCGCGATGCCGCACTCGCGCTCGGGCACCCAGACCGCTCCGGGGCTGCGGTGGCCGAGCGGGCCGGGGTGGCCGGGCTCGCTGTGGTCGTGCGGGTCGAGGTGCTCTCCGTCGCCCTCGTCGCTGGGCATCCGGGACTCGGAGCACATCCGGCAGAGCAGCCGCACGGAGGACGACCAGTCCTCGGCGGCGAAGCCCGCGTCGGCCGCGAGCCGCTCCAGGGCGTCCCTGTCGTCCTCGGTGGCGGCCTCCAGGAGGACCACCCAGGTCGGCACGGGGGAGGGCGCCCAGAGCTCGATCTCGTCGAAGACGGGGTACGAGTGTCCGGCCGCCGTCGTCCGCTCGCCGTGCGGGACGCCGTCGTGCAGCACGACCTCGCCCCAGCGGCGCCCCGACGAGGGCAGCGGGATGGACAGGACCTCGATGCGGGCCGGGTCGAGCCTGCGGCCCCACACGACCTCGGCCTCGCCCTCCGGTGAGAGCCGCACGGCCGCGCTGCCGAGCTCCATGCCGGACGGTTCACCGGACGCGGCGACCCCGCCGGGCACCCGCAGTCCGTACGCCTGCCAGGCGCGCCGGGCCAGCGGCCAGTCCTGCAGGGCGGTCGCCGCGATGCCCACGTTCCACCAGTCGGGGGCGCCCGCCGACCGGTCGAGGAGCGCGACGGCACGCAGCCCCGCGGCCCGCGCCTGCTCCCAGTCGTGCCGGAACTTGTGCAGGAGCGCGAGATTGAACCAGGACTCGGACAACCAGGGTTCGAGATCCGCCGCGCGCGTGAGCAGTGCCCCCGCGTCCTCGTACCGGCCGTCGCCGATCAGCGTGAACGCGCGGTCGGTCGCCTGCCGCCATGAGGCGGAGGGCCGGTGCCGTCCCTTGCCGAAGATCCTCACGATTCCCGCCTGATTCCCGCCTGTCACGATTTCTGGAAGACACATTCTCAGAAGGCGCGGCGTCGGGTCCGTGCCCCCGTGCACCCTCTTCTTCGCATCCAACCACGTACGGTCGGACGGCCGCTCATTACCCATGGGTTACCCAGCCGGGGACCGCCTAAGGCCCGCCCGCCCCCCGCCCCGACGCCGGTCAGAGGCCCCTAGGGCCTGTCCGGCGGATCATGCCGCGGGTCGCGGGCCCTGGCACGCGCATCTGCCGCGTTGTCGTCGGTTGCCAACTTCCCCAAGCTCTCGGCTCCGCTCGAGCAGGGGAGACCCCACTGCGTTGTCGCCCTCCTCCGCCTTGCAGCTGCACGCACCAGACCCCGCTCACCAGCACCGCACAGTGGACGCCACCCGCACGCGACCTGATCCGCCGGACAGGCCCTAGGGCCCGCCCCTTCGCGAAAGGACCCGCGCGAGGGACTCCACGACCTCCGGCTGGTAGTCGCGGCCGGTGCCGAGGCGCAGGCGCTCCAGGGCCTCCAGGGGGCCGCCGAGCGACCCCGATGGTCCTTCTCCCCGCGCCATCTCGTCGTACGCGTTCGCGGTGCGCACAATCCGTGCGGTGAGCGGCTGGTCACGGTAGGGGTCCGCCTGGCGCTCGACGACCACGGCGACCGCGGAGTCCACCCCTGTCTGGCGTACGACGGCGCCGCCGAGCAGGGCTATTCGCCGTTGTTCCGGCTCGGGCAGGGCCGCGGTGGCGCCCGCGGGCACCGGGTCGACGAGGGAGAGCTGGCCGATGTCGTGCATCAGCGCCGCATGCTCGAGGACGGTGAGGTCCGGCTCGGAGAGCCCCAGGTCTCGCCCCACGTCCCGGCTGAGCCCCGCGACCCTGCGGGCATGCCCCTGCGGGGTGTATCCGGCGATCTCCGTGGCCCTGGCCAGGGAGGCGATGGTCTGCCGGTAGGTCGCCCGCACGGCCGCGTACCGCCGGAAGGACAGCTGGGTGAGCAGCAGCGGGAGGCTGAACACGGGCAGCGCCCAGAGCCCCGCCACGGCCACCGCGAGCGCCATCACGGCCCCCGTCGCGCACACCGCGGACCCGATGCCGAGCATGGCCCGCAGCTCGTCGCGCAGGAGCGGCCCGAACGGCCATCCGGTGCGGGCGTGCGCCGTCGTCGCGGCGAGCACGGCGTCGCAGAGCGCGGTGAGGACGAGCACCGCGACGATGACGAGCGCGAAGTACGGCCCGTGACCGACCCAGTCCTTCAACTTCCCCGAGTTGTACAGGGGTTGGAAGCACACGGCGGCGAATCCGACGGTCAGCACGCGCCGGGCCATGTGATCGCGCGAGGGCCCTTGGCCGAGCGCCACGTGCGGCACCGCGCCGACGAGCGCGGCCGCGACGACCACGGCGATCACCTGGAGCACGCCGTGGTGCGTGGCCTGCTCCGCGTTCTCCCCGAGCAGGGCGTACGACAGGGCTGCCGCGGCCCCCAGCGGCGCGGGCTCCCGCTCCCGCGCACTCCCCCACCGCGCCAGCTCCCCGAGCGCGACGAGCACCCCGAAGGCCAGCGCGACCCGCCCTTCGGTGACCCCGTGCCAGAGGGTCCACCCGAGGGAGAGCAGGGCGAGCAGCGAGGCAAGGGCGTTCACTGCCGTGGGCAGGCGGGCGCGGCCCCCGGTGCCGGGTGCCGGGGCGGAGGCGCTCACCCCGGCACCGAGCCAGGCACCGCGGGCGCGGGCAGGACCGGACCGGGGGGCGGCACGGGCCCGCCCGGGTCCGGCACGTCGGACGTGACCTCCGCATGCCACCCGTACCGCTGAAGCGCCCGCGCCAGCGCGTCGACCATCGCCGGGTCGAACTGCGCCCCGGCACACCGGGAGAGCTCCTCGAGGGCCACCGGCACCGGCCGGGCCCGCCGGTAGGACCGTGTGGACGTCATCGCGTCGAAGGCGTCCGCGACGGCCACCACCCGCGCGGACTCGGGGATCTGCGCCCCGGCGAGGCCGTACGGGTAGCCGCTCCCGTCGATCCGCTCGTGGTGGTGCAGGATCGCCGCCCGCGCGTCGCCGAGGAATCCGATGCCGCGCACCATCTCGTGTCCGTACTCGGGGTGCAGCTCGATGACGCGCCGCTCCTCCGGCGTCAGGGGTCCGTCCTTGCGCAACAGCCGTGTGGGGACGCCGAGTTTGCCGACGTCGTGCAGGATGCCCGCGAACCGCAGCACCTCCACGCGCTCGTCGTCCATGCCCAGTTCGCGTGCGATGAGCACCGAGGCGCGGCCGACCCGTTCGCTGTGTCCGCGGGTGTACTTGTCCTTGATGTCGACGGCCTGGACGAGCGCCCTGATGGTGGCCTGGTGGGCGGCCCGCTCGCGGTGGTACTGCGCGAACACCCAGCAGGAGACGCCCATCGGGAGCAGCACGAGCAGCCCGGCCGCGGGCCCGTACGGACTGGTCCACAGGACCGCCATCATCAGCCCGGCGAGCCCGTGCACCGCGACCGGCGCCAGCGAGCGCAGGAAGACCCCGCGCCACGCGGCGCGCGGCGGCACCCGCTCGGCGGTCACGAGGATCCCGCCGTCCAGGACGGTGAGCACCGCGGAGAACGCGAGCACGGCGGCTCCTGCGGGCCACAGGACGTACGGAAAGTCGGGCGCCGCACAGGCCGCGGCCCCGCCGAGCGCCCCGTACGTACGGGCCGACACCCAGGCGGCGACGGCGAGTTGGGCCGCGCGCCACAGGCGCCGCACCCAGCGGGGGTGCCGGTCGACGCGGGCGAGCAGCGCGCCGGGCACGGCGACGAGCGCGGCGGCCGACGGCGGCAGCAGGAACACCCCGGCGAGCAGCACGGGGAAGAAGGTGCCGAGGCCGCGCGGGGCCCGGCGGCCGACGAAGCGGCACCGGGTGACCTGCTCGCACGCGGCGAAGAGCACCGCGAGGAGGGCGACGGCGGGCCACGGCGTGCGCGCGCCGAACGCGGGCGCGGCGCAGGCGGCGCCGGCCAGGGCGACACCCAGGATGTAGACGCGGGCCCGCACCGGCACCGACCGCATGGAGTTCTCCTCCCCGTTCCAGCTCCGGAGACTAGAACGGCGGCCTCCCGGCCAGCGCCCGGCGGCCGCGAATTAGCACGTTCGAGTGACGGAAGGGGAAACGGGGGTGCAACGAGGGCGGGCCGCGACAGAAAACGTCGCGGCCCGCCCTCGAAGGGTGACTCTGCCGGTCAACTCACGCCGGTGGTGCGGCAGTTCAGGCTTCGCCCGCCGCCACGTCCTGCGTGACGTCACGCTCGGGCACGGCCTGCCCCGAGCGGATGAGGTCGATGCGCCCCATGACCTTGGCCCGCAGGTCGACGGGCACGTCGTCCTGGCCGCAGCAGCGCTTCACCAGCTTCTTGACCGCCTGCTCGAGGCCGTACTTCTCCAGGCACGGAGAGCACTCCTCGAAGTGCGTCTCGAACTTGGTGCAGTCGCTGTCCGGCATCTCGTGGTCCAGGAACTCATAGAGATGGTCCAGGACTTCACTGCAGTCAGTCTCGTGCGGCTCTCCGCAGCTCATGAGCCCGAGCCTTTCGTTCCGTTCGACTCCCCGGCGCCCGCCGGGACGAGCCCGCGCTCACGGGCGTAGTCCTCCAGCATGCCGCGCAGCTGGCGACGGCCGCGGTGCAGTCGGGACATCACCGTACCGATGGGTGTCCCCATAATGTCCGCGATCTCCTTGTACGCAAAGCCCTCTACGTCGGCCAGATAGACGGCGATGCGGAATTCCTCGGGGATGGCCTGGAGCGCCTGCTTCACGTCCGAGTCGGGCAGGTGGTCCAGCGCCTGCGACTCGGCGGAGCGCAGACCGGTGGACATGTGCGACTCGGCGCGCGCCAGCTGCCAGTCCTCGATCTCCTCGGCGGCGCTGCGCTGGGGCTCGCGCTGCTTCTTGCGGTACGAGTTGATGAATGTGTTCGTGAGGATGCGGTACAGCCACGCCTTGAGGTTGGTGCCCTCGCGGAACTGGTGGAACGACGCGTACGCCTTCGCGTAGGTCTCCTGCACCAGGTCCTCAGCATCCGCCGGATTGCGCGTCATGCGCAGCGCCGCCGAGTACATCTGGTCGAGGAACGTCAGCGCGTCCCGCTCGAAGCGGGCCGTGCGCTCCGCGGCCGTCTCGGACTTCTCCGAACTCTCTCGGGGCTGCTCCGCCTGGCCGTGCTCGGTCCCTGCGTCGGTCCCAGTGACCGGACCCACCTCCTCCAACGACGTGGTGAGGCCAAAAGCAGCCCCACTCGAATCGGAGGATAGACGACGATCCGTGCCCCGCGCCGCCCGAATAGATGCGGTTTTGGGTGCGCTCAAGACCGTCCACTCCAGGTCAGAGGCGCTGGAGCGGTTCGGGCAGATGGTCGAACCCATGCGGCGGACTTCCTCTCGCGACGATCGGCGGCGAATCTTCTGCGACGGCGTGCACCGTCTGCGTTCACCGTCTGTTCGCCACAACAGAGGTCACCCGCCCAACATTCCCGTCCAGCGCGTGACGGCGTCCGTGATGATCTTCACGGCCTCGTCCTGCCCGATGTCCGCCCGCTTCGGCACGGCGAACCCGTGGTCCGCGTGAGGGATCTCGACGAGTTCGTATACGCCTTCGGGGAACTCCGCGGGCTTCCCGAAGGGGTCGTTGCCGCCCTGCACGACGAGCATCGGGACGCCCGCGCCGAGCAGTTCGGGGGCACGCGACTTCTCCGGCCTGCCCGGCGGGTGCAGCGGGAAGGAGAGCGCGAGCACGGCCGCGGCGCCCAGTTCGGTCGCGGTGCGGCAGGCGACACGGGCCCCCGCGCTGCGCCCGCCGGAGATCACCGGGAGCCCCTTCTTCTCCAGGGCGGGCCAGATCCCGCGCCACCCCACGTCCAGGGTCTTCGGCGCGGGCGCCACCTTCTTGCCCGCGACCCGCCAGGGCTGCTCGACGAGGGCGACGGTCACGCCGTGCGCGGGCAGCGCGGCGGCGATGCCCTGGAGGTCACGGGCCTCGATGCCGCCGCCCGCGCCGTGGCTGACGGCGAGGACGAGGCGGGCGCTCTTCGCGGGAGCCGGGTGCCAGGTGATGCGCGCCTCGCCGGCGTCGGTCTGGATGATCTCGCTCTGTGTCACATGCGTCACGTCAGAAGAGTGTGCCCTCTTCGGGGCCCTCCAGCTCCGTCAGCAGCTCCGGGCCGTTGTTGCGTACGTTGCTGACGGCCGTGGACACCGGGTAGGCGCGCATCAGGCCGTGCGGCGGCGGCTCCAGGAGGGTGCGCAGGTCCTCGACGTCCGTGCGGGACGGGTCGAGCCAGGCGTCCCAGCGGTCCGGCGTCAGCATCAGCGGCATCCGCGGGTGGATGTCGGCGAGCGAGCGCGGGCCCTCCTCGGGGCCGACCGCGAGCGGTGTGGTCTCCGCCTCCGTGGTGATCACCGTGCAGGTCACCCACCAGGCGAGCGGGTGCTCGTCGGGCAGCGTCTTGTCCCGCCAGAACTCGTAGAGCCCGGCCATGGCGAAGACCGAGCCGTCGGCGGGCGTCACGAAGTACGGCTGCTTGCGCGGCCGCTTCTTCTTGCCCTCGACCTCCAGCTGCCGCTCGTCGGAGGCGGTCACCCACTCGTAATAGCCGTCGGCGGGCAGGACGCAGCGCCGGGTCGCGAAGGCCCTGCGGTAGGACGGCTTCTCGTGGACGGTCTCCGCGCGGGCGTTGATCATGCGGGCGCCGCCCTCGGGCGTCTTGGACCAGGAGGGCACGAGGCCCCACTTCAGCGTGCGCAGCTGGCGAACCGGACGCGGGTCCTCGGCGTCTTTCAGTGGACGGTCGAGGACCGCGTAGACCTCCTTGGTGGGGGCCACGTTGAAATCGGGGGCGAGCGCCTCCTCCGGCTCCCACTTCTCGATCTCAAAGATTCCTGCGAGATCCTCGGGCCTACGACTGGATGCATACCGTCCGCACATACGTGCCAGACTGCCAGGCCCGCCCGTCGCCCGACCACCACCCCTCAACGATGCGCTCCGCGCAGCCAGCCCTGATGACGACCCGAGGAGCCGGTCCCAGTAATGGAAAGCACCGCCAGCGCCAGCCTGACCGACCTCTGGGACCGCGTGTTCGGCACCCAGTCCGCGCCCGAGCAGTGGCTGGTCGTCGCGGCCGGTGTCGTCGCCCTCGCCGTCGTCGTCCCGCACAACGCCTGGCGCCTCGCCCGCAACGCCATCACCATCGCGCACGAGGGCGGCCACGGCCTGATCGCCCTGCTCACCGGGCGCCGCCTCGACGGCATCCGGCTGCACTCCGACACCTCGGGCCTCACCGTCTCGCGCGGCAGGCCCACCGGCATCGGCATGATCCTGACCGCGGCCGCGGGCTACACCGCGCCGCCGCTGCTCGGCCTCGGCGGCGCGGCCCTGCTCGCCTCGGGACGCATCACGGCGTTCCTGTGGATCGCGACCGCGCTGCTCGTGGCGATGCTGGTGATGATCCGCAACGCGTACGGCGCCCTGACGGTCGTCGTCGCAGGCGGCACCTTCCTGCTCGTCTCCTGGCTCGCGAACACGGACGTGCAGGCGGCCTTCGCGTACGCGGTGGTGTGGTTCCTGCTCCTGGGCGGCGTACGGCCCGCCTTCGAGCTGCAGTCCAAGCGCAGGCGCGGAGGGGCGGGCGACTCGGACGCGGACCAGCTGTCCCGGCTCACCAACGTCCCGGCGGGGATGTGGCTCTTCCTCTTCCACGCGGTGTCGCTGTGCTCCCTGATGGGCGGGGCGCGCTGGCTCCTCGACGTATGAGCCGCCGGTGGGCCCATGGCTCCTACCAGTTCTCTGTTTCGCCTGGATTTCGCCACATTTGATCAAGATTCCCGGTTACCGGCAGCCACTAAAGTGAAGGCATGACCGAAACCCCGGCGCACACCGCCCTCTGGCCCGCCCCGCACGCAAGCGGAGCCGTCACCGCGACGGTCCACGTCCCCGGTTCGAAATCGGTCACCAACCGCGCGCTCGTCCTCGCCTCGCTCGCCGCCGAGCCCGGCTGGCTGCGCCGCCCGCTGCGCTCCCGCGACACCCTGCTGATGGCCGGCGCCCTGCGCGCCATGGGCGTCGGCATCGAGGAGGGCGTGGGCCCCGACGGCTCCGGCGAGGCCTGGCGCGTGATCCCCTCCGGCCTGCACGGCCCGGCCACGGTCGACGTCGGCAACGCGGGCACGGTCATGCGCTTCCTGCCCCCGGTCGCCGCCCTCGCCGACGGCCCGATCCGCTTCGACGGCGACCCCCGTTCGTACGAGCGCCCGCTGCACGGCGTGATCGACGCCCTGCGCGTACTCGGCGCCCGCATCGACGACACCACGTACGGCAGCCCCGGCGCCCTGCCCCTGACCGTGCACGGCGGCGGCGCCCTGGAGGGCGGCCGGGTCGAGATCGACGCCTCGTCCTCCTCCCAGTTCGTGAGCGCCCTGCTGCTGTCGGGCCCCCGCTTCAACCAGGGCGTGGAGGTGCGGCACGTGGGCGGTTCGCTGCCGTCCATGCCGCACATCCGGATGACCGTCGACATGCTGCGCTCGGTCGGCGCCCAGGTGGACACCCCGGAGGCGGGCGGCGAGCCGAACGTGTGGCGGGTGACCCCCGGCGCCCTGCTCGGCCGCGACCTCACCGTCGAGCCCGATCTGTCGAACGCCCAGCCGTTCCTCGCCGCGGCCCTGATCACCGGCGGCACGGTCACCATCCCCGACTGGCCCGCGCACACCACACAGCCCGGCGACGCGCTGCGCCGGATCTTCACGGAGATGGGCGGCTCCTGCGAGCTGACCGAGCAGGGCCTGGTGTTCACCGGGTCCGGGTCCGTGCACGGCATCGACGTGGACCTCAGCGAGGTCGGCGAGCTCACGCCCGGCATCGCCGCGGTCGCGGCGCTCGCCGACTCCCCCTCCACGCTGCGCGGCGTCGCCCATCTGCGCCTGCACGAGACGGACCGCCTGGCCGCGCTCACCAAGGAGATCAACGAACTGGGCGGCGACGTCACCGAGACCGCCGACGGACTGCACATCCGGCCGCGCAGGATGCACGGCGGCATCTTCCACACCTACGACGACCACCGCATGGCGACCGCGGGCGCGATCATCGGCCTCGCGGTGGACGGCGTACAGATCGAGAATGTGGCGACGACGGCGAAGACCCTCCCGGACTTCCCCGACCTCTGGACCGGAATGCTCGGGAACTGACGGGCGGAACGAGAACATGCGCCGCTACGGCAAGAACCCCGACGAGGACGACATCCGCGTCCGCCCCAACCGCAAGGGCAACCGCCCCCGCACCCACATCAGGCCCAAGCACGAGGACGCGGCCGAGGGAATGGTCCTCACCGTGGACCGCGGCCGCCTCACCGTCCTGGTCGACGACCGGGTCGTGATGGCCATGAAGGCCCGCGAGCTGGGCCGCAAGGCCGCCGTGGTGGGTGACAGGGTCGCGGTCGTCGGGGATCTGTCCGGCAAGAAGGACACCCTCGCGCGGATCGTACGGATCGAGGAGCGCACCTCGGTCCTGCGCCGTACGGCCGACGACGACGACCCGTACGAGCGCGTGGTCGTCGCCAACGCCGACCAGCTCGCCATCGTCACCGCCCTGGCCGACCCCGAGCCGCGCCCGCGCCTGATCGACCGCTGCGTCGTGGCGGCTTACGACGGCGGCCTCGAACCGATCCTCGTCCTGACCAAGTCGGACCTGGCGCCGGCCGACAAGATCCTCGAGACGTACGCCGCGCTCGACATCCCCTATGTGGTCACCAGCCGCGAGGAGTTCACCGACGGCGCCGAGCTCGCGCAGGTCCACGAGCTGCTCGACGGGCATGTCACCGCGTTCGTCGGCCACTCCGGCGTGGGCAAGACGACGCTGGTCAACGCGCTCGTGCCGGAGGAGCGGCGGCGTACGACCGGTCATGTCAACGCGGTCACCGGACGCGGCAGGCACACCACCACATCGGCCCTCGCGCTCCCCCTTGCGGGCGCGGACGGCTGGGTGATCGACACCCCGGGCGTACGGTCCTTCGGGCTCAACCACGTCGACCCGTCCCGCGTCATCCTCGCCTTCCCCGACCTGGAGCCGGGGACGGTGGACTGCCCGCGCGGCTGCAGCCACGACGAGAAGGACTGCGCCCTGGACGCCTGGGTCGCCGACGGTCACGCCGACCCGGCCCGCCTCTACTCACTGCGCAGGCTGCTCGCAACGCGGGAGCGACGCGACGGCGACTGAACTGCCCGTTGTTTGCACCGCGCGGGTAAAGGTAAATGCATAATCGCACCAAGCCGGATTCAAGCCAGACGAAGCGGTCGCGGAACGTATACGGGTACGGGAGGCAAGGACATGGCGTGGCTGCTGGTCATCGTGGCGGGGATTCTTGAGACGGGCTTCGCGGTCTGCCTGAAGCTCTCGCACGGCTTCACCAGGATCTGGCCCACGATCGCGTTCGCCTGCTTCGCGCTCAGCAGCTTCGGTCTGCTGACCCTCGCGCTGAAGAAGCTCGACGTGGGGCCCGCGTACGCGGTCTGGACGGGCATCGGCGCCGCGGGCACCGCGATCTACGGAATGGTCTTCCTCGGCGACCTGGTCTCCACGCTCAAGCTCGTCTCGATCTCCTTCGTGATCGTCGGCGTGATCGGCCTCCAGCTGTCCGGCTCCGCGCACTGACCCACCGGATCACTTGGCGCCCACCCAGCGCCCGATGGCCCCGCGGACCAGCTCCGCGGGGTCGTCGTCGCTTCCGGCGGGCGCGACGACGTACGACAGGGCGAGCCGGACCGCGCTCTCGCAGGCGAGGGCCAGCTCCGGATCCCGTGCCGAGCGCCCCCGGCCGCCGAGCGCGAGCACCGCGCGGTCCCGCACCAGCGCGAGCAGCTCCGCCGACGTGGGCACCCCGGCATCCGCGCGGCGCTGCGCGGGCACCGGCGACGTGGACCCCGCCGATCTGCTCGGCGCGGGCAGCCGCTCGCCCCAGCAGCCGGTGAGCGCGGCCCGCACGAGGGCGTTGCCGCGCGCGGCGCCCACCGTCCACGCGGCCACGGCGGCGAGCCGGTCCGCGGGCTCGCGCTCCTCGGCGAGTGCGCGCTCGACGCCGTGCAGATAGCCGTCCGTCTCGCGCCGCAGCAGGGCGCGGGCGAGCCCGTCCTTGCTGCCGAACTCGTTGTAGAGGGTCTGCCGTGACACCCCGGCGACGGCCGCGACGTCGACCATGCGGACACCGGGCCACGGTCGTCGGGCGAGCGCCGTGTACGCCGCGTCCAGTAAGGATTCCCGTGCTGCAGGCATCGTCGCCTCCCCGGGCCGAAGCGGCTCCGGTGCCAGAGTTGACGCGCTCGGCAGCACTGTCAATAGCTCCGGCGCGAGGACCGGCGATGCCGCGCGCGGCGGGCCGCGGACGCCCCGCACACGGGCGCTGTGGCTCGTGCCGTACGGGATCGATACTGTTCACTCATGCCCGACTACCACGATGATCTGCGTCTCGCCCATGTCCTCGCGGACGCCGCCGACGCCCAGACCATGGACCGGTTCAAGGCGCTCGACCTGAAGGTCGAGACCAAGCCGGACATGACGCCGGTGAGCGAGGCCGACAAGGCGGCCGAGGAGCTGATCCGCTCCCAGCTGCAGCGCGCAAGGCCGCGCGACGCGATCCTCGGCGAGGAGTACGGCATCGAGGGAACGGGCCCGCGCCGCTGGGTGATCGACCCGATCGACGGCACCAAGAACTACGTGCGCGGCGTCCCGGTCTGGGCCACGCTCATCTCCCTGATGGAGGCGGGCGAGGGCGGCTACCAGCCGGTGGTCGGCGTCGTCTCCGCGCCCGCGCTCGGCCGCCGCTGGTGGGCGGCGAAGGGCGGCGGCGCCTACACGGGACGCAGCCTCACCTCGGCGACCCGGCTGCACGTCTCCAAGGTCTCGCGGCTCCCGGACGCCTCACTCGCGTACTCCTCCCTCTCGGGCTGGGAGGAACAGGGCCGCCTCGACGGCTTCATGGACCTCACGCGCGCGGTCTGGCGCACCCGCGGCTACGGCGACTTCTGGCCGTACATGATGGTGGCCGAGGGCTCGGTCGACATCTGCGCGGAGCCGGAGCTCTCGCTGTGGGACATGGCGGCGAACGCGATCGTCGTGACGGAGGCGGGCGGCAGCTTCACCGGCCTCGACGGCAGGGCAGGGCCGCACAGCGGCAACGCGGCGGCGTCGAACGGCCTGCTCCACGACGAGCTGCTCGGCTATCTCAACCAGCGGTACTGAGCATTTCTCGCCGCGCCCCACAAGGCGCGCGAAGTGCGCGGCGTACGCCCTGAACTGACCGCACGCGCCCCCTTGTTGGCATCCCGCATGGCTGCGACTCTGAGAGTCCCCCCACTTGTGAACTTGTGAATCCGTTCTCCAGCTGGGTAGCGGAGGCAATCCTTCGCCCACCCGGAGCCCGCGGTTTCACCAAGGAGGTGGCTCACGCCCATGCTCGTCCGCGACGCCATGAGCACGATGGTCCTCACCATCGGTCCCGCCCACACCCTCCGTCAGGCGGCCCGGCTGATGTCGGAGCGCCGCGTCGGCGCGGCCGTCGTCCTCGACCCCGACACCTATGGACTCGGCATCCTGACCGAGCGCGACATCCTCAACTCCCTCGGCCTCGGCCAGAACCCCGACCTGGAGACCGCGGGCACGCACACCACGACGGACGTCGTCTTCGCCACGCCCGCATGGAGCCTGGAGGACGCCGCGGACGCCATGTCGCACGGCGGCTTCCGGCACCTGATCGTCATGGACGGCAACGATCCGACCGGGATCGTCTCGGTCCGGGACATCATCCGCTGCTGGGCCCCGGTCAGGCGCGCGTCGACCGCGGCGACGGCCACGATGGCGGGCTGAACACGGCGGCGGGCCGGACCCCCGAAGGAATCCGGCCCGCCCCCTGCCCACGACAAGCGGTTCAGCCGCGCAGGGCCTGGACCGCGGCCTCGAGCCGCTTGCCGAAGTCGTCGTCCGCCCTGCGGAAGTTGTCGATGGCACGCTCGGCGATGTCGTCGCGCGAGACGCCCGCGATGTTGCCCGCGAGGTTCTCGATCAGACGCGCCTTCTCGTCCTCGGACATCAGCCGGTAGAGGTTGCCGGCCTGCACGAAGTCGTCGTCCTCGGCGTGCGAGGGCGTCGCGTGGTTGCCCGTGCCGCCGGAGACGGCGCTGGTCACCCAGAGCGGCCGGTCCGTCTGGTACGGGCCACCGAAGGAGTTGGGCTCGTAGTTCTTCGCGCCCTTGTGACGGCCGTCGTACAGGACACCGTCACGGCCGTACGAGCGCGCCTCGGTGGCGTGCGGACGGTTCACCGGCAGGTGGTCGGCGTTGATGCCGACGCGGTAGCGGTGGGCGTCGCCGTACGCGAAGAGACGGCCCTGGAGCATCTTGTCCGGGGAGGGGCCGATGCCCGGCACGAAGTGCGCGGGGCTGAAGATCGCCTGCTCCACCTCGGCGAAGATGTTCTCCGGGTTGCGGTTGAGCTCCAGCTTGCCGATCTCGATCGGCGGGTAGTCCGCGTGCGGCCACACCTTGGTGAGGTCGAACGGGTTGAAGCGGTAGTTCGCCGCGTCGGCCGCCGGCATGATCTGCACCTGCACGGACCAGGTCGGGAAGTCACCGCGCTCGATGGCCTCGCGCAGATCGCGCTGGTGCGAGTCGGGGTCCTTGCCCGCGAGCACCTCGGCGTCGGCGGCCGTGAGGTTCTTGATGCCCTGGTCGGTCTTGAAGTGGTACTTGACCCAGAAGACCTCGCCCGCCTCGTTGTTCCACTGGAACGTGTGCGAGCCGAAGCCGTCCATGTGGCGGTACGACGCCGGGATGCCGCGGTCGCCGAAGAGCCAGGTCACCTGGTGGGTGGTCTCCGGGCTCAGGCCCCAGAAGTCCCACACGTTGTCGGCCTCCTGCGAGCCCGTGTACGGGTCGCGCTTCTGCGTGTGGATGAAGTCCGGGAACTTGATGGCGTCCCTGATGAAGAAGATCGGGGTGTTGTTGCCGACGAGGTCGTAATTCCCCTCCTCCGTATAGAACTTCAGCGAGAAACCGCGCGGGTCGCGCACCGCGTCGGCCGCACCGAGGTTGCCCGCCACGGTGGAGAAGCGGAGGAACGTCTCGGTCTCCTTGCCGACCTCGGAGAGGAACTTCGCGCGCGTCCACTGCGAGACGTCCCGGGTGAGCGTGAACGTGCCGTACGCACCGGCGCCGCGGGCGTGCACGATGCGCTCCGGAATCCGCTCGCGGTTGAAGTGCGCGAGCTTCTCGAGCAGCAGCTGGTCCTGGATCAGCATCGGCCCGCCGACGCCCGCGGTCTCGCTGTTCTGGTTGTCCGCGACCGGCGCCCCGGCCTCCGTGGTGAGCGGTCCCTGCGTCACGTGCGCCTCCTGCGTCATTGCCTGCGAGTCCTGTCCCTTGGCTTGTGCTGGCCCCGATCCTACAATGGACATTGTCTAAGTCAAGTAAGCTTCCAAAGTCACACTCGTTCGGGACTTAGGTCCCTTGCCTGTTAGGCTGGCCCTTATGAGTGACCTACTGGAACGACTGCGCGGACGCGGCTGGCGCATGACAGCGCAGCGGCGCGTCGTGGCCGAGGTCCTCGACGGGGACCACGTCCATCTCACGGCGGACGAAGTGCACGCCCGCGCCGTCGACAAGCTGCCCGAGATCTCCCGGGCGACCGTCTACAACACGCTGGGCGAGCTGGTGACCCTCGGCGAGGTCCTCGAAGTCTCGACGGACCGCAGGGCGAAGCGGTACGACCCGAACGCCCACCGCCCCCACCAGCACCTGGTCTGCGCCCGCTGCGGCGCGATCCGCGACGTCCACCCCACGGGCAACCCCCTGGCCAGCCTCCCCGACTCCGAACGCTTCGGCTTCACGGTCGAGGGCGCGGAAGTCACGTACAAGGGCATCTGCCCGGACTGCGCGACGGGGTAGCCCTTTTTCGTACGCCCCTGAAGGGCCCGGCACCGAGTGGTGCCGGGCCCTTCGGCTTGCAGGCAGGCGCGGTTTGTGGGCAGGCGTTCCGCACGGCGGAACAGGTGGGCACAAACCACTCACGACCCGCACCCAACAGCGAATCTCAGCCAGGCCACACCCCTTCCGGAATCTGACGGTGCGTCATATCGTCGGCGGCGCCCACACATCCGCCTGCCCTCCGCAAGGAGAAGCCCGTGGAAGCTCCGCACCCCAAACTCCAAGCCCACGCAGTGACAAGAACCTTCGGCCGACCCCCCAAGGCCGTACACGCCTTGGGCCCCATAGACCTGAAGATCGCCCCCGGCGAGTTCACCTGCCTGGTCGGCCCCTCCGGCTGCGGAAAATCCACCCTCCTCCGCATAGCCGCAGGCCTCCTCCGCCCCAGCGGGGGCGAGCTGACGATCCGCACCACCACCCCCCGCCCCGCCGCGATGATCTTCCAGGACTACGGCATCTACGACTGGAAGACCGTCCAGGCCAACGTCCGCTTCGGCCTGGACATCCAGAAGGTCCCCCGCCGCGAGGCGAACGCCCGCGCCACGGACTGGCTCACCCGCCTGGGCCTCGCGGATTTCGCCGACGCCTACCCCGCCACCCTCTCCGGCGGCATGCGCCAACGCGTGGCGATCGCCCGCGCGCTGGCCGTGGAGCCCGAAATCCTGCTGATGGACGAGCCGTTCGCGGCCCTGGACGCCCAGCTGCGCACGATCCTGCAGGACGAACTCCTCGCCCTCACCCAGACCACCCGCACCACGACCCTCTTCATCACCCACAGCCTCGAAGAGGCGATCGTCCTCGGCGACCGCGTCCTGGTGATGTCGGCCCGCCCCGGCCGGATCATCGCCGAGCGCCGCCCGCCGTTCCCCCGCCCCCGCTCCGGCGAGGTCCGCGCCGCCCCCGAATTCACCGCTCTGAAGAGCGAGTTGTGGGACCTGCTGCGCGGCGAGGTCGGCACGCAGGCGGCGGCATGAGCACGGCCACGAACAAGACGTCGAAGGCCCCTGAGCAAGAAGACGTACTGGTCAGGAGCCCGGGCCCCCGCGAACTGCACCCCACACGCACCCACCGCAGACGCCGCGCCCTCGAACTGTCGCTCGCCGTCGGCGTACCCGCGGCGCTGATCCTCCTGTGGCAACTCGCCGCCGTCCAGGGCTGGATCGACGACCGCGTCTACCCCGCGCCGCAGACCATCCTGGAGGACGGCTGGGGCCGGGCGGCCGACGGCGATCTGTGGCCGGACGTCTGGGCGACCCTGAAGCGCGTGCTCGCCGGGTACGCGATCGGCACGGTCGCGGGCTACGCCCTCGGCCTCCTCATGGGCTCACTCTCCCTCGTACGAGCGGCACTTGAGCCCACTCTGGACGCCTTGTACGTCGTGCCGAAGCTGGCACTCCTGCCCGTCTTCCTGAACATGTTCGGCCTCGGCGAGGGCCCGCAGATCGCCCTGGTCGCCGCCACGGTCTTCTTCTTCGTCTGGATCTCGACGATGGCGGCG
Source organism: Streptomyces sp. NPDC059002 (assembly GCF_042740435.1). NCBI lineage: Bacteria > Bacillati > Actinomycetota > Actinomycetes > Kitasatosporales > Streptomycetaceae > Streptomyces > Streptomyces sp. NPDC059002. The sequence goes on along the minus strand of NZ_JBHYJI010000003.1, from coordinate 194,335 downwards.
GTCCTCGCCGTGCCGTCGGGACACCGCGACGCCGGGCAGGTCTTCGGCGCGTCGCCGTGGCAGATGTTCCGCCACGTCCTGCTGCCCGCCTCGCTGCCCGCCGTCCTGGTCGGCGCCCGCATCGCCGCCGGAGTCGCGGTCCTGGTGATCGTCGCCTCCGAGCAGATCGCGGCGGCGGACGGCCTCGGCCATCTCATCTTCGACTCGCGCGCGCTCTTCCAGAACGACGTGATGTTCGTCGGCATCGTCTGCGTCGCCGTACTCGGCGTCGTCTTCTCCGAACTGGTCAGGATCGCGGGCAGGTTGCTCACCCCCTGGGCCCCGCGCGACCGGGGCCGAAGCCAGTCATGACCGCACCTTCCGTACGTAGCAGAGCGCTCGGAGGCACCATGCGCACCCGTACGACCACCGCCCTCGTGGCCGTCGCCGCGGCGGCCCTCCTCGCCACGACGAGCTGCGCGAAGGAGGACGACGAGGCCCCCTCCACCCCCGCGAAGCCCCGCACCGTCACCTCGGTCTCCGGCTGCGGCAAGGGCAGTTGGACCGACCCCGCCGATCTGGCACCCGACCGCAGGGCGGCCCGCTGTGCCCCGAACACGCCCGCCCCCAAGCCCCTCCCCGAGGAACGCGGCCTGACGATCGCGACCGGCACCCTGAGCGCCGAGTATGTGGCACCGCTCCAAATGGCCGTGGCCAAGGGCGAGTTCAAGAAGGAGGGCCTGGACGTCGACCTGAAGGTGCTGCCCACCCCCGAGGCCCTCCCCCTGCTGGCCAAGGGCGACATCGACGCCCAGTGGGCGGCCCCCGAGGCCGCCGTGATGAACGGCATCACCAGCGGCTTCGACATCAAGTGGACGGCCGGCAACTTCTCCCCCGCCCCCACCTCCAAGAGCGGCCTGTGGGTGCGGCTGAAGAAGAACGAGAGCGCGTCCCACGTCCCCATGGCGGGCCGCAAGCTCGGCACGATGATCGGCAAGGGCTCCGTCATCGCGTACCCCATGAACAAGGCCCTGAAGAAGCACGGCGGCGGTCTCGACGAGATCCAGTTCCAGCAGCTCGGCTCGGCGGACGTCCTCACGGCCCTCCAGAACGGCGGCACCGACTCGGCCTGGCTGCTCGACCCGGTCTGGCGCAAGGTCGACGGCGACAAGAGGTACGCGTTCCTCGGCGGCCAGCCCCAGGGCGAGCCCCTCGGCGGCCTGCTCTTCGGCCCGAACCTGCTGACGAAGGACCCGGACGCGGGCGTCGCCCTGCTGCGCGCGTACATCAGGACGGTCAACACGTACTTCGCGGGCGACTACAAGCGCGATCCCGCGTTCGTCGGCGACCTGGCGAAACTCCTGAAGACGGACGAGGCGGTGCTGAAGTCGACGCCCTCGCTCCGGATGGACTGGGAGATCCGCGCGGGCACCACGGACCGCCTGCAGGACGCGTACCGCGCGGCGGGCGTCTCGAAGGGCGACAAGATCCCGGAAGCGCAGGCGGTCGACCGCGAGCTGTACGAGGAGGCGGTGGGCCACCAATGAATCGAGGGCCGGAAGCCAATCGGCTTCCGGCCCTCGACCGTCAGTAGCGGGGACAGGATTTGAACCTGCGACCTCTGGGTTATGAGCCCAGCGAGCTACCGAGCTGCTCCACCCCGCGTCGATGAACCCAACACTACGCCAGGGCTACGACCAGCGCAAATCGCTTCCGGCCCGCACTCCTGTTCCCCCTGCGCCCCGCACCCGCCGACGCGGGGCGCAGATCATGCGGTCAGCTCCTGATGAAGCGCCTCCTTGAGCCGGGCGGCCCGCTCCGCGACCTCCGCGGGCCCGAGCTCCACCGCCCGCGAGGCCCACCGCTGCCCCTGCGCCAGCTGCCCGCGCCGCGCGTAGAGGAGGGCGAGCCGGAGCGCCGCCCGACCGTGCCCGGCGTCCGCGGCCCGCGTCCACCAGAGCGCCGCCTCCGGCTCGCTGCCCTCCCTGGCGAGCAGCAGCCCGAGGTTGAACGCGCCGTTCCGGCTTCCGGCCTCCGCCGCGAGCCGGTACCACCGCGCCGCCTCGACGACATCGCCCCGCCCCGCGGCCAGCATCCCGACCCGGACCTGGGCGCGCCGGTGCCCCTGCTCGGCGGCCCGCTCGTACCACTCCTCGCACTCGGTCTTCTCCGCCGCGGGCTCACCGAGGACCGGCGGCCCGACGGACGGGCTGCGCGCGTCGAGCACGGTGCCGAGCCGGTACGCCGCCTCGGCGCTGCCGCCCCCTGCCGCGCACCGCAGATGCCGCTCGGCGTCCTGCTCGTCCCCGTCCCGCAGCCGCGCCGTGCCGACCTGGAGCGCGGCGTCGGTGTGCCCGGCCGCCGCCGCCCGCTCGTACCAGAGCAGGGCGGCCGACTCGTCGTCCCGGCTCGCGTAGAGGATCCCGAGGTTGAACGCGGCGTCGACGCTGCCCGCCTCGGCGGCCTTGGAGAACCACGGCTCGGCCCCCGCCGCGTCCCCGCCCTGCAGCAGCAGCACGGCGAGCGCGTTGGCGGCCTCGCGGTGCCCGGCGTACGCGGCACGGCGGTACCACTGGTCGGCCTGTGCGGTCCGCCCCTGCTCGGCACAGAGCAGCCCGAGGTTGTACGCGCCGTTCACATCGCCCGCGTCCATGGCGGCGCGGTACCACCGCTCGGCGGTCTGCGTCTCGCCCCGCTCCGCGTGCAGCGCGCCGAGCGCGTTCGCGGCGTTCCCGTCGCCGTCCTGGGCGGCTTTCAGCCACCACACGGCGGCGCTCTCCTCGTCGCCCGCGTCACGCAGCAGGAACCCGAGCGCGCAGGCCGCCCTGGACTCGCCGTCCTTGGCGGAGTTCAGGTACCAGCGCCCGGCCTCCTTGAGGTCGCCGCGCTGCTCCAGGATCGCGCCGAGGTGCAGGGCGGCCCGCCGGTGCCCGCGTGCGGCCGCCTGCCGGTACCACTGCTCGGCCTCGTCGCCCGCGCGGGACGCGCCGTCCCCGGCCCGTCCGCCGCGCTCGGCGCCCCGCTCGCCCGCCTCCGCGTCGGCCCGCCGGTCGAGCGCCCGCGCAAGGCGGTACGCGGCCTCGCGGTGCCCCCGCTCGGCGGCGGTACGCATCCAACGCTCGGCCCCGACGTCACCGCGGTGCTCCAGGAGGTCGGCGAGCGCGTACGCCCCCAGGGTGTGGCCCTGCTCGGCGGACTGCCGCAGCCAGTACTCGGCGGCGGGCTCGTCGCCGCGCTCGCGGTGGTGGCGCCCGAGCGCGTGCGCCGCCGCGGCGGAACCCGCGACGGCGGCGACCCGCCACCAGCCGGCCGCCTCGTCCGCGTAGCCGCGCTGGTGGAGGAGGACCCCCAGATTGTTCGCCGCGGCACGGTCGCCCTCGGCGGTCGCGGCGCGCAGCAGCGATTCTGCGCCGTCGAGATCACCGCGGCGCAGCAGCAGGCTGCCGAGGACGCTCATCGCGTCGACGTCTCCGGCCTCGGCGGCCAGCCGATGACGCATTTCTTCGGCGGCCGCCCCGGGATCCTCCCGGTCGGCCGGCTGCACAAACCGCCCTGTCTCCAACAGAGTTGCCTTGTCCCCCATAACGTCCATCGTCGCACCACCTGCAACCTGGGTACACCTGGTATACCGCAGCCAGTGAGGTCACTTCAGCGTTTTGTCGACATGCCCACAGAGAGATAAGTGAAACACAGATCCCCCAACTCTCCCCCGACAGAGCACGGTTCGCATTTCTTGGCATAGGACACCCGCACACGACAGGCCCCATGGCACACGACGAAGGCCCGGATCCGTAAGGATCCGGGCCTTCACCTTGCAGTAGCGGGGACAGGATTTGAACCTGCGACCTCTGGGTTATGAGCCCAGCGAGCTACCGAGCTGCTCCACCCCGCGCCGTTGTGTTGAAACCGTACCACGGCGCGAGGTGGCTCCTTGACCGCTCGCTCAGTCGGCCTTGTCCGACCCCTTGTCCGCCGCCTGGTCGCCGCCCTTGTCGGCGTTCTTGTCGCCGCCCTTGTCGGCTCCCTTGTCGGCGTTCTTGTCGTTCTTAGCGGCCTTGGAGGAGGCCTCCTCGGCCCGCTCCAGCGCCTCCTGGAGGCGGTCCTGCGCCTCGCCGTACGCCTTCCAGTCGTTGTCCTTCATGGCGTTCTCGCCGTCCTCGAACGCCTTCTGGGCGTCGTCGAGGGCGTCCTGGACCGTCGGGTCGTTCGTCGTCGGCGGCTTCGTGGTGTCGCCCCCGTCGTCGGCCGGCGGTTTGGTGCCCCCGTCGGCTCCGAAGACCTGGTCGAGGCCCTCCTTCAGGGAGTCCGCGAAGGCCGTCTCCGTGCCGTACGACACAGCCACCTTCTTCAGGAGCGGATACGCCGACTTGCGTCCCTGGACATAGACGGGCTCGACGTAAAGGAATCCGTCGTCCAGTGGCACGGTCAGCAGATTGCCGTAGAGGACATCGGAGTCGGCGCCCTTCATGTCCCGGACGAAGTTGCCGACCTCCGTCATGGAGTTCAGCTTGTTCTGCACCTGTTCCGGACCGTCGACGTCGCCCCTGACTCTCAGGAGCTGCATCTTTCCGTAGTTGTCGCTTCTGGCGTCGGCGTCGACCGTCATGAAGGCCCGTAGGTTGGGCCGCTCACTCGGGGTGAACGTCGTCGTCAGCGAGAACTGCTGCTGCGACTGTCCCGGCGACTTCATGGACAGGTAGTACGGCGGGACCGCACTGTCGTCCTTCTTCGTCGGGTCGTTCGGCACCTGCCAGGCGTCACTCGCGTTGTAGAACTGTCCGGCGTCCGTGACGTGGTACTTCGTGAGCAGTTCGCGCTGCACCTTGAACATGTCCTGCGGGTAGCGCAGGTGGTCCATCAGCTTCGGCGGGATCTCGCTCTTGTCCTTGACCGTGCCCGGGAACGCCTTCTTCCAGGTCTTCAGGACCGGGTCCTTGTCGTCCCAGGTGTAGAGCTTGACGTCACCGGTGTACGCGTCGACGGTCGCCTTCACCGAGTTCCGGATGTAGTTGACCTGGTTCTGCTGCGCGATCACCGTGCGCTGGCTGTCGGCCTGCGACAGGGAGTCGGCGGTGCTGTCGCCGAGCGTGGTCCGCGAGGCGTACGGATAGCCGTTGCTCGTGGTGTACGCGTCGACGACCCACTGGATGCGGCCGTCGACCACGGTCGGATAGACGTCGCCGTCGATCGTCAGCCAGGGAGCCACCGCCTCGACGCGCTCCTTGGGCGTGCGGTTGTACAGGATCCGCGAGCCCTCGCCGATCGCTCCGGAGTACAGGATCTGCGGCTCCCCGAAGGACACCGCGTACGCGGCGCGGTTGATCGGGTTGGAGAGGTTGACCCCGCTGTCGCCCTTGTAGCTGTAGGTCTTCTGGCCGCCGCCGTCCTCTTCGTAGTCGAGCTCCTTCTGGGGCCCGCCCACGATCGAGTACTGCGTGGTCTTCTCGCCGTAGTAGATCCGCTGCTCGTACTCACCGAGGCTGCCGGTGGTGGGCAGGCCGGACTCGGTGAAGTCCGGGGCGCCCTTGGAGCCCTTCTTCGTCTCCGTGCCCTTGGCGGCGACCATGCCGTAGCCGTGGGTGTAGGCGAAGTGGTCGTTGATCCAGTTCCGCTTGTCGAGCTTGTTCACGTTCAGCTCGCGCAGGCCGACGATGGTGTCCTGGCCGTTGTAGCGGTCCACGTCCAGCGTCTTCGGGAACTGGTAGTAGCTGCGCTCCTGCTCCAGCTGCTGGAACGTCGGCGAGACGATGTTCGGGTCGTTCAGCCGGTAGTTGGCCGCCGAGTCCGCGTCCTCACGCTTCTTCTTGGCGTCCTCACCGACCTTGCCCGCGCCCTTGTAGTCCTCGGGCTTCACACCGCTGATCCCGTAGGCGTTCCGGGTGGCCTCGATGTTCTTCTCGATGTACGGCGCTTCCTTGGCCTGCTCGTTCGGCTGGACCTGGAACTTCTGGACGATCGCGGGGTAGAGCCCGCCGATGAGGATCGCCGAGAGCACCATCAGGCCGAAGCCGATGACCGGCAGCTGCCAGGTGCGCCGCCACAGCGTGGCGAAGAAGAGCAGGGCGCAGATGACGGCGATGCAGAACAGGATCGTCTTCGCCGGCAGGTACGCGTTCGCGTCGACGTACTTCAGGCCGGTCCAGTTGTCCGTCGCCTTGAAGTCACTGGACTTCACCGCGAGGCCGTACCGGTCGAGCCAGTACGCGATGGCCTTGAGCGAGACGAAGACGCCGAGCAGCACGGAAAGGTGTCCCGTCGCCGCGGCGGTCGCGCGCGCTCCGGGGCTGGTGATCCGCAGCCCGCCGTACAGGTAGTGCGTCAGGGCGGCGGCGACCAGGGAGAGCACCGCGGCCGCGAAGCCGAAGCCGAGCAGGAAGCGGTACCAGGGCAAGTCGAACGCGAAGAAGGACACGTCCATGTGGAACTGGGGGTCCTTCTGGCCGAACGGCACCCCATTGACCCACAGCAGCCAGGTGCGCCACTGCCCCGCGGCCGACGCGCCCGCGATCAGGCCCACCAGGGCGGTGATCCCGATCAGCAGCCACTTCTTGTACGGGGCGATGCCCATGCGGTACCGGTCGAGGCTCTGCTGCTCCATCGACATGGCACTGAGCGGCGGGCGCAGCCGGTGCGCCAGCCAGATGTTCACGCCGACCGCGGCCGCCATGAGGAGGCCGAAGACGAAGAACAGGCCGATCTTGGTCCACAGGGTCGTCGTGAAGACCGATGAATAGTGGACCGAGCGGTACCACAGCCAGTCCGTCCAGAACCCCGCGAACATGACGAAGGCCATGGCCAGCACGGCCAGGACGCCCAGCGTCATGAGCAGGGTCCGGACCCGCCGGGATGGTCGGCCCACTCTGATCCGTGGCCCCGTCGGGCCTCCGCCGCGGTCCGGCATCTGGAAAGCCAAGGTGCGCACCTCGAAGTTCGCTGTTGATTCTCTGTTGGTCCGTCAGGCCCCCGAGATCGCGGACCCACACCTATGCAACTTACCTACGCTTTACTCGGTTCCCGTTTCCCGGGACTAACGAGGCAGGATTGTGACCATGTCCAACACTCCCATGGCAGCGAGCCCCCTCACCCGGGCCGTGCTCGAGATCGACGAGTACGCATCCGGCCTCGGCTGGGACCGGCCCGCCCGCCTCTTCGCGCTCGTCGACACGGCGCGACTGCGCACCCAAGAACCCGGCCTCGCCTCCCAGCTCGGCCTCGACGACGGCGTGGAACACGCCGGATTGACCCCCATCGAGCAGGAGGAGATCCCCGCGGACAAGCCGCTGGACGAGTTCCTCGGCACCATCGCCTGGCCGGACGCGGTGGCGGGCTGCGCCCTCACCGTGGAGCGCCTGATGCTGCCGCCGTCCGCGGAGACGTCCGTCCCCGACGGTCTCAGCGAGGCCCAGCTCGCGAAGTGGGTGGCCCAGCACCCGGACCGCCAGGAGGTCCGCATGACGGTCGCGGTGCTGCGCGACGGCGCCCGCGAGTCGGCGCTGCGGCTGCGCGAGAAGGACTCGCCGACCGAGGTCCTCACCGGTTCGGACCTGGTGCCGGGTCTGGCGGACGCACTGGCCGCGACGTTCGCGTAACGGCCCCTCGTACGTCCCGTACGCGGGTGGGGGCGATCCCACCCGCGTACTCCCGCCCGCGCGCCCCGGGGCTACGTCTCCGCGGGTCCTGCGGCTACTTCGCGGTGCACTTGGGCAGGTCGGCGGTGTCGCCCTTGCGCAGGGACTCGAGGGACTTCACCGCGTCGTCGATGGTGTCCACCTTGATCAGGGTGAGCCCGTCGGGGACGTCCTTCGCGGCGGTCGCGCAGTTGTCCTTCGGCGTGAGGAAGTACTCGGCGCCCTTCTCGCGCGCGCCGACCGTCTTCATCTCGATGCCGCCGATCGGCCCGACCTTGCCCTTGTCGGTGATGGTGCCCGTGCCGGCCACGAACTTGCCGCCGGTCAGGTCCTCCGGGGTCAGCTTGTCGACGATGCCGAGCGCGAACATCAGACCCGCGCTGGGCCCGCCGACGTCGGCCAGCTTGATGTCGATGGTGAACGGGAAGGTGTGGTCGGTCCCGGCCTCGATGCCGACGATCGCGCGGCCGTCCTTCGCCTTCTCCGTGGTCATCTTGACGTCCTCGGTCCTGGTCGGCTCCTTGTGCGCCTTCTCGGCCGCGGCCGCCTCCTTGACCGGGACGACGGTGAAGACGACGTCCTGGCCCGCCTTGCGCTGGGTGACGAGCTTGGCCACGTCCGTCAGTTCCTTCACGGGCTTGCCGTCGACCTTCTTGATGACGTCGCCCGCGTGCAGCCTGCCTTCAGCGGGGCTGTCCTTGTAGACGGTGTTGACGATGACCTGCGTCTTCACCGGGATGTCCAGCTCCTTGAGGGCCGCGACCTTGGCGCTCTCCTGGGACTGGCTGAACTCCTCGGCGTTCTCCTGGGAGGACTGCTGCTCCGTCTTGCCGTTCGGGTAGAGCGTGTCGTGCGGCACCACGATGTTGTCGTGGGCCAGCCAGCCGTACACGGCCTCGGCGAGGTTCATCCGGTAGTCGGCGCTGGTGACGCTGACCGTCGTCATGTTGAGGTTGCCGGTCGTGGGATAGGTCTTGTGCCCCGAGATCTGCAGCACCGGCTCGCCGTCGTGGTCGCCGAGGGTGTTCACCGTGGGGCCCGGGGACATCTCCGAATAGGGCACCTTGATGAGCACTCCCGCGCAGAGCAGCGCGATCAGCATCAGGGTGGACGCAAGCATCGTCGTGGTGCGGCGTGGCATGGAACGACAGTACGGGACGGGCCTGTGAGTGCACCCCTGGGGCCAGTCCGTACGGGGAGATCACGTACCGGAGCGGTGCGGCCTCACGTGCCGGAGTGCGACTTCTCCATGGCCTCGCGGAACGCCGCGTAGCCGTTGAGTTCGGTGACGTCGCCCGTCCGTCCCGACTTGCGGTTGCGGGCGGCCCAGCTGCCCCACAGACCCGCGCCGACCGCCGCCAGAAGCGGAATCAGCAACCAGGCAAGTGATGCCACGTCGACCTCCCGACCCCATGCGCGACCACAACTGACTGATCAGCAGATTAACCATCCGCATGGTCAACGCTCGCGGCAGGGGTCGGGTTACGCAACCGGAGCCACCCGGGTCAATCGCGCCCCACTGGCAGCGCCGCACCTCAACAGGCGCCGACCCACTCCTCCTTGCCATCGGAGAACCGCTGGTGCTTCCAGATCGGCACCTCGTGCTTGAGGTCGTCGATCAGCTTGCGGCAGGCGGCGAAGGCCTCGGCACGGTGCGGGCAGGAGACGGCCACGATCACCGCGAGATCGCCGACGCCCAGGTCACCGACGCGGTGGACGGCGGCAAGCGCGCGCACCGGATATTCGGCGACGACCTTCTCGGCCACCCGGCGCATCTCGGCCTCGGCGGTGGGGTGCGTCGAGTAGCCGAGCTCGTCGACGTCCGCGCCGCCGTCGTGGTTGCGCACGGTCCCCACGAAGAGCGCCGTGCCGCCCGCCGCGTCGTCACCGACCGCCCGGAATACCTCGTCCAGGGAGAGCGGTGTCTCACGGATCTCGAGGAGGCGGATCGGGTCCTGGGCGGCCTGCTCGCCGGGGTGGTCCATCGTGGTGCTTGCCATGCGGCCATGGTGCCGCACCCGGCGCCCGACACGGAATAGACCTTTCGACCGGCACGCGCGCGTGGGGCCTTGGAGTTCCCTACAGGGCGGTGCCTTCCGTACAGGGAGGTGCCTTGCGCGCGCCTCGTCAGATCCGCCGCCGCGCCTTCCGGGCCCTGCGCACCACCGCCGCCGCGCCCAGCAGCGCGACCGTCGCACCCGCGGCACCCGCGGCCGTCGCGTCCTTGCGCCCGAGCCTGCGCCCGGCCACCGTGCGCCGTCCGGAGACCTCTTCGAGCAGCTCCGCGAGGACCTCCTCGTTGGTCCACTGCGGCCGCCACCCCGCGTCGTGCAGCCTGCTGACGCTGACCACCCAGGGGTACATCGTGTACGCGAGGTCACCGGCCGGGGACGGAGTGAGACCGATGCGGTGCAGCCGGGCCGCGGCGCCGAGCGCGACCGTGGAGGGCAGTTCCATGCGCCGGATCCCGCTGAGCTCCTCGACCTCCTCCTGCTCGAGCCAGCCCTCGCAGCCGACGGCCAGCTCGCCTTCGACCTTCTCCAGGACGGCGTACTCCAGGGCGCTGCACAGGTCCTCGACGTGGCAGAACTGCCAGGCGGGGCGGGAGCCCGCCACGACCAGGAGGCGAGGCGACTCGAAGTAACGGGTCAGGGCCGTGTCCGTGCCACCGACCAGCGTCGCAGGGCGTACGACGGTGACGTTGAGGCCGGGGTGCGCGCGGGGCGCCCTGCGGGCGAGCCGCTCGACCTCGAGGAGGTCCCCGACGCCGGTGGCCTCGGCGGTGGCACGCAGTTCGGCGTCTTCGGAGAGGGGCAGTTCGTTGTCGGGCAGCGCTCCGTAGACCATCGCCGACGTGCAGAGCACGACGCGGTGCACGCCCGCGGCCGCGGCCGCGGTGAGCACGGTCTGGGTGCCGCGCACGTTGTACGCGGTGCGGGCCGCGCCGTCGGTCTCCAGGTCGAGATCGAGCGCGAGGTGCACCACGACGTCGGCGCCGCGCAGCTTCTCGGCGATCGCCGGGTCCCGGACGTCCAGGATGTGCCACTGCGCCTGGGAGCAGTCGCCCCGGCGCTCGTCGATGGCGATGACCTGCTTGATCTCCTCCGAGGCCGCGAGGCGCTCGGTGAGCAGGGCGCCCACGCCGGAGGCGGCGCCGGTGACGGCGACTACGGGCCCTCGGACAGGCGACGGGGTTGAGGGGTTTCGCGCTGCGCGAACCTGTGGATCTGGGGAACTCACCGGGCGTCTCCAGCGGTTGTCTTCAGTACGTACGCGAATGACGCGTACGTACCAGGTGGCATCCATCCTGCCGCAGGCCATGAGTCGGCGAAGCACCGAGGCCCGATCCCGTCACGGTGTCTACGCTGGGTGGTGTTGTAGCGCCGCCGCCGGAACGATACCGGCGGCCTGACGAGCCGAGGAATCCCGTGAGTGACACCCCATTCGGATTCGGCCTTCCGCCGGAGGAGCCGGAAGACGGCGACGAGGGCAAGAAGAAGGACACCCCCGGAGGGGGAGGACAGGGCGGGCAGGGGTCCGGTGGACCTGCCAATCCGTTCGGTTTCGGGGGGTTCCCCGGAGCGGGCGGCCCCGGCGGCGGTGACAATCCGTTCGCCGCGATGTTCGGTTCGATGAACCCGAACGACCTGGGTGCCGCGTTCCAGCAGCTCGGCCAGATGCTCTCGTACGAGGGCGGCCCGGTGAACTGGGACATGGCCAAGGACATCGCGCGCCAGACCGTGTCCCAGGGCACGTCGGACGGCGTCAAGGACGCCAGCGTCGGCCCCGCCGAGCGCTCCGCCGTCGAGGAGGCCGTGCGCCTGGCAGACCTGTGGCTGGACGACGCGACGTCGCTGCCCTCCGGGTCCGGGACGGCCGTGGCGTGGAGCCGCGCCGAGTGGGTCGAGGCGACCCTGCCGGTGTGGAAGGAGCTCGTCGACCCGGTCGCCGAGCGCGTCGGCCTCGCCATGGGCGATGTGCTGCCCGAGGAGATGCAGGCCATGGCCGGCCCGCTGATCGGCATGATGCGCTCCATGGGCGGCGCCATGTTCGGCCAGCAGATCGGCCAGGCCGTGGGCGTGCTCGCGGGCGAGGTCGTCGGCTCCACCGACATCGGCCTGCCGCTCGGCCCGTCCGGCAAGGCCGCGCTGCTCCCGGTGAACATCGAGGCCTTCGGCAAGGACCTGGGCATCGACAAGAACGAGGTGCGGCTCTACCTGGCGCTGCGCGAGGCCGCCCACCAGCGGCTCTTCGCCCACGTCCCGTGGCTGCGCTCGCACCTGTTCGGCGCGGTCGAGGGGTACGCGCGCGGGATCAAGGTCGACACGTCCAAGCTGGAGGACGTCGTCGGCCAGCTCGACCCGCAGAACCCGGAGCAGCTGCAGGAGGCACTCCAGCAGGGCATGTTCCAGCCGGAGGACACCCCCGCGCAGAAGGCCGCCCTGGCCCGCCTCGAGACGGCTCTCGCTCTCGTCGAGGGCTGGGTGGACGCCGTGGTGCACGCCGCCGCCAAGCCGCGGCTGGCCTCCGCCGACGCCCTCCGCGAGACGCTGCGCCGCCGCCGCGCCACGGGCGGCCCCGCGGAGCAGACCTTCGCCACCCTGATCGGCCTCGAGCTGCGCCCGCGCCGCCTGCGGGACGCCTCGCGCCTGTGGGCCTCGCTCACCGACGCGCGCGGCGTCGACGGCCGCGACGGCCTGTGGGAGCACCCGGACATGCTGCCGACGGCCTCCGACCTGGACGACCCCGACGGCTTCGTGCACCGCGAGCAGCTGGACTTCTCCGAGCTGGACAAGATGCTCGGCGAGGCGGCGGGCGGCGGCGCCGCGAAGCCCGACCTCACCAAGGACGAGGGCGACGACGCCAAGGACGACGACGGCAAGTGACTCTGTACGACGACGCGGTCCTCGTGCTGAAGGGCTACGAGGACCAGGACGAACTGCGCCAGTACTACCTGGACCACCTCGCCGCGCACCCCGCGGACGGCATGTGGAAGTCCTGCACGGACGGCCATGTGACGGCCAGCGCCCTGGTGATCGACCCGCCCCGCGGGCGCGTGCTGCTGACCCTGCACAAGAAGCTGCGCATGTGGCTCCAGATGGGCGGCCACTGCGAGCCGGGTGACGCCACGCTGACCGCGGCCGCACTGCGCGAGGCCACCGAGGAGTCCGGCGTACCCGGCCTGACCCTGCTCCCCGGCGGCCCCGTCCGCCTGGACCGGCACTCGATCCCGGGCCCCTGCACCCAGCACCTCGACGTCCAGTACGCCGCGCTGGCCCCGGCCGACGCCGTCGAGGCGATCAGCGACGAGTCACTGGACCTGCGCTGGTTCGCATACGACGAGGTGGCGGACGTGGCCGACGAATCGGTCGTACGCCTCGTAGAGGCAACAAGGGCACGCCTCTAGGTGAAGGCACGCCCTTGAAAGGGGCGCGGGGAACTGCGCGACAAGCCACATACGGCCCGCACACAGATCCCCGCGCCTCTTTTTTCTGCTCGTCCTCGCGAGAGCGACTAGCTCCAGACGTTGCCCTGGTTCTGCCCCCGGGCACCTTGCTGGCCCATCCCGAACTGCGCCCGGGCACCCTGCCCGATGTTCGCGTTCTGCGGCGGCAGCATCTCGCTGGGCTGGACGAGCGCGTAGCCCTGTCCCATGAAGCTGAGCTCCCAGCCCTCACCGGTGTTGCCGCGGCGCCGCCAGACGCCCGAGGAGTGGGTCTGGGCCTGCATCTGGACGCGCAGGCCGTTGGACCAGGCGACGATCGCGTCGGCGTCCGCGTTGACGTACCGGTCCGGAGTGACCTGCAGCATCAGCGGCTGGCCCGACGTCATCAGGGCGACCTTGCCGCGCCCGGAGATGTTGAGCTGGTACTTGCCGGAGCCGGAGATCCCGTACTGGCTGTCCACGGCGATGACTTGGTGGGTCAGCGACGAGTCCATCGCGAGGACATAGCTGCTGTCCACAGTCAGGCCGTCCTGGTCCACGTCCACCACGTGGATGTACTGGGCGAGGTTGGCGAGGTAGACCGTGCCCTGCCCGTGGCAGCGCATCAGGTCGAGGCCCTCGCCGGTGTGCGCGCGGGCACGCTGGTTGCCCTGACTCTGGTACTCGGCGTCGAACTCCATAAGACCCTGGTAGGCGACCATGGCGCCCTTGCGGGCCAGGACGTCGTCGTGGCCCTCCAGGGCGACCCGCAGCATCTGCGGGTTCTGCACGGAGTAGCGCTCCTGCGTCTGCTGCTCGGCATGCGCGAAAAGTGGGCTCTGCATGGTGTGTTGCTCCCCCTCAGCCCCGTGCTCGGAGACGGTCGGTGCTGTCCTCGCTGGGCTGTACGACGACGATGCCCTCTCCGGAGAAGCCCATCTGATAGGCCTCGCCGCTGCCGCGCCCGATGAGCGAGCCGGCCTTGAAGCTGCGCTTGCCCTTCACCTTGAGGTTCGGGGACCAGGCGATCAGGGCGTCCGGGTCGACGTACGTCTCGTCGTCACCGCGGCCGCAGTCAACGACGATCGGGGTGCCGCGGGAGGTCAGCGCGACCCAGCCCTGACCGGAGATCTTGATGTTCCACAGGCCCTGTCCGGCGAACTTGGCCATGCCCTTGACCCGCTCGACGCCCCACTGGAGGGACGCGTCGAAGGCGAGCAGGTTGGTGCCGTTCACCGAGAGGGAGTCGCCCGCCAGGTTGATGACGACGACGTCCGCTCCGTAGTCGGCGAGGTAGAGAAGGCCGTCTCCGGAGCACTTCATCAGGGGCGCGCCCTCACCGGTCATCCACTCGCGCGCGACCTGACGGACGGCGGGCGGATTCGGCTCGTACTGCACGAACCCTTCGTAGGCGACCATCGAGCCCACGCGCGCGAAGAGGTCGTTGCCGGTCTGCATGGCCACCTTGACCATGTGGTGGCCGTGGTTCTCCATGCGGGCGGCGACGGGTGCGGGAGCAAAGCCCGCGAGCTGCTGATTCATGACGGGCTCCCTCAGACCTCGTACGGCTGGACGACGATGAAATTGCCGGGCGCGCCACGGAACTGGAGGTTCACGCTCTCCCCCGTGGAGCCCGCGTAGGCGTTGCTGCGCATCCGGACCTGGCTGGAAACGATCGCCTGTGCGGCGGCCGACCAGGCGACGACTGCGTGGCAGTCGGCGAACGTCGTCGGCGTGACGGGCAGCACGACGGGCACACCGTGGGTCTTCAGGATGACCGTGCCGGTGCCCTGGAACTGCATGACGAACAGCGCGCCGCCGGGGATCCCGTGGCCCTCGATCCTGCGCACCTCGTGCTGCAGCGACTCGTCGAAGGCGAGGACGTTCTCCGCGGAGACGCAGATCGCGTCGCCCTGGAGCTCGATCGGGTGCAGGTGCGTGCCCTCCTCGGCGAGGAAGACCTGGCCGCGGCCGGAGCAGCGCATCAGCTGCATCTCCTGGCCGGTGGCGTTGCCCACGATGCGGCCCGCGAAGCCCGCGCCCTTGTAGCTGAACTCGACCTTGCCCTGGTAGAGCACCATGCTGCCCTGGCGGGCGAGGATCGGCTGGTCGGCGACGCCCAGATCGACGCGGATCAGCTTCTCGTTCTGCTGCGTCCAGCGCTGTCCGGTGGGGGCCTCGCGGTACTTCTGGAGGGCTGCTGCCACACCGGCGCCTTGGGGAGCGGCGCCCTGCGGTGCACCCTGCGGGGCCGGGGCCTGACCGGGGAACTGGCCGCTCGGCTGCTGTCCGTAGCCGGGCGGCATCGGGGCGGCGGGCTGCTGGCCGTACCCCGGAGGCATCGGGGCCTGCGGCTGCTGGCCGTATCCCGGCGGCAGCGGCGCGGTCTGGCCCGGCGCCTGCTGCTGGCCGGGGACCTGGCCGAACTGCGGCTGCTGCGGGGGCTGCTGGCCCGGCTGGCCGTACGGGGCGGGGGCCGGCGGGGGCGGCACGGCGCCGCCGGGCGGCTGGTTCATCGGGGCCACGATGGTCTGCGCCGCGTGCACCGAGGGGTCCGCGGGAGCGGGGGCGGGCGGCGGGGTGGCGCCCTGCGGCGGCGCGAAATTCTGCGCGGGAGCGGGAGCGGGAGCGGGGGCCGGGGCAGGTGCCTGCGGAGGCGCGGCCGCCGCCGGGGCGCCGAAGGCGGGCGGCGCGGCGGCCTGCGCGGGCGGCGCGAAGGAGGGCGCGGCGGACTGCTGCTGCGGAGCCGCGGGCTCCTCCTCGGCGACCTCGCCGCCGAAGTTGCGCAGGAGCGCGTCGAGCCCGCCGTCGAAGCCCTGTCCGATCGCGGCGAACCGCCAGACGTCCTTCAGGTAGAAGTCGCCCAGCATGACGGCGCGCTCCGTGGAGAACTCCGCGCCGTTGAAGGCGTAGCGCGCCACTTCCTCGCCGCCCGCGACGATGCGGATGTACCCGGAGGCCACCTGCGACATCTGCCCGGCACCGTCGATCGTCGCGGTGAACGAAAGCCGCTGGATCTGCTGCGGGATGCGGTCGAGCGTGACGCGGAAGGACTCGGTGTCGCCCGCCTGCGCGCCCAGGAGCTGGATCGACTCCTCGGGCGACTTGGGCTGGTTGAAGAAAATGAAGTACCGGTCGTCCGAGAGCCGTTCGCTCGCGTCCAGGCCGAAGCAGCTGATGTCGAAGGTCAGCCCGGGGGCCGAGATCTGTACGCCGACGTACAGATCGGTGCCCGCGGTGAGGTCACTGATCTTGGCCTTGTGGCCGCGTTGGAATTCCCTGGCCATACGTAACGACCGTCCCCCATCCCGAATGTGAATGCGTCGCGTCAGGCTAACCGCAAAGTCCGACAGCGAGCGAAGCCGGTACAGACCCGCTACACAACCGCGGGATCCGGCGGACGTTCACTCCTCGCGGGCGGCGGGCAGGTGGGGCAGCCGGTCGGCGGCGACCACCCCTTCGAGGTACCCCCGGGCCCGCTCCGTACGGGGGTAGGCCTCGAGCAGGCGCCAGAACCGGGGCCCGTGTCCGGGTACGAGGAGATGCGCGAGTTCATGGACGAGGACGTAATCGACGACGTACTCGGGCATGCCCTGCAGGCGGTGCGAAAGACGGATGCTGCCCTCCGACGGGGTGCAGGAACCCCAGCGGGTGTTCTGGTTCGTGACCCAGCGAACCGAGGCGGGCCTGGCCCGGCCCTCGAAGTACTGCTCGGACAGTTGCCCGGCGCGCTCGGCGAGCTCCGCGTCACCGAGGAGCCGCTTGCTCTCCTGCGCCGCGAGCTTGTCCAGCATCACGTTGACCCAGCGCTGCTCCTCCGCCTCGGACATGCGGGCGGGGATGAGGACGACGGTGCGATCGCCCTCGCGATAGGCGGAGACCGTTCTGCGACGGCGGGCGCTCCGTCTCACCTCGACCGCGCTGGCAACCGCGCCGGACGGCGGCGGACTGGTCGTGCTGCGCTGCGGAGTTCCGGCGCGACGCGCCGAGGTCTCCCCAGCGACGCGAGGGGACGGGTCGGCGGGCACGCCCCGACGTTACCCGCTGGACGTGGGGGAAGTCCCGCCTCCGGGACGGTTCGGCGCTGTTCCGATCCCCGTGCGCTTGATTAGTACGACAAGCATCCACCGCCTGTGGACAACGCGAAGCGGCCGTTCGGCAGGACGGGCATTCTGGCATTCGATCGACGCGGCGGACGGGGCCGCGGCGACCGGCCTACGGGGGACGACCATGCATCCGATGTTGAAGCCCGCGCTGCGGCGCGGCTGGCGTGACCTGAGCACCGTGCAGTTCGGCGTCGCACCGGCACACGCCTTGACGCTCGGCCCGATGGACACGGCGACGAGCAGCTTTCTGACCCTCCTCGACGGGACCCGCGGGCTGCCGATGCTGCGTGCGGAGGCGCAGCGGATGGGTCTGCCCGACGGGCACGTGGACAAGCTCCTCGGCGAACTGTCCCGGGCCGGTCTGCTGGACGATTCGACAGGCGGCGGTCCCGCGGCCGATTCCTTGCGCAAGCGGGGCACGGTGATGGACCGGTTGCGGCCCGACCTGGCCTCGTTGTCGCTGCTGTCCCCCGGACCGGGCGAGGCGATCGACAAGCTGGCGGCGCGCCGGGCCATGCGCGTGCGGGTCCAGGGCGCGGGACGGGTGGGCGCGGCGTTGGCCTCGGTGCTCGCGGGGGCGGGGGTGGGCCGGGTCGATGTGATGGACGGCGGACAGGTCGAGCCGTGGGACGTCGCGCCGTGCGGACTGCCCATCGAGTCGATCGGGGAGCGCAGGGACACGACCGCGCGCCGGTTCGTGCGGCAATGGGCACCCGACCGCCCGCCCCGGCCGAGCCGTTCGGCACCGGTCGCACCGTCGTCACCCGGCGCCGTCACCGCTGTGCCCGGGACGCGGGAGGGAGAGGCGGGGCTCTCGCTCGTGATCATCGCCCCACGGGACGGCCTTGCCGCGTATGCCCCCGATCCCGCCACCGTCGAAGACCTGCTCGCCTCGGGCACACCCCATCTGTACGCCGGGGTGATCGAGGGCACCGGCGTGGTGGGCCCCCTGGTCCTGCCCGGGGCGACTGCATGTGCGGGCTGTCTCTTCCAGCAGCGCACGGACCGCGACCCCACCTGGCCCCGCATGCTGGCGCAGTGGCGCTCGGGGCACGCCCGGCATGTGCCCGCCTGCGATCTGGCCCTCTCAACCGCTGTCGCCGGGCTGGCCGCAGGGCATGCGCTCGCGTTTCTGGACGGAGTCTCCTCGGCCTGTGCGGGCGCGCGCTGGGAGGCGTCCGTGCCGGGTTTCGAGTGGCACGCGCGCCCGGTTTGGCCGCATCCCGCGTGCCCCTGCGGAGCGGGTGCGCAAGTTAAGGGGGATCAGGTCACCGTGGGCCAGGAGCCGCACGACACAATGGCCGGGTAACCGCCTGACAAGGCGCGGCTGTCTGGGACTTGGAGGGGCGCATGTCTGATCTTCCCCGGAAGGCGGTCACCCGTACCGCCAAACTGGCCGCGCTCCCGCTCGGTTTCGCGGGGCGCGCGACCTGGGGGCTCGGCAAGCGGATTGGGGGCAAGTCCGCGGAGATCGTCGGGCGCGAGCTGCAACAGCGCACGGCGGAGCAGCTGTTCAAGGTCCTCGGCGAGCTGAAGGGCGGGGCCATGAAGTTCGGGCAGGCGCTGTCCGTCTTCGAGTCGGCGCTGCCGGAGGAGGTCGCGGGTCCCTATCGGGCGGCGCTGACGAAGTTGCAGGAAGCGGCGCCACCGATGCCGACCCGCACGGTGCACTCCGTTCTCGCGGAGCGCCTCGGCGAGGACTGGCGCGACCGTTTCCTGGAGTTCGAGGACAAGCCCGCGGCGGCCGCGTCGATCGGCCAGGTGCACCGGGCGGTCTGGGCGGACGGCCGCGAGGTCGCGGTCAAGGTCCAGTACCCGGGCGCGGGCGAGGCGCTGCTGTCCGATCTCAATCAACTCAGCCGGTTCGCCCGGCTCCTGGGGCCGCTGATCCCGGGGATGGACATCAAGCCGCTGATCGCGGAGCTGCGCGACCGGGTGTCGGAGGAGCTCGACTACGGCTTGGAGGCCCAGGCCCAGCAGGCGCATGCGGAGGAGTTCGCGGACGACCCCGATGTGGTGGTGCCCCAGGTGGTGCACCAGAGCGAGCAGGTTCTGGTGACCGAGTGGATCGATGGGACGCCTCTGTCGGAGGTGATCGCGGACGGCACTCAGGAGCAGCGCGACCGGGCGGGGCAGCTCCTTGCCCGCTTCCTCTTCTCGGGCCCGGCGCGTACCGGCCTGCTGCACGCCGATCCGCACCCCGGCAACTTCCGGCTGCTGCCCGACGAGAAGAGCGGCTGGCGGCTCGGGGTCCTCGATTTCGGCACGGTGGACCGGCTGCCCGGCGGGCTGCCCGTGACCATCGGCGAGTCACTGCGGATGACGCTCGAGGGCGAGGCCGACGCGGTCTACGAGATGTTGTGCGAGGAGGGCTTCGTCAAGGAGTCCGTCGAGCTGCAGCCGGACGCGGTGCTCGACTATCTGCTGCCGATCATCGAGCCCATGCTGGTCGAGGAGTTCACGTTCACGCGTGGCTGGATGCGCAGCCAGGCGGCCCGAGTGGCCGACCCGCGCTCCCCCGCCTACCAGTTGGGCAAGCAGCTGAACCTGCCGCCGTCGTATCTGCTGATACACCGCGTGACGCTGAGCACGATCGGGGTGCTGTGCCAGTTGGGCTCGACGGTGCGGATGCGGGACGAATTGGAGGAGTGGCTGCCCGGCTTCGCCGTGGAGGCGGCGCAGGACATGGAGGAGGAGGTGGAGACGGCGGAGAGCGACGCCGCGGCCGAGGCCTGAGTTCTGCCGAGGCCTGAGTTCTGACGGGCCGCGCCCATTGGGTGGTGCGGCTCACCACCAGGCCGAGTCGAGGCGGCCCTCGATGGCTCTGATGTTGTCGCGCGCGCAGGAGTCGCAGAAGTAGTGACGGGTGCCGTTCTCCACGGAGCAGGTCCAGGTTGGCGGCGCGCCTTCGGCGATGGTGCCGCAGCGGGAGCACACGAGATTCTCCGTGCCCGCATTCTCCGTGCCCGCGGGCTGAGGATTCTGCTGGTCCACCCGGCGACCATATCGCCGTGCGGGGAAGATCGGTGAGCACAACGCACCGCGGGGGCCGGTCCGTTCGGACCGGCCCCCGCCTGGTTCTGTCATCGCGTTGCGCCTCGTGAGCGGGTCTTACTGCATGACCGCTATGGCGAGCGCGCGCCGGGCACGCATCGACGCGCGCTCCGCGCGGCGCTGCATGCGGCGGGCCGCCAGGAGGCGCTCGACCGGGCGTTGAGCCTCGGCCTCACGCAGGCGTTCGTGCATATGCGCACGAGCCAGGGCTTCTGGGATGAGTTGCATCTCTCGGGTCCTGTTCTGGCGCGAGGTGTTCGCGCCGGTGGTGGTGAAGTCTGTGGTCGCGGAGCCTGCGGGCTCGCTGGTGGCTGCCTTCATCGGGGCCTGCTTCTTGGGGTCGTGCGTCAGGGGGCGATCGATCGTTCCGGCGGTGCTCATGCGGCGACCGGGTTCTTGCGCGGACGGCCACGGGGCCGCTTGCGAGCGACGACCACGCCCTGGACGAAGAGCTCGCCGCCCCAGACGCCCCACGGCTCACGCCGCTCCTTGGCGCCGGCGAGGCAGGCCTCCATCAGCGGGCAGGTACGGCAGAGCGACTTGGCGTACTCGACGTCGGCCGGGGACTCCGCGAAGAAGACCTCCGGGTCGTAGGCACGGCAGGGGACGGGTACGCCGAGGTTCTCGATGGCGTCGTCGAGCGCGGTGAGCGCGGTGAGGGGAGTCAAGGTCGGGTCCTCCGTGGGTGCGGGCGGGGGGAGCGTCTGTGAAGGCGGTACGGACGGGGCGTGCGCTTCGAGTTGCACGGTGGTGTTTTCCTCGTCTGGTCGTGCCGGCCTGGGTCGGCCGGTTGGCGGCTGGTACCGGGTCTTTCTCTTGGCCCCTTCGCTCTGTTCTCCCTGTTCTGGGGAAAACAGAAGGGCCGCGGATCCCGGGTGGGGTTCCGCGGCCCTGAAGGCGCCGGTCTGATCGAGGATCAGACTGGATCACTCCAGGGTTCGAGCCCACGGAAGGCCCACATCGTGTGGTGCTGCGTCGTCTGCTTCCGGAATCCGGCACCGGCTGCCGCAAAGGCATAGGCCTGGGCCTGTCCCTTCGCTACTGCTGCTTCCGGTGCCTTGGTCGGTCGCTCATTGCCCTCATTGGCCTCGACGATCGGAAGACCGGCGAGAGGCAGGGAGGCAGGCATCGGACGCACGGCGGAGATGCCGCCGGACAGACCGGTGCCCTGGTTCGAGAAGCCGAGCAGGCAGGAAGCGACGACCGAGCGATCGGTCATTTTGGCGGTGCTGATGAAGCTCTCGTTGATGCTGATCACTGGAATTCGCCTCCTCTCGGCGTCTAGGGGATCGGCCGGAACCGATCCTGCGGACTGTCAAGTACAGCACGGAACCAGGGCTTCGGAGAAGCCGCTGTTTCCGTGCTAAGAACCTATGGGTCTTCCTTGCGCATGCGCAAACTATTTTTTCGACGAGTTTGAATCATTCTTCATCGGCGCCCCTTACAGGCTCCTGACCTGCACAAATAGCAAGGACGTCGGCGCCGAACCGGTTGAACTTGCGCACGCCGACCCCGGGGATGCGAGCCAGCTCACCCTCGTCGTCGGGCACGGCCTCCGCGATGGCGATCAAGGTTTTGTCCGTGAAGACGCAGTAGGCGGGCTGTCCCAGCAGGCTCGCCTGGCCCGATCGCCACTCCCGAAGACGCTCGTAGAGCCCTTCGTCCATGTCGGACGGACAGTCTTCGCACCGCATGAGCTTCATCTCGCCCGCCTCGGTCAGCGTCCGGCCGCAGACGCGGCAGCGCGCCGGGGTGCGGTTCTTCCGCTGACGGCGGCCCGACGCAGCGGCGGTCCCCTCGCCGCCGCTGCCGCGCTCGACACCGCCGGGGCCGCCGCCCGCGGCGCGGGCCGCCGCACCCGCCCCTGAGCCCGGGCGCAGGCCGTCGAGGAAGCGGCTGGGGCGGCGGTTCGGCCGGCCGCCCGGTGAGCGGGACAGGGCCCAGGAGAGGGAGAGGTGGACGCGGGCGCGGGTCACGCCGACGTACAGGAGCCTGCGCTCCTCCTCGATCTGCTCGTCGGTCTTGGCGTAGGTGATCGGCATCATGCCCTCGGCGAGGCCGACCAGGAACACGGCGTCCCACTCCAGGCCCTTGGCCGCGTGCAGCGAGGCCAGTGTGACGCCTTCCACAGTGGGGGCGTGCTGGGCGCTCGCCCGCTCGTCCAGCTCGGCCACGAGGTCCGCGAGGGTTGCCTCCGGCTTGGCCCGCGCGAAGTCCTCGGAGAGGCGCACGAGCGCCGCAAGGGACTCCCACCGGTCCCGGGCCGCGCCGGAGCCCGCGGGGGGCTGGGACGTCCAGCCCTTGGTGGAGAGCACGGCCCGCACCTGGGAGGGCAGGTCGACCACGTCGTCGAGGAGGGCGTCGTTCCCGCCGAAGCGGGCCGCGCCGCGCAGGGCAGCGCCCGCTTCCCGCACCTCGGTGCGCTCGAAGAACCGCTCGGCGCCGCGCAGCTGGTAGGGCACTCCGGCGTCGGCGAGGGCCTGTTCGTAGATCTCCGACTGCGAGTTCGTGCGGAAGAGGACCGCGATCTCGCTGGCGGGGACGCCGTCGGCGAGGAGGCCGCGGATGCGGCGGGCGGCGCCTTCCGCCTCGGCCGGCTCGTCCGCGTACTCGACGTAGACCGGCTCGGTGCCCGGGTCGCGCTGCGAGATCAGTTCCAGGCGGTGGTCGGCGGCGCGGCCGCGGGCCTGGGAGAGCAGGCCGTTGGCGAGGTGGACCACCTGGGGCGTGGAGCGGTAGTCACGGACCAGCTTGACGACCGTCGCCCCCGGGTGGCGGGTGCGGAAGTTCAGCAGGTGGTCGGGGGTCGCGCCGGTGAAGGAGTAGATCGTCTGGCTGGCGTCGCCGACGACGCAGAGGCTGTCCCGGTCGCCGAGCCACAGCTCCAGGAGGCGCTGCTGGAGCGGGCTCACGTCCTGGTACTCGTCGACCACGAAGTGCTGGTACTGGGCGCGGACCTGCTCCGCGATGTCGTGCCGGTCCTGGAGGATGCCGACGGCGAGCAGCAGGACGTCCTCGAAGTCGATGACGGCGCGGTCGCGCTTGAGGTCCTCGTACGCCGCATAGAGCTGGGCGATCTCGGCCGGATCGCGGGGGACGAGGCGGCCGGACTTGGCGGCGGCCGCCGCATAGTCCGCGGGGACAGTCTGGGTGACCTTGGACCACTCGATCTCGCTGGTCAGGTCCCGCAGTTCATTGCGGTCGAGGCGGATGCGGCAGGCGGCGGCCGCGTCGGCGACGAGTTTGATCTTGCGGTCGACGATGCGGGGCAGCGAGCCGCCGACTGCTTTCGGCCAGAAGAACTGGAGCTGGCGCAGGGCCGCCGAGTGGAAGGTGCGGGCCTGCACGCCGGAGGCGCCGAGCTGGCGCAGGCGACCGCGCATCTCACCGGCCGCGCGGTTGGTGAAGGTGACGGCCAGGACGCTGGCGGGCTGGAGGATCCCCGCGCGCACGCCATAGGCGATCCGGTGCGTGATCGCCCGTGTCTTGCCCGTGCCGGCACCCGCGAGGACGCACACCGGCCCGTGCAGGGCGGTGGCCACCTCGCGCTGCTCCGGGTCGAGCCCGGCGAGCACCGCGTCGGCAGAGTCCGGGACCTGCGGGAAGAGGGTGGAGTGCGTTGCTGATGTCACCCCGCCATGCTGCCAGGTCGCAGGGGGCCGGTGAGCCGGTTGTCCACAGGGGGGCGCAGCCGGTCGTACTAATGCGGGAATGGTGACCGGGTCGCGTACGTTCGATTGATTGCGAAGACGCACCCCGAGCGACGAAGGAGCACACGAGACATGCCGGGCACTGTGACGATGTACAGCACCACGTGGTGCGGCTACTGCCGCCGCCTCAAGGGCCAGATGGACCGTGAGGGCATCGCGTACAACGAGATCAACATCGAGCAGGACCCGGACTCGGCGGCCTTCGTCGAGAAGGCGAACGGCGGAAACCAGACGGTTCCCACGGTGCTCGTAATTTCCCCCGGTGGCACTGAGTCCGTGATGACCAACCCTTCGTTGGCTCAGGTCAAGCAGGCCATTGCAGCTTGAGTCCCCCAAGACTCCGCTAGTACAGCAGCCCCCGGCATCGTGTCCGGGGGCTCTGTCGTATCTAGCCGAGGTAGGGCGCAGGCCGATCCTCCAGGAAGTGCGACAGCCTCAGCCGTTGCGTGTGGTGCATAGGGAGGGACGGCGTCCCGTCCGGCTCCAGGCCGTCCAGGTCGGCAGGGTCGACCCATCGGAGTTCCGTCGACTCGTCCGAGATGGCCAGCTCTCCCCCGACCAACCGGGCCCGAAAGCACACGTTGAACTGTCGGCGTACTTCCCCATCGGTATAGGCGATGACGTGCTTTGGGTCGGTGTACGTGCCGACAAGCCCCGTGATCTCGATGTCTAGGCCGGTCTCTTCCTTCACCTCACGGACGGCCGTCCCCGGCAGGCTGTCAGTCATCTCCATACCGCCGCCAGGCAGAGCCCACTTCCCGGAGTCTGAGCGCCGTTGCAGCAGGATGCGGCCCTTGTTGTCCGTGACCACGGCAGAGGCCGCCACAACGAGACTGTTGGGCTCCGGTGCCTGCGGGTCGTCGTAGAACTCAGTCCGTGCCATCCGTGACCTCCTGGCCTGTCTCCCACACAGCTTGGAAGCTGTCCGCGTACCCGTCGAACATCCGGCCACCCTCCGCCCGTCGCAGATGCCAGACAGGGGCTCCGTAAGCGTTCACGCCCCACACGTGGGCATTGACCAACACCTGATCATCTACGCGATACAAGCTGTTGTAGAGCGTCGTCCCATGGGTCCTGATCTCCACCCCAGGGACGCCGACAAGCGGCCGGTAGTGCATGAGCGCCAACCGGCACCGTGACTCGATGCCGTGGCCGTACTTCTCTTCACGGCCACGGGCAGCAACGTTCGGGGAGTCGGCATCCCCGAGGCAGATACGAACCTGACAGCCTGCCTCCGCCTTCTCCCTCAGAAGGTCATTGAGCCGGGGATACGCCTCATGCAGGAACACGGCTGCATAGACGAGCACGTCGATACGCTCGCGCGCTGCGGCGAGTAGATCAACGAACACGGACACCGGCAGGTCTGCCCGCTGCTCGTACAGGGCGACCAGTTCCGGCGAGACGGCCCGTGCGGACCGTGCCTGACGAAGGGCAGGCCACAGGGCGTGGATGTCTTCCCCGAGGGCTTCAGCAGCCTTCACTGCGGTTGCCTGTCGGGGCACCCGACCGAGGTTCACCCATCGCTCAACTGACTTGGGATCTACGCCTACTTGCTCCGCCAAGGTGGCGTGCGTCCAGCCCCCGGCGACCATGGTTGCGCGTAGTCGTTCGTTGGCACCCATTCTCTCTACCCTCCGGCCATCGCTAGGGACGTTCTAGCACCCGTGGGACGTCCCAAAGTGGGAAACGTACGAGGTTCCTACGTCCCAGCGATCACGCCGACCATGACGGCATGGCCACGAGAGCAAAGACGACGGACGCCCGCCAGGGCGAGTACGTCACGTACGCCCCGGAGGGCGAGAAGTGCGCCGTCTGCGGGAAGGTCATCAAGACCCTTCAACGCGTGTGGCGTATGCCGGTAGAGCGCCAGTCCGGCGCCCCAGCATTGGGTCCGTACCGGCACTACGAACCGTGCCGCTGATGGTCAGGTACGAGGACATCGGTCGACGCGTCGTAGACGCGGCCGGAAACGTCGGCATCCTCCGAGATGTGATCCCCGATTGGGAAGATCCCGCCGACCCTCCAGGGGAGCGCAAGAAGCGCCCTACGGCGTTCGTGTGGCCTGAGTCCGGGGGCGGCACTGAGCGGCTGGTCCACCCCAACAAGGTCCGTCCTGCGTAGCGCAAACTCAGTCCAACCGTCCAGGAATGCGCGGTTCATTGGTGCGCAGACTCCGGGAACTGCGGGCCTTTGCTCGACCGGCAGCACCTTCCTTGCCGGTCTTCTGTGCGTGATGCCAAGCGCACAGAACCTGCAAATTCGAATCCGAGTGATCGTCATTGTTGATGACATGGTCCACTGCGGCACCGTCAAGGAAGCAAGGCATGCCCGTGTCGTATCGGATGTGCTGACACAAGCCGCTGTCACGCCGCCAGATACGGGCGCGGATTATGGACCAATTCGAGGGGAGCCGCGAGCGGCGATCCGAGGTATTCCAGTTCATGATTACTTCCTCACTCTCAGTAGTTACGTCGACGGGTTCAGCCTCAGAACCCGTACAGGACGGGAGACGCTATGACGCTTCGGTCTCCAGATTTGTTGAAGCGGGGGACCTCCCCCTGCCACCTTCGTGTTTTTGCAGAATTTTTTCTTACACAAAATGAACTTCGAAAGAAGTTTGAAGTTCTCAAAGAATTTTCGAGAACAAAAACGAAAAGAAAAATGTTTGAATCAAATCAACTCGATCCGATCTCACTCCACCTATCGCTATCCATCCTCACCTATCTGCCTATCGAGTCCGTGCAAGTCGAATAGGTAAAGTGCGCTTGTGCGCGCACGTGTCGCGCCTCATGATGTGAGCTTGAGCGCTCGCACGTAAGTCACACAGAACAGATTGAAATCAACTCAAGTAACTTCTCTCAGCGTCACATGAGTGCGATCATCCACAGCAATTCGTTATGTGGTCGAGGTTTTACTCTACCGTTCTCCCATTTCGATATCGATGAGGCGCAGCACCCAATGCGTTCGGATACATCGTATTGAGTCCAACCCATTCGCTCACGCCTGGCCCTCATTCTTTCTGGGCAGGTCACCGGTTGAATCATGGGAGTTCACCTCCCGGCGAATAGCCGTGGGGGTATCCCCCTCTGTAGTGTCGATGTACGGACGCTTGAGCTTGAGTGCAGCGAACAATGCGACTGCCGCCAAATGCTGCGGTGTGCTACCCGCAGGGCAAGCCTCGCCCTTGTTGTAGAAACACTGCTCAGGTTTCGAGCACGTGTGCCAGCTCATCGACCCGCCTCCCGGATAGCAGCTACCGCATCGAATCCGTTGCCAGCCTCATTGGGGTCAAGGCCACCCTTTCCGAGACCACCGGTTGCAGATCCAGTCAGCTTTCCCAGGCGCTCAGCGTCGGCCCTGAAAGAGTCAGGGTCATCGCCGGTAGCAAGGTCAGCGATTTGCCAGCCGAACTGGTCCCGGACGTCACGCCTCGCCAGTTCCATGCGCAGCGATGCAATTTCATCCCGTAGGGCGGTTGATTCGTCCGACTCGTCGGTGACTATCGGCTCCTGCTCGTCCCTCTCAATCTCGGCGTCCAGGTCTGCAATGTGCTCATCCATTGCTTTCAAACGGTCCTGAGCTCCCTTGTCCGAGGAGATTTCGGCGTAGGGCTCACTGCCCATGCCTTCCTCGGCCATCCGAGCCTCACGGGCCTTGTCGGCCTGCTCAATAATCTTGTCTGCATTCATGTGAGTTGACTCCCTTTCGTTGGTATAACAGCCAGCCCCGGCAGGGGAGTTCGATCCTGCCGGGGCGAAACGATGTACTACTGGCAATAGTTGGCGAGGCCGAGCCGGCTGGGGCCCTAGGCCGTGGGGCAACTGGCCTCACAGCTACTAGTAACCATCGGAGATCAGCGACGCTTGGTCGGATGTGCAGGCTTTGCGCCAGGTGCAGCCTGCGGTGCGGACTCGGCTGCGCCCTTCACCTTGAACGGAATGAACCGCTGCTCATCAATCACCTTCGAACCACAGAGACTGTCCACAATGCAGACCTCAGACTTAGTCGACGGGTCGAAGTCCCGGACAATCCGGAGGCCGTACTCATTGAACGAGGACGACGCGGAGTTCGCGCCCTCAACCGAAGCCAGCGCGACATTCGCCAGGGCGAAAGCGTCCTTGTGGTAAGCGACCGCACCCGTGATGTGCGGAGAAACGACGATGTCGAAACCGAACAGGTTGCCGAGAGTTGCATTACGCAGGGCCTCGGGGCCGCCAGCTTCATTCACCTTCTGGATCTGCTCCACATCGAGAAGGAGCTGAAGAACATCCGGGCCGATAGCGAAGAACCGGTTCGCGGGGTCAATCTCCCGACGAGTGAACTCGGCAGCCGAAAAAGTGAGGGACTTAATCACATGGCCGACTGCGCCCGGCTTGGCAGCCGGATCAATGATCTGTGCAGCCTCGGTGACCTTCGCAGACTCGTCATTCATCAGCTTAGCCAGGTTCTTCTCAATGTAGCGAGACACAGACTCCGTCTGCGGCAGAATGACCTGCTTCGCAAAGTCAGCCACATCAAGGGTCTTTTCCTTCGAGGTGAGCTTTGTGGCGTCGGTGGGCTCATCAGTGAGCTTGACCTGAACAGCATTCTCCTCCACGTCGACATACTGAGTAGTGCCGGTGTAGTCCTTAGCCGTCCGACGCTTAGGGAGACGCACGCGGACGGAATCACCCCGACCCCCCTCGAAACCAGGCTCCACCTGGCGGTGAACTGTATTGCCGAGGACGTTCTGGTGATACAGCAGCTCTACAGCGGAAACAACGACATCATCAATCTGGAAAGTGTGAGACATAGTGGAAACTCCATAAGTGGTATTTGATAGGTCAGTGGCGGCGATGGCCGTCGACAAGGGCGACAGCGTCGGCATAGTCAGCCGTGCGGATAGTGCCTGTGCGGTCCTGTGCGGCCCGCTGATACTCGCCAGCCACCAGAGCGGCCCAGTGGGCTGTATCGGCCTCCACGAGGGCAATCAGAGCCTCATGAGGCGCACGGACAGCGTGCGCCCAGCGGGCCAGGTTCAGGGCGCCAGGGCACTGCACAGCCTCTTCCCAGCGCCACACGGTGGACTCGGACACCTGGGCGCGGTCGGCAACAGCAGCAACCGAGAGACCGGCGCTAATACGCCGGTGCTTGAGAGTGAGACGAAGACGGTCGTAGTGATCGGACATTGGTCCTCCTTTTGATCTACTTGCGGCTACGCAAGTGGGATGGCAAACAAAAGACACCCCCTGGTCCGGATTGATTTCGTCAAACCAGGGGGTGTCATGAGTGGAAGCTGAGACTTTCGCTCCGGGAGCGCTTAACAACCTCTCCACTAATAAATAGGGGTAACGCGTCGCATTAACCCGTTGACCTGCGATCACATCTAGGCAATGGATGCTCTGCCAGACAGGACCGGCACCAAACCTTGATGGGTGCCACCGCTGGTGGCTTCTGACGCTGTTCTGGCGTCCGATGCATCGTGTAGATACCTCGACGTTCATCAGCCCTCTTGAAAGCCCTGTACGCCCGTCTGCACGCCTTTGGTGGGTCACAGGTAAGCGGGGGCCTTCCGGGCCCTGTACGTCGCCTCAGAGGCTCGTCACAGATCACGCAGGGGCGACCAGACGGGAAATCCGACTTCATCAAGTCGTCGTAGTCGTCATCGTTCAGGTTCATCTCAACTAGCTTTCGTGGGTTGGTGGTTCAAGAGGAGATGGGACCTTGGTCCCGAGGCCGGCGAGCACAAGGTCCTGCCTGTGCTCCTAGGCGACTGCATGGCCGCACTGGCAGTCGCAAGGCGGCCCGAAGGGGTCACGGTCTCCGCACAACCAAGAGCCACCACCACCCACCGCGTAGGCGGTGAAGGTGCAGTCACAGCCGCCGGAGGACGATGACGACGAATAGGAGTCATCAGTACCGACAGGTTGGTCGGCTGGAATGCCGATCCAGCCTCCCGAGGAGGTTGAATCAAGGTCGCCGACATGAGGCGACATGGAATCTATTACAGATGGCCACTCCTGGTGGCCAGACTCAATATGGCCAGCCTGCGGATTTTCAGGAGCAGGCTGGATTACTCCAACGGTCTCGTGCACCTTCGGTGCCTGATCTGTTTCCTCAACCTTCAAGCCTCCAGCCTCTTGCCTGGAGCCTTGTACCTCATACCTACTACCTATAACCCCATACCTAGGCCCCCCTACAGGGGGAACTGAAGCGTTATCGACCACGGATTCCCGAAGGTTCTCGTACTTATCAGAGTCGACCAGTACCTTCGGTGCTGAAAGCCGGAGTACCGGGGCACGGCCAACCTTCTTTCCGGTGTCTTGGAAGAACCCGAGGCTCGTCAGCATCCTCCGAGTCTTGGTTCCGGGATGATTGTTGCCCGTGTACCCGAGTGATTGAGCTATGTCTCTGTCGCCCCGGCGCACGGTTCCGGTACGCCCGTCCACGCTGCGAATTAGGGCGAGCGACCACAGGAGATGCTCACGGTTGAACTCCGGCGCCGACTCAGCGATCCAGCCACCAGGGCCGAACTCATCAAAGAGCATCCGAGACCAAGACTCCTTGACGTCGTACGTCGCCTTGAGTGCGTAGCTCATGCGCTTACCTCCGAGTGCCGGGGGGCGCCACAGGAAGGACGGCGCTTGTTCTTTCCGCAGTAGCCGCAATCGCGACCAGCCCGCGAAAGCAGCTCAACAACATCCGCGCGCCGGAAAGTGATCCGTCCATCAGCCACACCTGTGGCGACGCCTGCACTCATGAGGAGCGCGGCGGCCTGCTCGTTCGGAATACCCAGATTCTTGGCGAGCTGCCAAACGGGGGCATAGTCATCGTTCATCGATTCAGTCCTTTCATGGAATACAAAAGGGCCCCAGCTCACACAACCGGGGCCCTCGAAATGGTTCGGTGCTCTCTACTTACTGCTGTGGTACAACCGCAGGATCTCTTCCGCTTGCACATCGGTGATCACTCCAGCGTTCTTACCGAGGAGCAAGGCGTCCATGACGGCATTGGTCTTGACGTCCTGGAAAGCCTGCTGCATTCGCGAGTGATGATCCTTCTCTCGGACTATCCCGTGATGCCCCTTACGGAGATCCTTTGGGCGGAACGACTCCACCCGCCCCTCATCGCTTTCACTGAAAGCCGCCGTGACAGTGATGGTCACCCGCGTACGCCCGAAACTCTTGACGGTTCCTTGCCAGCCGCTCATGTACTGCGGGCGGTCGTCCAGGAAACTGCCGACCGTGACCGGGTCTCCCTCTTGCAGCCATTCGCCTGTTACATCTCGCATCAATTACCTCCTGTGCTCAATCCGGTTCGGCCCTTTCCGTCCCGCAGGCTGCCACTATGCACGATCATCGCTACGGTTGCAAACCGTATCGCCGTAGCGATGCGGTGCTACAGTGAACTAGCAGCAACCGGACGAGAGGGCGGTCATGAGAGAGACAGAGATCATCGGCCAGCCGTACGAACTGGCCGTGACCAGGGAAGACGGCCGGATCGTAGAGGTTCGGATCACTGCCGTTGGGGACGGCGGAGAGCTGACGGCGGAGACCATCAGCCAGGCTCACCGGGCCCTGTCGGACCGGCTCAGGCAGGAAGAGTTCCGGGCACGGCGTAGCAGCCAGCGGGAGGCCAGCCGTAGCGCCCTGGAAGCGCTCAAGGCGGCATCCACGGACAAGATCACGGACGCCTATCTGGCCCACCTAGCAGCGGCCTACGTGGCGATTCTCGACGGCGCGTCCGGGGTGGAGGCTCGGGGGGTCATGTCGATCCTCGCTACGGCAACCGGCCGTAGCGCTAGCACGGTCAAGATGCATGTGGTCAAGGCCAGGAAGGAAGGATTCCTGACCGAGACCGGGGGCGGGAAAGCAGGGGGAGACCTCACAGACAAGGCACGAAAGCTCACCGAAAGCGCGGAATGAAACTCAGAGCAATAGGCGCAATCCGCCTCAGTGTTGGCGGTGTCGGCCAGACCGGCGACGACACACAGAAGCGGCGCATCTCCAAACGCGTGGACGCAGACGAACTGACCTTCGTGGGCTTCGCGGAAGACATCGACGTATCAGCGTCCCTCTCCCCGTGGCTGCGGCCGTCCCTCGGGGACTGGCTCAACAACCGGCGCGACGAATTCGATGTCATCTACGTCTACAAGATCGATCGAATAGCCCGGTCCGTAAAGGACCTGTGCGCACTGCTCGACTGGTGCGATAAGCACGGCAAGTCCCTCGTATCCATCGAAGAGGGCTTCGACCTGTCGACCCCGTGGGGACGCACCATTGCCAAGATCCTTGCGGTACTGGCAGAGGCGGAGTTGGAGGCCATCAAGGCCCGCATCAAGGCTTCCCGTGAAGCGATGAGGGACGCTGGCCGGTGGGCCGGTGGCCTGGTCCCGTTCGGCCGCGTAGCCGTCAAGGACGGAGACGGATACACCCTGCGTCTGTGCCCGACGTACGGGCCGGTGCTCCTCGAAATGATCCGGCTGTTCATGTCGTGCCGGTCGTTCTCCGTGGTCGCGGACTGGCTGAACGCTGGCAGCGTCCCGACCGCTCAAGACATTGCCCGGATGCGTGCGGGCAAGGGCGAGTCGACTACCCGACTCGACCAGGACAAGGCCAAGAGCCGGGGTTCCCGCTGGTCTGCAAACTCCGTTCAGGCCGTGCTCACGTCCCGGTCCCTGCTCGGGGAGTACGTCCGGGCAGACGGCACGGTCGTGCGGAACGCTGACGGCACGCCGGTCATGCGGTCTGAGCCGGTACTGACCGATACGGAATGGCTGGCACTTCAGGAAGTCGTGAGCCTGGTCAAGTACACAAAGGGGCCGTCCAAGGTCTCCCCCGTGCGTGGCTTCCTGTTCTGCGACGGGTCCGACTATGAGCACCCGCTGTACTACGCCAGGGGTGGCGTGAAGAACGGCAAGCGTCCCCGCATCCGGTGCCAGGGGAACAGGACACTCGGCCGTGACCGGTGCGCCGGTCACTCGTGGATGGCTGAGGAACTGTACGAGCTCATTGAAGCCGCTCTGAAGCTCCAGATAGGCCACCTGCCAGTGAAGGAGCGCCGGGCCGTTGTAGACGACTCCAGGGCCGTTCAGGTAGCCATCCTCGACGGCCAGCTAGACCAGCTCACAAAGGAACTCCAGGCGGGCCGACTGTCGGCCGTCGACTACGGCCAGCATGTCGCCAAGGTCGCGGCAGAGCGCGAAGCGCTCATGAACGCACCCGAGGACAAGCCCCGTGAGGAGTGGACGGAGACAGGCCAGACCTACGCGGAATGGTGGGATGCGTCCACGCCAGACGAGAGGCGAGAGAAGCTGATCTCTTGGGGCGTGAAGGTATTCGCCCGCCCCAGCGGTATCCGGTTCGAGTACGGCGACAACTTCCCGGCGCCGCTCATGCTCACGCACCTGACCTACGGCGAGCGAGCACCCCTCGATGACGGCGACGTGTCGTTCTGGATCGACCTGGAGGCAGGTACAGCCGAGGCCACGTTCCCCGATGGGACGGTGACGTCGATCCCTCTCCCCGAGGGGACTCAAGCCCTGAGCTTGGCCGCATGAGCGGGAGAAAAAGTGAGGACCGTCCCCACCGTCCTCTTCCCGGACGGCTCGACGCTCACGAACCCCTCGCTCGCGCAGGTCAAGCAGAAGCTGGCCTAGGCGGGAGGCCGGTCCGCGGCGGGTCCCTGAGGCCGGGTTCCGGCCCCAGGGCGCGGCTCGGTCAGCCGACGGTGCCCGGCTTCGGCAGGGGCTTGCCGTACCAGAGCTCGATCAGACGGGCCGCAATCGAGATGCCGTAGGGAGGCAGGACCTCCCCGGACTCGAATGCGGCCCGCAGGTCTTCCCGGGAGAACCAGCGGGCCTCGTGGATCTCCTCGCCGTCGACGTTGATCTCCGAAGAGGTCGCGTCGGCCATGAAGCCCAGCATCAGGCTGGAGGGGAAGGGCCAGGGCTGGCTCGCGACGTACTCGACGTCGCCGACCGTGACGCCCGCCTCCTCGAAGACCTCGCGGCGCACCGACTGCTCGATGGACTCGCCCGGCTCGACGAAGCCCGCGAGGGTGGAGAAGCGGCCCTCGGGCCAGTGCACCTGGCGGCCGAGGAGGATGCGGTCCTCGCTGTCCCTGACGGCCATGATCACCGCGGGGTCCGTGCGCGGGTAGTGCTCGGCGCCGCAGGCCTGGCAGCGGCGGATGTGACCGGCCGCCGCGATGACCGTGCGCTCGCCGCAGCGCGAGCAGAAGCGGTGCAGGCGCTGCCAGTTCTCCAGGGCGACGGCGTGCACCATCAGGCCCGCGTCACGGGGCGAGAGCAGCAGCCCCGCCTCGCGCAGTCCCGCGGGGCGCGCCGACTGGTCCATGCGGCCCGGCAGGGAGTCCTTCTGCAGCGCGAAGTAGCTGACGCCGTCGTCGTCCCTGCCGAGGAAGTAGCGGTGCTCCTCGGTGAGGGGCGCTTCGAAGGCGGGAGTCATCACCAGTTCGGTGGTGCCCTCCGGTGTCTCGTCGATGAGCACCTGGCCACCGGAGACCACGAAGACCCGGGTCGTCGGATGGCTCCAGGCTGCGGCGAGCCACGCCTCGTCCATGCGGTGGTGGGCCGCGCGGTCGATGCCGCTCGGCGCGGTGAGCGAGACGGGCCGGTCTGCGGTGCGGTCGGTCCAGGTGGTCACAGGTGCTTCCAACTCCCCCGATGGAATGGGTGGTTCGGCAGGACGTGCTCGGCGATCCGGGGACTTTCAGTGTGCATCGCGCCAGTTCTCCGCGAGGTCGCCCCACAGGTAGGCGGTGGTCTCGACGCCCTTGAGGAGCAGGTCGATCTCGACCTTCTCGTTCGGCGCGTGCCAGCCGTCGGACGGGACGGAGATGCCGAGGAACAGCACGGGTGCGCCGAGGACGTCCTGAAGGTCCGCGGCAGGTCCCGAGCCGCCCTCGCGCGTGAAGCGGATCTGCTGCTCGAAGGCGCGCCCCATGGCGCGCACGACGGACTGCAGCGCCGGGTGGTCGAGCGGGGTCAGGCACGGGCGCGTGGCGGCGCCGAACGTGATCGTGTGGCGGATGCCTGCGGGCACGCGGTCGGCGACCCAGGTGCGCACGGCCTCTTCGACGCGGTCCGGGTCCTGGCCCGCGACCAGCCGGAAGGACAGCTTGAGGAACGCGGACGACGGGACGATCGTCTTGCCGCCCGCTCCTTGGTAGCCGCCGCCGATGCCGTTGACCTCGGCGGTGGGCCGGGCCCAGATGCGCTCCAGGGTCGTGTGCCCGGCCTCGCCGTGGGCCGCGTACGACTTGGCCGTACGCAGCCAGCGCTCCTCGTCGAAGGGCAGCTCGGCGAAGAGTTCGCGCTCGCGGTCCGTGAGTTCGGTGATGCCTTCGTAGAAGCCGGGGATCGCCACGCGCGCGTGCTCGTCGTGCAGGGCGGCGACCAGGCGGGCGGCCTCGGTCGCGGGGTTCGGGACCGCTCCGCCGAAGGAGCCGGAGTGGATGTCCTGGTCCGGGCCGCGCAGTTCGATCTCGCAGTCGGCGAGTCCGCGCATGCCGGTGCAGACGGTGGGGGTGTCCTCCGACCACATGCCGGTGTCCGAGACGATCACCGCGTCGGCGGCGATGCGCTCGCGGTGCTCCTCGATGAGCGCGCGGAAGTGCGGGGAGCCGGACTCCTCCTCGCCCTCGACGAGCAGCTTCAGGTGGACGGCGGGTGCGGTGCGGCCGGTGGCGGCGAGGTGGGCGCGGACGCCGAGGGTGTGGAAGAAGACCTGGCCCTTGTCGTCGGCCGCCCCGCGCGCGTGGAGCCGGTTTCCCTGGACGACCGGCTCGAACGGCTCGGTGTCCCAGCCGTCCTCGAGGGCGGCGGGCTGGACGTCGTGGTGGCCGTAGACGAGGACCGTGGGGGCCTGTGGGTCGTCCGAGGGCCACTCCGCGAACACGGCGGGTGCGCCCGCCGTCTCCCAGACCTCGGCGGTCGGGAAGCCGGTCTCCTTGAGCTTGGCGGCGAGCCAGTCGGCGCTGCGGCGCACGTCGCCCGCGTGCTCGGGCTGGGCCGACACCGACGGTATGCGCAGCCACTCGGCGAGGTCGTCGAGGAAGGCGGCACGGTGGCTCTCGATGTACGTACGGACGGCGCTGTCCGGTGTCTCGCTCATGGTCACGAGCCTATCCGCCATCCGGGTCCCGCTCTCCCGGCGGTTCACCGTCCGGGACCGCGGCCGGTTCTTCGAGCAGCAGGCGTTCGAGCTCGGCGCGGTCCGGCAGATGCCGGGGCCGGGCGGTCTCTCCGCTGCGTACGTAGAGGAACGCGGCCTTCACCGACTCCGGGGGGACGCCCTGCTGCTCGGCCCAGGCGAGGCGGTAGACGGCGAGCTGCAGGGGGTCGGCGCTGTGGGTGCGGCTGGTCTTCCAGTCGACGATCTCGTACGTCGTGTTGTCTTCGTCACCGTCCTTGTAGACGGCGTCGATACGGCCCCGGACGACGCGGCCCGCGATGACGAACTGGAAGGGGACCTCGACGCGGTACGGGGTGCGGTGGGCGTACTCGGTGCGTTCGAAGGCTTCCTTGAGGGCTTCCAGGTCGCGCTCGTCGGCGATCTCGGCCTCGTCGGGGCCGCCGCCCGGCAGGTCCTCCGGGGCGAGCATCGGCAGGGTGAGCTCTTCGAAGCGGGACTCGACCCAGGCGTGGAAGCGGGTGCCGCGGCGGGCTGCGGGCTGCGGCGGGCGCGGCATGGGCCGGGCCAGCTCCTGCGCGAACCCTTCGGGGTCGGCGGCCAGGCGCATCAGCTCGGACGCGGTGAGCGAGGGCGGCACGGGGACGTCCCTGACGGCCTCGCGGGCGCGCAGGAGCTCGCCGGTGAGGGCGTCCAGGTCACGGTCCCAGGAGGCGAGGGTGCGCGCCTCCTCCGGGGTGAGGCGGGCGCGGGACTCCTCCGGGGCGGGGCGGGTCTCAGGGACACGGTCGGCGGGGTGCGGGTGGGCGTCGGGCGCGGACGCGGGCAGCGGCACGCGCGCGTGGGCGCCGTCGCCCGGGGCGTCGTGGCCTGCGGACTCGGCTCCCGGGGCGTCCGCGGGGTGCGGGACGGTCGGGCGCTCTGTCGCCAGGGAGTCCCAGTCCGCGTCCCAGCCCGCCGGGTCGGTGTCCGGGAAGCCGGTGTCTTCGTAGGACCCTTCTTCGTCCTCCGGAGGGGGCGGCCACTCGGGGTCGTCGGCCAAGGGCGCGTCGTCGTACGCCGACGGGTGGGCCTCTTCGTGGGAGCGGGCGTGCTCCGGTGTGCTCTCCCCCGTCAGGTGGTCCAGGTGGTCGAGGACCGTGCGCGCGGCGGCCCTGCGGCGGGCCAGCGAGGCGTCGTCCAACGGGAGCGGCCACGCGTGGTCGGCGGTCGCCTCCGCCAGGGCGGGGTTCTCCTCGTCCTGCGCCGGCTCGTCCGCCCAGGCCTCGATCTCGCCGTGGCCCGCCGCGCAGTGGTCGTGGAGGGCCTGGAGGAAGTCCGAGGGGCCGCGGGGCTTCTTCTGGGAGGGGCCCCACCAGTGGCCCGAGCCGAGGAGCAGCGATCGGGGGCGGGTGAACGTGACGTAGCCGAGGCGGAGTTCCTCGGTGCGCTGGTGGTCCTTCATCGCTTCGTGGAAGGCCTTCATGCCCTTGGCGTCCCACGCCTCGATGTCGGGCAGCGTGGCCGCGTCGCCGCGCAGTTCGTGCGGGACGACCTTGGCCTGTGCGGTCCACTTCTCGCGGCCCTGTGCGCTCGGGAAGGTGCCGTTGACCAGGCCGGGGACGGCGACGACGTCCCATTCGAGGCCCTTGGACTTGTGGGCGGTGAGCACCTTGACCGTGTTCTCGCCGCCCGGCAGGGCGTTGTCGAGGCCCTTCTCGTACTGGGCGGCGGTGCGCAGGAAGCCGAGGAAGGCGAGCAGGGACGCGCCCTGGTCGTTCGCGGCGAAGGACGCGGCGACGTCCAGGAAGTTGGAGAGGGTCTCGCGGCGGCGGGCCGCCAGGGCGTGCGGCGACGCGGAGAGCTCCACTTCGAGGCCCGTCACCGCGAGCACGCGGTGCAGGACGTCCATCAGCGGGTCGGACAGCGACCGGCGCAGCTCGCGCAGTTCGGCGGCGAGCCGGGCGAAGCGCACCCTCGCGTCCGCCGAGAACGGCAGTCCGTCGTCCCCTCCGGAGGAGTCGTCCGGGGCGAGCGGTGTCTCCAGGAACGTGTCGAGGGCGTCCGCGAGCGATATGACCTCGGCCGGGTCGACCCCTTCGACGGCCTCGGCGAGCCGCCGGTCCGGGTCGTCGGGGGCGGTGTGCCCGGGGCGTACGAGGAGGCGGGCGCGGCGGCCGAGGAGGGCGAGATCGCGCGCGCCGATGCGCCAGCGGGGTCCCGTCAGGAGCCGCACCAGGGAGGCGTTGGCCCCCGGGTCCTGGAGGACCTCGCAGACGGCGACGAGGTCGGCGACCTCCGGGAGGTGCAGGAGTCCGGAGAGGCCGACGACCTCCACAGGGATGTCGCGGGCGACGAGGGCGCCCTGGATCTCGGCGAAGTCCGTCGCCGTGCGGCACAGGACCGCGATCTCGCCGGGCGCCTTGCCGGTGCGCACCAGGTGGCCGATCGAGTCGGCGAGCCAGTCGATCTCCTCGGCGTGCGTGCGCAGCAGGGCGCAGCGCACCACTCCGTCGCGCTCGGCGCCCGGTGCGGGTCGCAGGGCCTCCACGCCCGCGTGCATGGCGCGCAGCGGCTCCGCGAGGTCGTTGGCGAGGTCCAGGAGGCGGCCGCCGCTGCGGCGGTTCTCACTCAGCGCGTGCCGGGTGGCGGGGCGGCCGTCGGCGTACGCGAAGTGCTCGGGGAAGTCGTCCAGGTTCGCCACCGAGGCGCCGCGCCAGCCGTAGATCGCCTGGCAGGGGTCGCCGACGGCGGTCACCGGGTGGCCCGTGCCCGCGCCGAACAGGCCGGACAGGAGGATGCGCTGGGCGACCGACGTGTCCTGGTACTCATCGAGGAGGACGACGCGGAATTCGTCGCGGAGGATCTCGCCGACGTCGGCGCGGGTGCGGGCGAGCGTCGCGGACAGGGCGATCTGGTCGCCGAAGTCGAGGAGGTCGCGGGAGCGCTTCGCCGCGCGGTAGTGCCCCACCAGGTCGGCCAGTTCGAGCCGTGCCGCCACCGTCTCGGGGACCTTGCGCAGGTCGGCGTTGGTGAGCTTCGCGCCGTCCAGGGCGCGCAGCAGCTCGGTGTCGTACGCCCGGAGCCTGTCGGGCCGCACGAGGTGTTCGGCGAGCTCGCTGTCGAGGGCGAGGAGGTCGCTGACGAGGTCGGGGAAGGACCGGGTCAGCGCCGGATAGGGGCCCGGGGCCTCGCGCAGCACGCGCGCGGCGAGCTGGAAGCGGGTGGCGTCGGCGAGGAGCCGGGAGGTCGGCTCCAGGCCGATGCGCAGGCCGTGGTCGGTCAGGAGGCGGCCCGCGAAGGCGTGGTACGTGGAGATGACCGGCTCGCCCGGAGGGTTGTCCGGATCGACCGCCTCGGGGTCGGTGACGCCCGCCTTGATCAGGGCCTGGCGCACGCGCTCGGCGAGCTCGCCCGCCGCCTTGTTCGTGAACGTCAGGCCGAGGACCTGCTCGGGGGCGACCTGGCCGGTGCCGACCAGCCAGACCACGCGCGCCGCCATCACCGTCGTCTTGCCCGACCCGGCTCCGGCCACGATCACCTGCGGGGCGGGCGGCGCGGTGATGCAGGCCGTCTGCTCCGGGGTGAACGGGATGCCGAGGAGCTCTTTGAGCTGCTCGGGGTCGGTGAGGCGAGGTGACACGACAGAGAGGCTAGCGGTGGCCACTGACATCCGGGACGAAACCGGACGTCGGCGGCCACCGCCCGCTCAGGGAACGCGTGGGGTCAGGAACCCGAGACCAGCTTCTCCGGGTCGACGATCTCACTGGCCGGCGGGGCCTTGACGTCGACGGGCTTGCCGTAGTCGCTGAAGGTCACGGTGCCGGGGCCGTCGCTGCCCTTGTTCACGACCTTCAGGAAGTAGGGCTTGCCCTCCATCGCGACGTAGAAGGTGGTGGTCTCCTTGCCCTTCTTCCGCGTGAGGACGGCGGCCTTCTTGCCGTCGACGTCGGCGTCGTCCTCGCGCTTCATCTTCTTGAGCTCGTCGGCCTTGAACATGTCGTCCCGGTTGCAGACGCTGTCCTTCTTGTCGGACTTCATCCAACGGCCCTTGAGGAGCTCGGCCGCGCCGCCGTTGCCCTTGCTGCCCAAGAACTTTTCGTCGGCCTTGACGTACGAGGCGTTCCCGACGGAGAGGAACTCGGCGGTGCCCGACTTCTGCGAGCCCATCGTGCCCTTGCAGTCGCCGGACTCGGCGACGGAGAACGCGATGTTGCTCGTCTCGCCGCCCTGCTTCATCTGGCCCTTCATCGCGAAGGAACCGGCGTCCTTGGAGGCCTTGGAGGCCTTCTCGGCGATCTTGTCGGCGCTCATCCCGTCGAAGGGGTCCTTGTCGCCGCTGTCGCTGCTGCAGCCCGTGACGCCGATGACGGCGGCGGCGCAGACGACGGCCACTGCCAGGAGCTTCCGGTTGGCTGCCATGTATGTATCTCCTCGGAAAGGTGCACGATCGGACGTTCCGCTGAGTGCACTGTTCAGCTTTACCGAGACTTTAGGTGGCCTGTGAGCCTGCTATGGGCGCGGGTAGCCGTACGTGAGCTTTGCCACCAAGGGCACTGGTGTCGCGGGTGTCACTCCACGACGTGACGGCCCTCAGGGCGCGCGCTGCACGAGGCGCGGAAGGCGCAGTGGGTGCAGTGCTGGCCCGCGGTGGGCGTGAAGCGTTCATCGAGGACCTTGCCCGCGGCCGTCGCGAGGAGGTCGCCGATCCACTCCCCGGAGAGGGGCTCCTGGGCCTGCACCTTGGGGAGGGCGTCGCCGCCGTTCTTCTTGGCGGCACCCTGGCGCAGCTGCACCAGTTCCGCGCCGCCCGGATCGGGACGTACGCCTCCGAAGACGTCGTCCGCGGCGCCCTCGCGGACCGCCAACTGGTAGACGGCGAGCTGCGGATGGCGGGCCACGTCGGCGGCGCTCGGGGCCTGCTTGCCGGTCTTGAAGTCCACTACGTAGGCACGGCCTTCCGCGTCCTGCTCGACGCGGTCCATGGAACCGCGCACGCGCACTTCGTAGGGGCCCGCTTCGAGGGTCACGTCGAAGCCGTGCTCGCTGGCGACGGGGGTGCGGCTCGCGCGGTCCATCACATGCCACTGGACGAAGCGTTCGAGCGCCACGCGCGCGTGCTCCTTCTCCTGCGACGACTTCCAGGGGGCGTCGAAGGCGAGCGCGTCCCACACCGAGTCGAGGCGCTCCATGAGGACGGCGAGATCGGCGGGGGTGCGTCCGGAGGCGACCTCGTCGGCCAGGACATGCACCACGTTGCCGAAGCCCTGGGCGGCGGTGGCGGGGGCGTCCGCCTTGACCTCGCGGCCCAGGAACCATTGCAGGGAACAGGTGTTGGCGAGCTGGTCGAGGGCGCTTCCGGAGAGGACGACGGGCTTGTCGCGGTCCCTGAGGGGGACTTCGCTCGCCGTCGGCTCGTACATGCCCCACCAGCGGTAGGGGTGCGCGGACGGGACGAGGGGGCGCCCGTCGGCGTCGCTGAGCGCCGCGAGCCTGGCGAGGCGCTGGGCCGCCGCCTCGCGCAACGGCTCCGAGACGCGCGGGTCGACGGTGGTGGCGCGCAGCTCCGCGACGAGCGCGGAGACGGACAGGGGGCGGCGCGGGCGGCCGGTTATGTCCTTTGGTTCGACGCCGAGTTCGGTGAGGAAGCGGGAAGGCTGGTCGCCGTCGTCCGCGGGTGCCTTGACGGCGGTGACGACAAGGCGTTCCCGCGCGCGCGTGGCGGCGACGTAGAACAGTCGGCGTTCTTCGGAGAGGAGCGCTCCGGGGGTGAGCGGCTCGGCGAGGCCGTCGCGTCCGATGCGGTCGGCCTCCAAGAGGGAGCCCCGGCGGCGCAGGTCGGGCCAGAGGCCCTCCTGGACGCCCGCGACCACGACGAGCCGCCACTCGAGCCCCTTGGAGCGGTGCGCCGTCATGAGGCGTACGGCGTCGGGGCGTACGGCCCTGCGGGTGAGCGTGTCCGCGGCGATGTCCTGCGCCTCGGTCTCCTCAAGGAAGTTGAGGGCGCCGCGGCCGCCGGTGCGCTCCTCGGCGCGGGCCGCGGCGGCGAACAGCGCGCACACCGCGTCGAGGTCGCGGTCGGCGTTGCGCCCGGCCGCGCCGCCGCGCCGGGCGGTGCGCTCAAGGCGCTTGGGCCACGGTGTGCCGTCCCACAGCTCCCACAGCGCCTCCTCGGCCGTACCGCCGCCCGCGAGGTGCTCACGGGCCTTGCGGAGCAGCGCGCCGAGCCGCTGGGCGCCTCGCGCGTACGTCGGGTCGTGCGCGACGAGCCGCTCCGGCTCGGCGAGGGCGCGGGCCAGCAACTCGTCGGAGGGCGGCGGCAGATGATGGCCCGCGGCGCGCTCCTCCTCCCGCAGGGCACGCCCGAGGCGGCGCAGGTCGGCGGCGTCCATGCCGGCCAGCGGTGAGGTGAGCAGGGTGAGGGCAGTCTCGGTGTCGAGCCAGGCGGGGGCGGTGGATTCGCCACGCGTGGCGGCGCGTTGAACGTCGGCGCCTTCGGGGACGTCTCCTTCGGGAGTGCCTCCTTCGGGCGCGTTCCCTTCGCGGCCGTCTGCTTCGAGAACCTCCCCTACGGGGGCATCTCCCTCGGAGGCGTTCCCCTCGCGGCCGTCTCCTTCGGAGGCGTCCCCCTCAGAGCCACCCCCTTCGGCCCCCTCCGCCATCACCGCCGTCGCCACCACCCTCAGTGCCGTCAGCAGAGGGACCACCGCGGGCTCGTGGCGCAGGGCGATGTCGTCGCCGTCGATGTCGAGGGGGACGCCCGCCGCGCTGAGGCTGCGTCGGAC
Source organism: Streptomyces sp. NPDC059002 (assembly GCF_042740435.1). Taxonomy (NCBI): domain Bacteria; kingdom Bacillati; phylum Actinomycetota; class Actinomycetes; order Kitasatosporales; family Streptomycetaceae; genus Streptomyces; species Streptomyces sp. NPDC059002. Next base: position 151,535 of record NZ_JBHYJI010000003.1, on the reverse strand, counting down.
GGCGGGGATCGTGCGGGCGCCCGCGCGGACCAAGACGGCCATGTCGCTCCAGGGGACACCGTCTTCCAGGTGCGCGCGGCGCAGGATGTCCGCGATGTTGTCGAGTTCCGTGCCGGCCGTCGGGTAGGTGAACACCTCGACGCGGCCGCCGTCACGGACCGGTGTCGGCTCCCGGTGGATCCGCACCTTCTCCGCGGGCAGCCTGGTCAGCGGCATGCGCCGGGTGAGCAGCCGGGTCGCGGCGAGCAGGTGGGCGCCCGATCTGCGGGACGTCGTGAGGACCTCGACCGGCGCCGGGGTGCCGTCCGCGCGCGGGAAGGCGTGCGGGAACTCCAGGATGCCGTTCACATCGGCGCCCCGGAACGTATAGATCGACTGGTCGGGGTCTCCGAAGGCGACGAGGGACCTGCCGCCGCCGGCGAGGGCCCTCAGCAGCCGCACCTGGGCCGGGTCCGTGTCCTGGTACTCGTCCACGAAGACGGCGTCGTACTGCCCGCCGAGCGCCCGCGCCACCTCGGGGCGGCGCGCGAGCAGCACCGCGCGGTGCACCAGTTCCGCGTAGTCGAGCACTCCTTGCATGTCGAGTACGTCCAGGTACTCGGCGAGGAAGGACGCCGCAGCGCCCCAGTCGGGGCGGCCGCTGCGGCGGGCGAAGTCGTCCAGGGCGGCGGGCCCCAGGCCCAGTTCGCGGCTGCGGGCGAGCACCGCGCGCACCTCGTCGGCGAAGCCGCGGGTGGTGAGGCAGGCGCGCAGGTCGTCGGGCCAGCGGATGTGCGCGCGGCCCTCCTGGGCGAGGTCGAGCTGGCCCGCGAGGAGTTCGCGCACCGCCACGTCCTGTTCGGGGCCCGAGAGCAGTCGCAGCGGCTCCACGAACAGGTCGGCGTCCTGGTGGGCGCGGACCAGGGCGTAGCAGAAGGAGTGGAACGTCGTCGCCTGCGGGGCGCGCGCCGCTCCGATGCGCAGCGCCATGCGGTCGCGCAGCTCCACCGCGGCCTTGCGGCTGAAGGTCAGGACCAGGATCCGCGCGGGGTCCCCGCCCCGGGCGACGCGGGCGGCGACGGACTCGACGAGCGTGGTCGTCTTGCCCGTACCGGGTCCGGCGAGCACCAGCAGCGGGCCGCCCTCGTGGTCAACCACAGCGCGCTGACGTGCGTCCAAGCGAGGGGGATCCAACGGGGCCGGCGGGGTACGCACCAGTCGGTAGGCGCCCGGGGTCCCCTGTCGTACCTGGTGGTGCGACGGGTGCCGAATGTGCCGGGCGGAAGAAGGGGAGCTCACGTGGGTCGCCGGTCCTGGTGGGTGTGCTGGTCGATGAGTGGCCGGGCGGTGGCCGCGGGGTGACGGGGATGCGTGCTGTCGACGCTACGCCAGTGGCCGCGGGGGACGCGGCGCTTCCCCCGTACGGGCCACCGGTCCCCCATCGGGCCGCGGGATGGCGGAAGCTGTCAGGTGTGAGCCTCCGGAGCCTGCGGGCGAGCGTCACCTTCGGTGTCGGCCGTGTCGCCCCCGACACCGCCGTCCCACCGCGCCCGGCGCATGTCGAGCTTGGGCACATGTCCCTGGGCGGCGCGCGAGGCCTGGCGCAGCGGCGTGCCCTCCTCGCGGTACCGCTCCAGCGCGTGCAGTTCGTGGCCGGGCAGCAGCACGCCGTCCGAGCGCACGACACGCCACCACGGAACGCCTCCTCCGTAGAGGGCCATCACCCGTCCGACCTGCCGGGGGCCACCCTCCTCCAGCCATTCGGCGACGTCTCCGTACGTCATCACGCGCCCCGGGGGGATCATTTCCGCGACGTCGAGGACCCGTTCCGCGTACTCCGGAAGGGCCCCTGCCGCCTGGTCGGACCCGGTCTGTTCCCTTCGGCTCTCCTCGTTCATCCGGACCATCCTGCCGCACCCCACCGACACCGTGATGTGACCGGTACGGAGCGTGCCAGGGCATGTGCCGCAGGACACAAAGTGTCGTTTCGTGACCACTTCGCGTCCTTGCGTTGCCCCCTGCTGCCCCCCTGCGGCGACGTGGCATGCCACCATCGTGCGGGCGGTGACTGGTGATACGAGATCAAGAAGAGACGACGGAACGGCAGGGCGTGCATCCCGATGAGAAGGCGGGCACCTCTGCGTCCGAGTCACACCTGGACACCGGTGAGCGTGCCCTGAAGACCGACAAGACCGAGACCGAGCAGTCCGGGACCGAGCAGTCCGGGACGGAGCCGACCGGCTACGACGTCGACTGTCCCGACGGCGGTGCTCCGCACACCGATCGCGTCGAGCGCGACGAACCGCTGCTCGCCGCGCGCGTGCACCGGCCGTCCGACCTCATGCGGCTGCTGGTGGGCGTCCTCGCGATCGCCGTACTCCTGGCGATCGCGGCGTTCGCGCACGGCACGACGTCCGGGCTCGAACAGGACATCGACAAGGGCACCGAGCAGGCACCCGATCTGCTGATCAAGGTGGCGGGGCTCGTCGCGAGCATCGGGGTCCTGCTCGTTCCCGTCGCCTTCGCGATCGAGCGGCTGATCAAACGCGACGGGCTGCGCATCGCCGACGGCGTGCTGGCCGCCGTCCTCGCGCACGGCGTGACGCTGGCCACCGACCTCTGGGTCGCCAAGGCCGCCCCCGACTCCATCCAGGACGCGCTCACCAAGCCCTCCCCCGCCGACGTGCACGCCTTCACCGATCCGGTGCACGGCTATCTCGCGCCGGTCATCGCGTACATGACGGCCGTGGGCATGTCGCGCAGGCCGCGCTGGCGCCTGGTGCTGTTCGTGGTGCTGCTGCTCGATGCCTTCACCATGCTCGTCACCGGCTATACGACGCCGTTCTCGATCATCCTGACGGTGCTCATCGGCTGGACCGTGGCCTACGGAACGCTCTACGCGGTCGGCTCGCCGAACGTACGGCCCACCGGGCAGACGCTGCTCGTCGGTCTGCGGCACGTCGGCTTCCACCCCGTCAGCGCCGCCCGCGAGGAGTCACCGGACAGCGAGCACGGCGATCGCGGCCGCCGGTATTTCGTCACGTTGGAGGACGGCCCTCCGCTCGACGTCACGGTCATCGACCGCGAGCAACAGGCGCAGGGCTTCTTCTATCGCGTGTGGCGCAGGCTCACGCTGCGCGGGATCACCCAGCGGCGCAGCCTGCAGTCGTTGCGCCAGGCGCTCGAGCAGGAGGCCCTCCTCGCGTACGCGGCGATCGCGGCCGGGGCGAACGCGCCCAAGCTGATCGCCACGTCCGAGCTCGGCCCCGACGCCGTGATGCTCGTCTACGAGCACATGGGCGGCCGTTCCCTGGACTCCCTGCCGGACGACGTCATCACCGACGAGCTGCTGTGCGACACCTGGCGGCAGGTGCAGGCGCTGCAATCCCGCCGGATCGCGCACCGCAGGCTCGCGGGCGACGCGATTCTGGTGGATCGTTCCGGCACGGTGATCCTCACCGATCTGCGCGGCGGCGAGATCGCCGCGGGCGACCTCGTGCTGCGCATGGACATCGCCCAGCTCCTGACCGCCCTGGGCCTGCGTGTGGGCGCCGAGCGCGCGGTCGGGTCCGCCGTCGAGGTGCTCGGCCCCGACGCGGTGGCGGACTGTCTGCCGCTGCTCCAGCCGATCGCCCTGACCCGCTCCACCCGCGGCACCCTGCGCAAGTTGGCCCGCGAACGCTCCCAGCGCGAGCGTGACGCGGTCCTGGAGGCCTCCCGCAAGGCCAAGCAGGGCGTACGCGCGAACGTGGCCGAGGACACCGAGGCGGACAAGCAGACGGGCAAGCTGGCCCAGAAGCAGGAGAAGCAGGCGGCCAAGCAGGAGCGGCAGGCCGAGAAACAGGCCATAGACGACGCCCTGGAGCAGGCCCGCGAGGAGGATCTGCTCACCCAGATCCGCCACCAGGTGCTGCTGATCCGCCCGACGGCGCCGGTCGAGCCCGCGCAGCTGGAGCGGATCAGGCCGCGCACGCTGATCAGTTTCATCGCCGGTGCCATCGGCGCGTACTTCCTGCTCTCGCAGCTCACGCACGTCGAGTTCGGCACGCTCTTCCAAGAGGCGCAGTGGGGCTGGGTGGCCGCCGCGGTGGGCTTCTCCGCGCTGAGCTATTTCGCCGCCGCGATGAGCCTGCTCGGCTTCGTGCCGGAGCGGGTGCCGTTCCTGCGGGCGGTGGCGGCGCAGGTCGCCGGGTCGTTCGTGAAGATCGTGGCGCCCGCCGCGGTCGGCGGTGTCGCGCTCAACACGCGCTTCCTGCAGCGCTCCGGAGTGCGCTCGGGGCTCGCGGTGGCGAGCGTGGGTGCCTCGCAGCTGTTCGGGCTCGGCTCGCACATCATGCTGCTGCTGGTCTTCGGTTATCTGACGGGTACGGAGAAGACGCCTTCGTTCACGCCGTCCCGCACCGTCATCGCGGGGCTCCTGTCGGTCGCGGTGCTCGTCCTCGTGGTGACGGCGATCCCGTTCCTGCGGAAATTCGTCGTCACGCGCGTGCGGTCGCTTTTCGCGGGTGTCGTGCCGCGCATGCTGGACGTGCTGCAGCGGCCGCAGAAGCTGCTCACCGGCATCGGCGGCATGCTGCTGCTCACGCTCCTCTTCGTGCTCTGTCTGGACGCGTCGGTCAGGGCGTTCGGCAGCGACGAGATGACGACGCTGAGTCTGGCGAGCGTCGCGGTGGTCTTCCTCGCGGGCAACGCGCTGGGGTCGGCGGCGCCGACTCCCGGCGGTGTGGGCGCGGTCGAGGCGACGCTGACGTTCGGTCTGATCGCGGTGGGTGTGCCCAAGGACGTGGCGGCGCCCGCGGTGCTGCTGTACCGGCTTCTGACGCTGTGGCTTCCGGTGCTTCCGGGGTGGCTGTTCTTCAACCACCTCACAAGGAAGGGGCTGCTTTAGGCGCTCCCTTCGGGTGGCGCCCTAGAACAGCAGCAGGAGCGCCGCCAGGAGCAGCGCCGCGCCCATCACCTCCACCGCGCCGACCACCGGCACCTTCAGGCCCCTGCCGGGCAGCAGCGCCGCGCGGGCCAGGTATGCGGCGAACGGGAGCGCGAGCCACGGGCCGAGGGCGTACGCGGCGGGCACCGCGAGCGCGTGGTACGTCACCGACGCCCGGTAGTACGTGCGTGAGCCGCGCTCGCGGATCATCGTCTTCACGTAGGGCACCGTCCCCGCGAAGAAGAGCAGACAGGCGAGGGCGGGGCGCCAGCCGTCGGCGAGGTCGCCGCCGCCCATCCGCAGCGTGACGAGGAGCATGCCGCAGGCGGGCACCACCGCCGCGAGGCCGTTGACGAGCGCCCGCTCCCTGTTCCGCCACGCGTACCAGGTGTTGACCGCCACGAAGGGTGCCGCGCAGGCCGCCGCGAGGAGCAGCCACGGGTACGCGAAGAGGAGCGGCACCCCGCAGGCCGCGCACACCGCCGCCGAGCCGAGGCCGGGGCGCACATGGCGGCGCGGGGCGCGCGGGTTACGGGAGACGCGGCGCAGCCGGAGCCACTGCTGGGCGTGGAAGGCGGCGACGTACCCGGTCAACCAGGCGACGAGGAGCGGCAGATGGGCCCACCGGGGCCCCTGTCCGGGACCGTCGGCGAGGAACACGCCCGCTGTGAAGGGCACCGCGAGCATCGCCCATGCGCCGTGCTGGTTCGGCAGCCAGGTACGCGGCCCGCCCGTCCTCTTCTTGGCCATGCGTCCAGCATCGCAGCACAGGGCCCGGGAAATTCCGGCAAGAGGTCATGCCTGCATGGGACCTAAGTCCCCGGGGTGGCAACCGAATTGAGGCTTAGGGTCGTTGCAGGCAGCACGTGCCGTGCGGCCCTTTCTTCGGTACGCCCAGGAGATGTGACGTTGCAGCAGAGGAAAGACGTCGCGGAGACGCTCGTGAGGGCCGGGAGTTTCTTCACCCGCGCCGCGGAGACGTCCGATGATCTGCACCGCGTGCAGCACATCGGCGGCCGGGACGGAGAAGCCTTCTATCGGGACAGGTGGAGTCACGACAAGGTCGTGTATTCCACGCACGGCGTGAATTGCACGGGCTCGTGCCGGTGGAAGGTGTACGTCAAGGACGGCATCATCACATGGGAGACGCAGGCCACGGATTATCCGTCCGTCGGGCCCGACCGTCCCGAATACGAACCACGCGGTTGTCCGCGCGGCGCCGCCTTCTCCTGGTACACGTATTCGCCGACGCGCGTCCGGTATCCGCATGTGCGCGGCACTCTCCTCGAGATGTACAGGGAGGCGAAGTCCCGACTCAAGGACCCGGTGCTCGCCTGGGCGGACATTCAGGCCGACCCGGAGCGCCGCAGGGCGTACCAGAAGGCGCGCGGCAAGGGCGGCCTGGTGCGGGCGAGCTGGGAAGAGGCCGTCGAGATCGTCGCGGCCGCGCACGTCCACACCATCAAGGAACACGGCCCCGACCGAGTCGCCGGCTTCTCCCCCATTCCCGCCATGTCGATGGCGTCGCATGCGGCGGGCGCGCGTTTCCATTCCCTCATCGGCGCCCCGATGCTCTCCTTCTATGACTGGTACGCCGATCTCCCTGTCGCGTCCCCGCAGGTATTCGGCGACCAGACCGACGTGCCGGAATCAGGCGACTGGTGGGACGCCGCCTATTTGATGATGTGGGGTTCCAATGTGCCGGTGACGCGGACGCCGGACGCGCACTGGATGACGGAGGCGCGTTATCGCGGGCAGAAGGTCGTCACCGTGTCCCCGGATTTCGCGGACAACACGAAATTCGCGGACGAGTGGATGCATCCGCACCCGGGAACGGACGGCGCGCTCGCGCTCGCCATGGGCCATGTCATCCTCAAGGAATTCTTCGTCGACCGGCAGACCCCGTTCTTCGAGGATTACGTACGCCGCTACACGGATCTCCCTTTCCTGGTCACTCTCGACGAGACCGAAAAGGGCCTCGTGCCGCACAAGTTCCTCACCGCGGCCGATCTCGGCGAGGAGACCGAGAACGCGCGGTGGAAGACCGTCCTGATCGACGACGTGAGCGGCGAGCCGACGGTGCCCAACGGCACGCTCGGCCACCGCTGGGGCGCATCCAGGACACCGGACTGGAACCTCGACCTCGGCGACACCGTGCCCCGGCTCACGCTGCACGGCGACGGCGCCGAGAGCGCCGAGATCCTGCTGCCCCGCTTCGAGGACGACACGCACGACGTCATACGTCGAGGAGTCCCCGTACGCCGGATCGGCGGCCGCCTCGTCACCACCGTCCTGGACCTGATGCTCGCCCAGTACGGCGTCCCGCGCGCGGGGCTGCCCGGCGAGTGGCCCGCCTCCTACGAAGACGCCTCCCAGCCCGGCACGCCCGCCTGGCAGGAGACCCTCACCTCCGTGCCGGCCGCGCAAGCCGCGCGCGTGGCACGGGAGTTCGCGGAGACCGCAGAGGCCTCACAAGGGCGCTGCATGATCCTCATGGGCGCGGGCACCAACCACTGGTTCCACTCCGAGACCATCTACCGTGCCTTCCTCGCGCTGCTCACACTCACCGGCTGCCAGGGACGCAACGGCGGCGGATGGGGTCACTACGTAGGACAGGAGAAGTGCCGCCCGGTGACCGGCTGGGCGACGCTCGCGAGCGCGTCCGACTGGGGCCGTCCGCCCCGGCACATGATCGGTGCGGGCTGGTTCTACCTGCACACCGACCAGTGGCGTTACGACACGCTGCCCGCCGAGGCCCTCGCGTCGCCGCTGGGCGACGGGCGCTTCGAGGGGATGACGGGCGCCGACTGCCTCGCCGCGTCCGCGCGGATGGGCTGGATGCCGTCCTACCCGACCTTCGACCGCAATCCACTGGACCTGGGAGAGGCCGAGGACCCGGTGGCGAGCACCGTCAAGGAGCTCAAGGACGGCACGCTGGGCTTCGCGGGCGAGGACCCCGACGCGCCGGGCAACTGGCCGCGCGTGCTCAACGTATGGCGGGCCAATCTGCTCGGCTCGTCCTCCAAGGGCAACGAATACTTCCTGAAGCATCTGCTCGGCACGCACTCCAACCTGCCCGACGACGGGCCGCGTTGTGCGCCGCGCGATGTGAAGTGGCACTCCGAAGACGTCGAGGGCAAGCTCGACCTGCTGCTCTGCCTCGACTTCCGGATGACGTCCACGACGCTGCTCTCCGACGTCGTCCTGCCGGCCGCCACCTGGTACGAGAAGCACGACCTGTCGTCCACGGACATGCATCCCTTCCTGCACGCCTTCACGCCCGCCGTGGACCCGCCCTGGCAGGCGCGCACCGACTACGACGCGTTCCACGCCATCGCCCGCCGCTTCGGCGAGCTGGCGGGCGAGCACCTGGGCGTACGCCGCGACCTCGTCGCCACCGCGCTCCAGCACGACACTCCGGGCGGCGAGATGGCGCAGCCCGGCGGTGTCGCGCTCGACTGGTCGAAGGGCGAGTGCGAACCGGTGCCCGGGCGCACCATGTACAACCTCGCCGTCGTGGAGCGCGACTACGGAGCGGTCGGGGAGAAGTTCGCGGCGCTCGGCCCGCTGGTCGACCGGCTCGGGGTCACCACGAAGGCGGTCACCTTCGATGTCGCCGAGGAAATCGCGTACTTGAAGGAGAAGAACGGCACGGTGCGCGGCGGCACCGCCGACGGCAGGCCGCGCCTGGACACCGCCCAGCGGGCCTGCGAGGCGATCCTGTCGCTCTCCGGGACCTCCAACGGCCGCCTGGCCACCCAGGGCTTCCAGACCCTGGAGAAACGCGTCGGGACGGAGCTGGCGCACCTTGCGGCCGAGGCCGAGGGCAAGCGGATCACGTTCGCGGACACGCAGGCACGCCCGGTGCCGGTCATCACGTCCCCGGAGTGGTCGGGCAGCGAGTCCGGCGGGCGCCGCTACACGGCGTTCACCGTCAACACCGAGCACCTGAAGCCCTGGCACACGCTGACCGGGCGCCAGCACTTCTTCCTGGACCACGACTGGATCCACGAGGTCGGCGAGGCACTGCCCGTCTACAAGCCGCCGCTGAACATGCACCGCCTCTACGGAGAGCCCGAGTTGGGTTCTCAAACGGACGGGCGGGAAGTGGCCGTGCGCTTCCTGACGCCGCACAACAAGTGGGCGATCCACTCCCAGTACCAGGACAACCTCTACATGATGACGCTCGGCCGCGGCGGGCAGACCGTGTGGATGTCCCCGCAGGACGCGCAGGCGATCGGCGTGCGCGACAACGAGTGGATCGAGGCCGTGAACCGCAACGGCGTCATCACGGCCCGCGCGATCGTCTCGCACAAGATGCCCCCGGGCACGGTCTACATGAACCACGCCCAGGAGCGCACGGTCGGCGTCCCGAAGACGGAGAAGACCGGGCGGCGCGGCGGCATCCACAACTCCCTGACCCGGATCATGCTCAAGCCCACCCATCTGGTCGGCGGCTACGCCCAGTTGACCTGGGCCTTCAACTACCTCGGCCCGACCGGCAACCAGCGCGACGAGGTGACGGTCATCCGCCGCCGCAACCAGGAGGTCACGTACTGATGCCCCGTGACGGAGTCACCGTCGGACGGGTCATGGCCCAAGTGGCCATGGTCATGAACCTCGACAAGTGCATTGGCTGCCACACCTGTTCGGTCACCTGCAAGCAGGCGTGGACCAACCGCAAGGGCACCGAGTACGTCTGGTTCAACAACGTCGAGACGCTCCCCGGGCAGGGCTATCCGCGCCGCTGGGAGGACCAGGAGCGGTGGCGGGGCGGCTGGGAGCGGACCAGGTCCGGGCGGCTCCGGCTGCGCGCCGGAGGGCGCCTCAAGCGGCTCGGCCAGATCTTCGCCAACCCCGAACTCCCGGAAATGGCGGACTACTACCAGCCCTGGACGTACGAGTACAAGAACCTCACCGACGCCCCGGCCGGAGACGACATGCCGGTCGCCAAGCCCGTCTCCCAGGTCACCGGCGAGCCCATCGGCACCATCGAGTGGGGCCCCAACTGGGACGACAACCTCGGCGGCGCTCCGGAGCACGCGCCCAAGGACCCGCTCGTGGAGAAGATCCGCGACGAGGTCGGCGAGAAGATCCGCTTCGAGTTCGAGCAGAGCTTCATGTTCTATCTGCCGCGGATCTGCGAGCACTGCCTCAACCCCGCGTGCGTCTCCTCGTGCCCCTCCGGAGCGATGTACAAGCGCGTGGAGGACGGCATTGTCCTGGTCGACCAGGACCAGTGCAGGGGCTGGCGGATGTGCGTGACCGGCTGCCCCTACAAGAAGGTCTACTTCAACCACGCCACCGGCAAGGCGGAGAAGTGCACGTTCTGCTTCCCGCGCCTGGAGGCCGGGATGCCGACGATCTGCTCGGAGACGTGCGTGGGGCGCATGCGCTACCTCGGCGTGATGCTGTACGACGCCGACAAGGTCGCGCGGGCCGCGGCGGTCGAGGACGAACAGGACCTCTACCCGGCCCAGTTGGAGTGCTTCCTCGATCCGCACGACCCGGCGGTCGCCGCCGCGGCGCGCGCGTCCGGCATCACCGAGGAGTGGCTCGACGCGGCCCGCCGCTCCCCCGTGTACGACCTGATCAGGACGTACCAGGTGGCGCTGCCGCTGCACCCGGAGTACCGCACGATGCCGATGGTCTGGTACGTGCCGCCGCTGTCCCCGGTGGTCGAGGCGGTCGCCGCCGCCGGGCGGGACGGCGAGGACGCGGGCAATCTGTTCGGCGCCATCGACGCGCTGCGGATCCCGGTGGAGTACCTCGCCGAACTCCTCACGGCGGGCGACGCCTACGCCGTCGACGCGGTGCTGCGCCGGATGGCCGCCATGCGCGCGTACATGCGCCGCGTCAACCTCGGCCAGGAGCGCGACGAGTCCATCGCCCGGGCGGTCGGCCTGACCGGGCAGGAGATGGAGGACATGTTCCGCCTCCTCGCGATCGCCAAGTACGAGGACAGGTACGTCGTTCCGACCGCGGCCCGCGCCGACGCGGACGCCCTCGCCGACGCGCATCCCTTCGAAGAGAGCTGCCCGGTGGGCGACGCCCCGGACCAGGCCTCCGGAGAGAGCGTCCTGCTCAACCTCAGCCCCACCCGGAGGAGCGCATGAGCCCCGACGCCCTCGTCCGTCTCGTCGCCGGGCGGCTCCTCCAGTACCCGGACGAGCGGCTGTACGCGGATCTCGACCTGCTCCACGAAGCGGTGGACGAGCCCGCCCTGCGCGCGTTCATCGCCCACGCGCGCGTGCAGCACCCGCTGGACCTCGCCGCGCACTACACGGACGTCTTCGACACCCGCAACCGCCGCTGCCTCTACCTCACCTGGTGGTCCGACGGCGACACCCGCAACCGCGGGCTCTCCCTGGTGCGCGTCAAGCAGGTCTACCGCGAGCACGGCCTGGAGTTCGCCTCCGAAGAGCTGCCCGACTTCCTGCCGGTGCTGCTCGAATTCGCCGCGCGCGAAGAGGCTGCGGGCACCGCCCTGTTGGAGGAGCACCGCGCCGGTCTCGAACTGCTGCGCCTGGCCGTCACGGACCACGGCACGCCCTACGCGCGCGTGCTCGAAGCGGTCTGCGGGACGCTCCCGGGCCCCTCTCCGAAGACGCGGGCCGAGGCGAAGTCGCTCGCCCGCAGCGGCCCGCCCCGGGAGACCGTAGGGCTCGAACCCTTCGGCCCCGGTGCCGACCTGCCGTGGCCCACCGTCCCCGCCGCCCCGGAAAGGACCCCGGCGTAATGGACCTCCTCCTGTGGGGCGTCATGCCCTATGTCGCCGTCACGCTCCTGATCGCGGGCCTGGTGTGGCGGGCCCGCTACGACCGGTTCGGCTGGAGCACGCACTCCTCGCAGCTGCACGAGTCGCGTCTGCTGCGCATCGGTTCGCCGCTCTTCCACTTCGGGATGGCGTTCGTGGTGCTCGGCCACGTCGTCGGGCTGCTGATCCCGGACAGCTGGACGGACGCGGTGGGCGTCAGCGACCACACGTACCACCTGATGGCCGTCTCCACGGGGGCCGTCGCGGGCCTCGCGGCGGCCGTCGGCATCGGCATCCTCGTCCACCGGCGTCTCCGGGTGCCCGCCGTGCGCAAAGCCACCCTCCGTAGTGACCACCTGATGTACACGGTGCTGCTCGGCGCGATGCTGCTCGGCCTGATCGCGACCGTCCTCAACTCCTCCGGAGCGGTCGACTACAACTACCGCGAGGGCATCTCCGTGTGGTTCCGGAGCCTGTTCACGCTGCAGCCCGACTACCACCTGATGGGCGCCGCGCCGCTCGCCTTCAAGCTGCACATCGTCTTCGGCTTCGCGCTGTTCGCACTGATCCCCTTCTCACGGCTCGCCCACATCTTCAGCGCCCCCTTCACGTACCTCTTCAGGCCGTACGTCGTCTACCGCGCCCGGGACCCCCAGCAGCTCGCGGGACGCAAGCCCGGGCGCGGCTGGGAGCGCGCCTCATGAACCGCCCCGCGGGACGCGTCGTACGACGCCCCCGGCACGCCGTCGACGAGCGGCCCTTCATCGTCATCTGGGAGGCCACGCGCGCGTGCCCGCTGGCCTGTCTGCACTGCAGGGCCGAGGCGCAGCCCGAGCGGGACCCACGGGAGCTCGACGGTGCGGACGCCCGCCGGCTCATGGACCAGATCGCGGCCTTCGGCAGGCCTTCGCCACTGTTCGTGATCACGGGCGGCGACCCGTTCCAGCGGGCCGACCTCACCGAACTCATCGCGTACGGAACGGCGTTGGGGCTGCGCGTCGCCGTCTCCCCCTCGGGGACGCCGACGCTCGACCGGGCCAACCTGACGGCGGTGCGCGACGCGGGAGCCATCGCCCTCTCACTGAGCCTCGACGGGTCCACCGCCGAGCGCCACGACGCCTTCCGGGGCGTGCCGGGCGTCTTCGACTGGACCATCGACGGCTGGCGCACCGCCCGTGAACTCGGCCTGAAGGTGCAGGTCAACACCACCATCACGCGCGACAGCCTGGAAGACCTCGCCGATATCGCGGCCCTGGTGCGGCGCGAGGGCGCCATGCTCTGGAGCGGCTTCGTGCTCGTGCCGACCGGGCGCGGCGAACAGCTGTCCGCGCTCGGCCCCGACGAGGTCGAGGACGTCCTGCACTTCCTGTACGACACGGGCGCCGTCCTTGCCACCAAGACCACCGAGGGCCACCACTTCCGCCGTGTGGCGCTCCAGCGGACCATCCTGGAACGGCACGGCGAGAGCCCCGAATTGGGCCCCCTGTACGCGCGTCTGACGGCACGCGCGCGTGCCGTCGGTCTGCACGACGGGGAGCGGCGCGCGGTGCGCAGGCCGCCCATGGACGTCGGTTCGGGACGCGGCTTCGTCTTCGTCTCGCACACCGGAGAGGTCCATCCCAGCGGCTTCCTGCCGCTGTCGGCGGGCAATGTGAAGCACCATCCGCTCGGCGCCATCTACCGGGGCTCCGCGCTGTTCACGACGTTGCGCGAGCCTGCGCTGCTCGGTGGCGCGTGCGGGCGCTGCGAGTTCAACACCGTGTGCGGGGGCTCCCGTTCGCGCGCGTACGGGGCGACGGGGCGGGTGCTCGCCGCCGACCCCTGGTGCGCGTACGAGCCGGGCGGCTTCCCGTACCAGGACGAGCTGCGGGAGCTGCTCGCGGACGCGGCACCCCGCCCGGCCCGTGCCGCCCGCACGGAAGGAAGCACGGCATGAAGCGTTCGGTGATCGTCGTCGGCGGCGGCATCAGCGGTCTCGCGGCCGCCTGGCGGCTGCGCGGCGACGCGGAGGTGACCGTCCTGGAGGGCGGCCCCCGCATCGGCGGCAAGCTCCGTACGGGCACGCTCGCGGGCGCCCCCGTCGACGAGGGCGCCGAGTCCCTCATGGCGCTGCGCCCGGAGGCCGTACGCCTCGCCCAGGAGGTCGGTCTCGGCGCCGCGCTGTGCGACCCGGCCCCCGCGCCCACCACCCTGTGGTCGGGCGGCGCGCTGCGCCCGCTGCCGCTGGGCCACGTCATGGGCATCCCCACCGACCCGGCCGCGCTGGCGGGCACCGGGCTGCTGTCCGAGGAGGGAACGGCCCGGCTCGGCCACGAGGACTCGCTGCCCGCCGAGGCCCTGACGGAGGACGTGTCCGTGGCGGAGTACCTGGGCGGGCGGCTCGGCCAGGAGACCGTGGACCGCCTCGTGGAGCCGCTGCTCGGCGGCGTGTACGCGGGCCGCCCCGACCGTCTCTCGCTGCGGGCGGTGCTGCCGCGTGTGGCGGCGGTCGCCGAGCGGGGCGAAACGCTGCTCGCAGCGCTGCGCCGGATGCGCACGCCTGCCGGACCCTCCGAAGCCACCGCCCCGAAACCCGTCCCCGTCCAGGGCCTGCGCGGCGGCACAGGGCGCCTCCCGCACGCCGTGGCCGAGGCGTCCGGAGCGCGGATACTGACCGGCACGCGCGCGCGTGAACTGCAGCGCACCACGGCAGGACGGTGGCGGGTGCTCGCCGTGACCAGCGACGGACCGCTCCTGATGGAGGCGGACGCGGTGATCCTCGCCGTGCCCGCGTACGAGGCCGCCGAGCTGCTGCGCCCGCACGCGCCGCTCGCCGACGCGGACCTCGGTGCGATCCAGCACGCCAGTACCGCCGTGGTGACCATGGCGTTCCCCCGGACGAAGGCGCTCGCGCGGGGCGACGCGCTGCCCCAGGGCAACGGCTTCCTGGTGCCGGCCGTCGACGGGCACACCATCAAGGCCGCCACGTTCCTCTCCAACAAGTGGCGCTGGCAGAGCGAGGCGGCACCCGACGTCTTCCTGCTGCGCACCTCGATCGGCCGCGTCTGCGAGGAGCACCGGCTCGCCGTGCCCGACCGGCACCTCATCCGCAGCTCGGTCATCGAACTGCACCAGGCGCTCGGCTGCATCGGCGAGCCCGTCGCCGCGCGCGTGACCCGTTGGGAGCGCGGCCTTCCGCAGTACGGCGTCGGCCACAAGGAGCGGATCGCCCGCGTCCGTGAGGCCGTCGGGAAGCTCCCCGGGATCCAGCTGTGCGGGGCGGCGTACGAGGGGGTCGGCGTCGCGGCGTGCGTGGCCACGGGGACGGACGCGGCCTGCGGGCTCATGGAGGGCTGACACCCGCCCGCAGCAGGGCCCGCGCGCCCGGGGGGCTCACCCACACGGCCCGCGCCCCGAGCGCACCGTCAGGACCCCCCGCAGGATGGGCACATGCCCACACAGTCCAAGCCGCGCGCCACCGCTGTGGCCGCCACCGCCGTCCTGCTCGTCGCCACGCTCGCGGCCTGCGGCGGCAGCGACTCCAAGGACGAGGCCCTGCCGGACCAGAAGCTGAGCTGGCAGGACTGCCCCGCGCCCTCGGCCGCCGAGGGCGGCGGCGGTGCCCCGTCGCCGCTGCCCGGCGGCGCCGAGTGGCAGTGCGCCACCATGAAGGCGCCGCTCGACTGGACGAAGCCCAAGGGCGACACGATCGGCATCGCGCTGATCAAGGCGGCCACGAGCGGCGACAAGGAGGACCGCATCGGGTCCCTGGTCTTCAACTTCGGCGGCCCCGGCGGTTCGGGCGTCACCACGCTGCCCGCCTTCGGCGCGGACTACGCCAAGCTGCGTACCCGCTACGACCTGGTGAGCTTCGACCCGCGCGGCGTCGGCCGCAGCGCGGGCATCGAGTGCGAGGACGACGAGCAGCTCGACGCGTACTTCCAGCAGGACTCCACGCCCGACGACGACGCCGAGAAGAAGAAGCTCATCGACAACGTCAAGGCGTTCAACGGCGCCTGCGACAAGAACTCCGGCGAGACGCTCCCGTACGTCCGCACCACCGACGCGGCCCGCGACATGGACCTGATGCGCCAGGTCCTCGGCGACGACAAGCTGCACTACTTCGGCATCTCGTACGGCACCGAACTGGGCGGCGTCTACGCCCACTTGTTCCCCAAGAACGTGGGAAGGGCCGTCTTCGACGCGGTCGTCGACCCCACCCAGACGGCCGAGCAGGGCTCGCTCGGCCAGGCCAAGGGCTTCCAGCTCGCGCTCGACAACTTCGCGAAGGACTGCACCTCCAAGGTCGAGGACTGCCCGGTCGGCGACACGGAGCAGGACGTCAAGGACAAGATCGCGGGGCTTCTCAAGGACCTCGACAAGAAACCGATCCCCGGCCTCCCGCCGCGCGAGCTGACCCAGACCGCGGCCACCAACGGCATCGCGCAGTCGCTGTACTCCAAGGACTTCTGGCCGTACCTCACCCAGGGCCTCGAAGAGGCCTACGACGGCGACGGCAAGATCCTCATGCTGCTCTCCGACTCGATGAACGGACGCAGCGAGGACGGCGAGTACAGCAACATCCAGGCCGCCAACATCTCCATCAACTGCGCCGACGACAAGGCGCGTTACACCACGGAGTACGTCGACCAGAAGCTCCCCGAGTTCCGTGCGGCCTCACCGCTGTTCGGCGACTATCTGGCCTGGGGCATGGTCGGCTGCACGGACTGGGCGGTGGAGGGCCAGGCCGACCACCCGAACGTCGGCGCCGAAGGGGCACCGCCCATCGTCGTCATCGGCAACACCGGGGACCCGGCCACGCCCTACGAAGGCGCCCGCAAGATGGCGCAGGCGCTCGGCAAGGGCGTCGGGGTCGAGATGACGTACAAGGGCGAGGGGCACGGGGCGTACGACAGCAAGAACACGTGCGTGCGGGACGCCGTGAACAGCTATCTCCTCGACGGGACGGTGCCGAAGGCGGGGACGGTCTGCGGCTGATCCCGTCCGGGCCGCTGTCAGTGGCCCCGCCTACTATGGCCTGACTGTCTTCCAAGGGGGGAAGCGCCTCAATGCAGCGTTTCGTGCGGTCCGCGGCCCTGGCCGCCACAGGGGTCCTGGTGGCGGGGCTCGCCGTCGGCTGTTCGTCGGACGACGGCGAAGGGGACGGCAAGGGAGACGGCAAGGGCTCCTCGGCGAGCGCCTCCGGTCCCGCGCCGAAGCCCGACGCCTCCTCGACCCTGCCGGCCTCGGTCACCACCCAGAAGCTGGACTGGTCCGGCTGCAAGGCGCCCGAAGGGGGCACCGCGCCGGGCGCCGACTGGCAGTGCTCGACCCTCAAGGTCCCGCTGGACTACGCGAAGCCGGACGGCGAGACGATCGGCATCGCCCTGATCCGCGCCAGGACCACCGGCAAGGGCGACCGCATCGGCTCCCTCGTCTTCAACTTCGGCGGCCCCGGCGGCTCGGGCGTCTCGGGCCTGCCGTCCTTCGCCGACACATACGGCTCGCTGCGTGAGCGGTACGACCTGGTGAGCTTCGACCCGCGCGGCGTCGCGGCCAGCGAAGGCGTGCGGTGCCGCGACGACAAGGCGACGCAGGCCGCCGAGCGGACGGTCGACCTCACCCCGGACACGGCGGCCGAGGAGAAGGCGTACTTCAAGGACGCCGCGGACTTCGGCGCGGGCTGCGCGCGCGGGTCGAAGAAGGTCGTCGGCCATGTCTCCACGGCCGACGCGGCCCGCGACATGGACGTCATGCGCCAGGTCCTCGGCGACGAAAAGCTGCACTACATGGGCATCTCGTACGGCACCGAACTCGGCGGCACGTACGCGCACTTGTTCCCCCAGCGGGTCGGCCGCCTCACGCTCGACGCCGTCGTCGACCCGAGCGCGGACTCGGTGGGCCACGCCGAGAACCAGGCGCGGGGCTTCCAGCGCGCCCTCGACAACTACTTCAAGTCCCGTGGCCAGGACCCCAAGGCGGGCTCCGCGAAGGTCGCGAGGCTCCTGAAGCGCATAGACGCGAAGCCGTTGCGCACCTCCGGCGACCGCGAGCTGACCGAGTCCCTCGCGACGACCGGCATCACGATCACGCTGTACAGCAAGCAGACCTGGCCGACCCTGACCCGCGCCCTGGAGGACGCCGAGAAGGGCGACGGGACGGCACTGCTGCAGCTCGCCGACGCGTACAACGAACGCGATCCCTCCGGTCACTACAGCACGCAGAGCCACTCGCAGCGGGCGATCTCCTGCCTGGACTCCAAGACGCGGACGACTCCGGAGCAGGCGAAGCAGCGCATGGACCGGTTCCGCGAGATATCCCCGGTCTTCGGCGAGTTCCTCGGCTGGGACTCGGCGGGCTGGTGCCACCAGTGGCCGGTGGCGGGACAGCACGAATCCCCCGAGGTGAGCGCCCCGGACGCGGCCCCGATCCTCGTCGTCGGCAACACCGGAGACCCGGCCACCCCCTACGAAGGCGCCCGCAAGATGGCGGACGAGCTCGGCAAGGGCGTCGGCACGCTGCTGACCTGGAAGGGCGAGGGCCACGGCGCGTACGGCAGCGGCAGCACGTGCGTCGACAGCACGGTCGACGCGTATCTCCTGAACGGCAAGGTCCCCGAGGACGGCAAGGTCTGCTCGTCCTGACCCGACCCACCCCGTGCCCAAGGCAATGGGGCCCGCACCAAAAGGTGCGGGCCCCATCTCCGTTCAAGCGCTACGCCTAGTAGACCGGCTTGTCGGGCTCGATCTGGTTGACCCAGCCGATCACGCCGCCGCCCACGTGCACCGCGTCCGCGAAGCCCGCGGACTTCAGCACCGCGAGGACTTCCGCACTGCGGACACCCGTCTTGCAGTGCAGGACGATCTTCTTGTCCTGCGGGAGGTCCTGGAGGGCGGTGCCCATGAGGAACTCGTTCTTCGGGATCAGCTTGGCGCCGGGGATCGAGACGATCTCGTACTCGTTGATCTCGCGGACGTCGATGATCTCGATGTTCTCGCCGTCGTCGATCCACTCCTTGAGCTGCTTGGGAGTGATCGTCGAACCGGCCGCCGCCTCCTGGGCCTCCTCGGACACGACGCCGCAGAAGGCCTCGTAGTCGATGAGCTCGGTGACGGTGGCGTTCTCGCCGCAGACCGCGCAGTCGGGGTCCTTGCGGACCTTGACCTGGCGGTACTGCATCTCCAGGGCGTCGTAGATCATCAGGCGGCCGACCAGGGGCTCACCCGTGCCCGTGAGGACCTTGATCGCCTCGGTGACCTGGATGGAGCCGATCGACGCGCACAGCACGCCGAGCACGCCGCCCTCGGCGCAGGAGGGGACCATGCCGGGCGGCGGGGGCTCCGGGTAGAGGCAGCGGTAGCACGGGCCGTGCTCGCTCCAGAAGACGGACGCCTGGCCGTCGAAGCGGTAGATCGAGCCCCATACGTACGGCTTGTTGAGCAGCACGCAGGCGTCGTTGACCAGGTAGCGGGTCGCGAAGTTGTCCGTGCCGTCGACGATCAGGTCGTACTGGCTGAAGATGTCCATCACGTTGTCGGCCTCGAGCCGCTCTTCGTGCAGGATCACGTTCACGTACGGGTTGATGCCGAGGACCGAGTCCTTCGCGGACTCCGCCTTGGAGCGGCCGATGTCGGCCTGGCTGTGGATGATCTGGCGCTGCAGGTTGGACTCGTCGACCTCGTCGAACTCGACGATGCCGAGGGTGCCGACACCGGCCGCGGCCAGGTACATCAGCGCCGGTGACCCGAGGCCGCCGGCGCCCACACAGAGCACCTTGGCGTTCTTCAGCCGCTTCTGCCCGTCCATCCCGACATCCGGGATGATCAGGTGGCGGGAGTACCTGCGGACCTCGTCGACGGTGAGCTCAGATGCGGGCTCGACCAGGGGTGGCAGCGACACGGGGACTCCGTTGGTCGGTTCCTACGTACGGTTGTTCTCTCCGTAACACTGCCACGCCCTTCTTCATTCCGAGACACCTGTTCCGATACGCGAGACAATCTCGTCCCAGTACCCGGGCATGGACTCCCAGGGGGCGCCCGTGCCGCCGTCGCCGACCCGGTCGGTGAAGTAGATCGTCGAGGCGCCCTGCCAGCGCGCGATGCGCAGCGCCTCCTCCAGATGTCCGCGCGGCATGCCGTGCACGAAGTGGCAGAAGCGCTCGGGCGGATAGTCGGCGGTCCACTCGGCCACCTGCGACCAGCGGTAGTCGCTCCACGGGCCCGCGAAGGTCACCAACTGGTCGCCCATCTCGGCATATCCGGGGTAGGGGTGGGTGCCGTGGCCCAGCACGATGTGCGCGTCGCCGATGAGCGCGCGCAGCGTCGTGACGGTCCTGCGCACCTCGGGGAGCGAGGCACGCTCCGTCGGGCAGCGGTCGAGGGAGAAGCCGTCGACCTGGTACCAGTCGAGGTAGCGGTGGGCGTCGGAGATCAGCTCGCCGAAGGAGCGTGCGCCGTACGTCATGTCGAGGTGACCCAGCACACGGACGCCCGCGTTCCGCAGCCGTCCCGCCGCCTCCAGGCAGTGCGGGTCGGGCCGCTCACCCGGGCCGTTCGCGACATTCAGGACAACCCACTTCAAAGGGGTTCCGGGGCGGGTGAGTTCGGACCATTCGGCGGGGGCGACGAGGGGGTGGGCGAAGCCCGGGATGCCGAAGCCGATGCGTACGTCGGTGCTCGCGGCACCCCTGGTGGTCCTGGTCAGATGCGGCATGCGGCCTCCATCCAGATGTCGGCGAGTGACTCTTCGAGGTTGATGCGGGGCCGCCAGCCGAGCCGGTCGCGCGCGGTCCGCACGTCCGCCTGCTGCCAGCTGCCGCAGCCGTCCGGGTAGGGGTACGCGGCCGGGGTCCCGTGCTCTGATTCGGTGCGGGGGTGCCCGATGGATGGCCTCACGGGCACCTGGTCCAGTTCGTGCAGCGCGCCGCCGTACCCCGCGACGCGGGCGAGGACCGCGGCGGCGTCCCGCAGCCGGACGGCGCGGCCCGCGCCGATGTTCACGATGCCCTGGGCCGCGGAGAGCGAGGCGGCGTGCACGGCGCGCGCCACGTCGCGTACGTCGACGAAGTCCCGCTGCACGCCGAGTCCCCCGAGCTTGAGCTCGCCGTCCCCCGCCTGCATCGCGCGCCGCATGGCCTCGGCGAGGCGCCCGAGCGGCGACCCCGCGGGCGTGCCGGGCCCGGCGGGCGAGAAGACCCGCAGCACGACGGCGTCGAGCCCGGAGCCGAGGACCAGCTCGGTGGCGGCCAGCTTGCTGACGCCGTAGGGCCCGCCGGGCCGCGGCACCGCGTCCTCGGCGGTCGACGAGCCCGGCTGGCTCGGTCCGTACTCGGCGCCGCAGCCCAGCTGCACGAGCCGCGCCCCGCAGCCGCTGCGGCGCAGGGCCTCGCAGATGGTGGCGACGGCGACGGTGTTGTGCCGGGTCAGCTCGCGGGCGCCGCCGCGTGTGGCGCCCGCGCAGTTGATCACGACGCCCGGGTGCACCGCGTCCAGGAAGCGGGTGAGCGCGCCGGGGCTGCCGCTCGCGAGGTCGAACCGTACGTCCGAGTCGTCGCCGCGGCCGAGCGCGGTGAGCTGCACCGCCGGATCGGCGAGCAGCCGGTCGGCGACGAACCGGCCGAGGTATCCATTGGCTCCGATCAGCAGCACCCTCATCGGGGGCCTCCCGGGGTAACCGCGCGGAGGCGGAGGCGGCTGCGGGTGATCATCTGTCTTTCTCCTTCGGGAGGTTGCCGTGGTTCACGGGATAAGGCCCGCGGTGTCGGCCCCGCGGGAGAGTGGTCTGAACGGCACACGCCACTCATGGGGAGGGCGGGGCGGGGGCCCGTGCGGGCCGCGGAGGGGAGGGCGGAGGCGCCGCCTCCGGGGCGGGCCGCCCTGAGACGGCCGGGCGCCCCGCTCCCGAAGGGCACGGCCCGCCCGCGGCGTACGACACCTGCGCGGGCCGGGCGGCGCCCGAGAACGTCCCCACCGGCAACAGCGACGGCACGCCACCCCGGCGCATGGCCCCCGGCGCAACCCCTCCCCCGCCCAGCCCCACTCACAGCGCACCCCCAAAGTGCGCATGAGCCGACGCCCGGGTCAGGGTCTTGGTCGCGTGGAGCAGGAGCGCGAGGGCCGCGAGGCCGCAGGCGGTGGTGGGGACGATTCCGGGGCCCCAGGTGTCGACGGCGGCCGTGACGGGGGACGCGAGCGCCCCGCAGCCGGGCAGCCGCCCCGCGAAGACCAGCGCCAGCGCTCCCGCCTCCGCCGCCCCCGCGGCACCGAGCATCCACACGGGCGCCCGCGTGGACCCGTACGCCCCGAGCAGTCGTGCGAGCAGAAGGAGTGCCCCGAGCGCACCGGCACCGGCGAGCGTCCCACTGAGCACCCCGCCGGACGCCCCGCCCCACTCCCCGAGCACCGCACCGGACAGCACGAGGAGCACCCCGAGCGCCCCGAGGAAGAGCGCGAACACGCCGAGCAGCAACGGCCTTACGGAGTCGGCGAATTCATCCAGTCCGCGGCTGGCCCCGAGCCGCCTCCCGGCCCGTACGGCGAACAGCCGGGCGCACCAGATCGCGGGCGCGACGGCGAGGGACAGGGCGAGGAGCGCGGCGAAGGACGGCGTCCAGAGCCCGTCGGGTCCGCCCGCCACGGCACCGCTCAACAGCCCGTCGCCCAGGAGCGCGTACGCCAGGAGCCAGCACACCCACGCGCGCGTGGACGGCGTCGGATGCGCGGCCGAGCGCAGCGGCCCGTACCGGAGAGCGATGCGCAGCGCCAGGCCCACGGCTGACGCACCCCCGAGCCCCACCGCGAGCCGCGTACCTCCCGCGGAGAGGGCGATCCCGGCGACGGCCAGCGCGCACACCGCACCGGGCAGCAGCGCGAACAGGGCCCAGCCCGCGGGCACTTCGGGCCCTTTGCGTACGTCGCCGTCGGCACTCGGCGCCGGACGCTCGCCGGTGTCGTCACCGCGCGGCACGCGCGCGTACATCTCCTCGGCCAGTGCGAACACATCGCGGTGCCGGAAGCGGGCAGCGGTCCGATCGGTCACGCCGTGCGCCTCCAGGCCCGCGGCGATCTCCAGCGGGTCGACCGCGCGTGCGCACAGCTCCCGGTGACGGTGCATCAGCGCCTTCACGGGGTCGGCGGCGCCCCGCCGCCCCACCTTGGCGACCGCGGCCCGCGCCCGCCCGCCCCGCCGAGCCTCACCGGAGAAGGCACCATCGGCGCCAGCACAGCCACCAGCACCAGCAACGCCCCCCTCCCCAAAAGCAGGAACCGACACCGCCCCGAAGTCCGGCCCCCGCGCCGCCCCCGGCGCGAGCCCCGCCCCCGGCGTCAGCGCCGCATCCGCGAGCAGTTCCTCGGAGCGCGTGTCCCAGCCCCCCGCACCCAGCGGGGCCCGGGGCGCGTCCACCGTGTCGGGACGACCCTCCTGGGCCCGGTCTCGGGCCCCGTCGGCACGCTGCTGTCGCTCGACGCCGTTCATACGGCGGCCTCCTTCAGCTCGGCGTCCTCATGGGCGGCCCGGTCCACCGCCCAACTCGGCACCCCCGCCGCCTCGGTGCCGGGCTCCGCGCCGGACGCGGGTCCCACCGCGACCGCCCACCGCCCGGGGACGTACGCCTCCGCGGGATTCGCGAACGGCAGCGGTTCGCCCGCCTCGTCGACCGCGTCCCTGCGCACCGGGCAGTGCGAGACGATCTCCAGATAGATCCCGCGGAACGCCGCGACGTTCTGCTCGACGGTGAAGAGTTCGAGGGCCCGCGCCCGCGCCGCCGCGCCCAGGCGCGCGCAGCGCTCCGGGTCGCGCAGCAGCGCCACGCACGCCTCCGCGAGCGCCCGCGGATTGCGCGCCGGCACCACGAGACCCGTGCCGCCGATGACCTCGACGACCGCGCCGACGTCCGTCGAGACGGTCGCGCGCCCGCAGAACATGGCTTCGACGAGGCTGATCGGGAAGCCCTCGACGACGCTGGACAGGACGACGACGCCCCCTGCCGCGTACGCGTCGGCGAGTTCGGGCACCTCGGGGCCGCCGATCTCCTCGAAGGAGACGGGGTTGTCGCCGATGTCGTGCACGCCGTCGGCCTCGTCGGGGAAGAGCTGTGCCGCGAGCGCCCTGCAGTGGGCGAGATAGGCCGCGGCCTCGGGCCCTTCGGCGGGCGCCCCGACGATCCGCAGGCGCGCCTTGGGCTCTTCCTTGCGGACGTCGGCGAAGGCGTGGAGGAGTGAGATCAGGTCCTTGGCGGGCTCGATGCGGCCGACCCAGAGCAGCGTGCCGGGGTCGGCGGCGAAGTCGTCGTACCCGCCCTCGCCGACTTCGGAGAAGCGGCCCGACTCCATGCCGGGGTAGACCGTGCGCAGCTTGGCCCGGTCGGCGCCGCAGCGCTCCTGCCAGCGGCGGGCGTGCGTGTTGCCGGGGGTGACGAGGGTGGCCCTGCCGTACACCTCGGCGGCGAGCAGTCCCTGGAAGGAGGCGAGCAGCGCCCGGGCGGGAGCGCTCAGGTCGGTGTCGCCCGCGGCGAGGTAGTGCGCCCGCAGCTGCACGCCGTACTCGGTCACGAGCAGCGGCACTCCGGCGAAGTGCTTGGCCAGCAGGCCGGGCAGCGCGGCGGGTCCGCCGGAGGTGGCGTGGCACAGGTCGACCGCGCCGAGCCCGTCGTCCCCGTACCAGTCGAGGGAGAGCGGCCGCAGCGCGCGCTCCATCAGGCCCGCGACGGCGAGCAGGTCGGGCACCCGGACGGTGCGGGCGGCGCGCAGCGCGCCGGGCGCACGGCAGGCGCCCTCCAGGGCGCGCACGGCGGTCTCGGAGCGCAGCGCTCCGGCGAGTCCGCCTTCGTCGCGGGCGAGTTCGGCGAGTCCGTACAGCGCGTTGCCGAAACGGTCCGCCACCTCGTCACACGGATCCGCCGAGCCCGCGAAGTCGCCCCGGCAGACCACGGCCGCCAGCTCCCCGAAGCACTCCGCGAACCTCCGCCGGGCCCGCCGCCCGTGCCCGCCCCGGGGGCCCGCGCCGGACAGCGCGTCGTCGTCGGCGGTCCACAGCGGTGCCGTGCGCACCTGGCTGACCTGCGGCGGCAGTTCGATCCAGCCCTGCGTCTCCTGCCGCTCGCTGCGGCTGAGCGCGTAGATGTCGAATTCGTGCTGCCCGAGCCCGCGCACGAGCCGGTCGCACCACAGCCTGGCCTCACCGCTCACATACGGATAGCCACCCTCCGTAAGCAGTCCGATGCGCACGAGTGCACCCCCGATCTCCCGTTTGGGGAGCCACCGTTGGACCGGCGGCTCGCAGCGGGACGAACGTATGCGGTCATGCCGGTGGCGCGACGGACGGTTGTCCATCGCGCCACCAAAAGGGGTGAACGGCCGTAACTTTCCCGCGCCGGTAGCGTTCTGTCGCGCTATAGCGCCCCTGAAGCCCCTTTTCGCTACGGAGAGTTATGCTGCGGCCAGCTCCTGGCCGTCCGCCGTCAGCTCCTTGCGGGCCGCGCGCCGCCGCGCCGCCACCTCGGGATCGAGCGCGGGCACGGCGGCCAGCAGCCGCTTGGTGTACGGGTCGCGGGGCGAGCCGTACACCTCCTCCGCGGGGCCGCACTCCACGATCCGGCCCGCACGCATCACCGCGACCCGGTCGCTGACCTGGCGCACCACCGCGAGGTCGTGCGCGATGAAGATCAGCGCGAGCCCCAGCTCCCGCTGCAACTCGGCGAGCAGCGCGGTCACTTGGGCCTGCGTCGTGACGTCGAGCGCGGAGACCGGCTCGTCGCAGACGATCACCCGCGGCTCGGCGGCGAGTGCCCTCGCGATGCCGACGCGCTGGCGCTGACCGCCGCTGAACTCGTGCGGATAGCGGTCGTAGTGCGCCGCTTCGAGCCCGACGCGTTCCAGGAGCTCGCGCACCCGCTCCCGTACGAAGGAGTCGTCCTCGCCCCGGGCGCGCAGCGGGTCCGCGATGGACTCGCCGATGGAGCGCCGCGGGTTGAGCGAGGACACCGGGTCCTGGAACACCATCTGCACATCGGGCCGCACCCGGCCGCCGGACCGCTCCGCACCCCCGTGGCGGAGTCGTCCGGCGCTCGGCTGGAGGAGGCCGACGAGCATCCGGCCCAGGGTGGTCTTGCCGCTGCCGCTCTCCCCGACGATCCCGAGGGTCTCGCCCCTGTGCACGGCGAGGGACACCTCGTCGACCGCCGTGACGGCCCGCCTGCCGCGCCCGAACTCCCGGCGCAGACCGACGGCTTCGAGCACCGGGTCGCCGGGCTCCGCGCCGCCGGGCCCCGCCGCGGGACGCGTCCGCGGCACGTCGACACGGGGCACCGCGTCGAGCAGCTCACGGGTGTACGCCTCGCGCGGCGCCCCGAGGACGTCGCGCACCGCGCCCCGCTCCACCGCGCGTCCGCCGCGCATGACGAGCACGTCGTCGACGCTCTCGGCGGCGACGCCCACGTCGTGCGTGACCAGGAGGAGCCCCATGCCGGTCTCCTGGCGCAGCGTGTGCAGCAGGTCGAGGATCTGGGCCTGGACGGTCACGTCGAGCGCGGTGGTCGGCTCGTCGGCGATCAGCAGCGCGGGTTCGCACGCCAACGCCATGGCGATGAGCGTGCGTTGGCGCATGCCGCCGCTGAACTCGTGCGGCCGCGCGCGCGAGCGGCGTGCCGCGTCGGGAATGCCGACCCGTTCGAGCACCTGCACGGCACGCGCGCGTGCCGCCCGCCGCGACGTCCCGGTGTGCACGCGGTACACCTCGGCGATCTGGTCGCCCACCGCGTAGTACGGATCAAGGGAGGAGAGCGGATCCTGGAAGACCATCGCGACCCTCCCGCCCCGCAGCCGCCGCAGTTCGGCGTCCGACGCCTCGCGTGCGCCGTCGCCCGCCGCCTGTACGTCGATGCCGTCGACCCGCACCGAGCCGCCGACGCGCGCGCCCGTGCCCCGGTGCAGCCCGAGCAGCGCGGCCGCCACGGTCGACTTGCCGGACCCCGACTCGCCGACGAGGGCGAGCGCGCCGCCCGCCTCCAGCGTGAAGGAGAGGCCGTCCACAGCACGGACTCCCGATCCGAACTCCACGCTCAGATCCTCGACTTGGACGAGACTCACGACAGCACCACCCGTCGGTCGGCCACCGCGTACAGGACGTCCGCGACGGCATTGGCGAGCACCACGAAGAAGCCGGTGACCATGACGAGACCGACCACCACCGGCAGGTCGACGTCCTTGACGGCGTGCACGAGTTCGCGCCCGATGCCGGGCAGGCCGAACAGCGTCTCGCTGAGCACCGCGCTGCCGAACATCGAACCGACGTCGTTGGCGGTCAGCGCGATGACGGGCGCGAGGGCGCCCCGCAGCGCGTGCCTGCCGATGATGGACCGCTCCCCCACGCCGTACGCGCGAAAGGTCCGCACATGGTCGTCGGCGAGCGTCTCCAGCATCGAGGCGCGGGTCAGCCGCGCGTACTTCGCGGCCTCGATCAGGGCCAGCGAGAGCCACGGCAGCAGCAGGTTCCACGCCCACTGCGTCGGGTCGTCGCCGAAGTCGACGTACTGCGGGAAGGGCAGCCACTGGAGCTGGCCGCAGACCACGATCATCAGCAGCAGGCCGATGACGAAGACGGGCGTGGCGGTGCCCGCGAGCGTGACGGCGGTCAGCACCCGCTCGCTGGCCCGGCCGCGCCGCCAGGCGGAGAGCACGCCGGTGCCCACGCCGAGGATCAGCCACATCACCATCGCGCCGAGCGCGAGGGACGCGGTGACCGGCAGCTTCGCCAGGATCAGCGTGGTGACCTGCTGGTCGCTCTGGTAGGAGAGCCCGAGGCAGGGCGCGCCGCAGTGCTCCACCGTCGTGCCGGTCGAGTAGTCCTGGCCGACGACGATGCCCTGCAGGAAGTCCCAGTAGCGGACGTACAGGGGGTCGTCGAGCCGCAACTGCTCGGCGACCTGCTGGACTTGGGCGGGCGAGCAGCGCGGCCCGCAGGTGATCTGGGCGACGTCGCCCGGCGCGGCGTAGAACACCACGTAGATGATCACGGAGATGGCGAACAGCGTGACGACGGCGCCGATCAGGCGCCGCAGCAGGAACCCGGTCATGCCTTGGCCTCCCGCTTCCGGCCCGTGCCGACCCGCAGCCTCGACGCGGCCCGCGGGTCGAGCGCGGTGCGCACCCCGTCGCCGAGGACGGTGAGCGCGAGCACGGTGACGAACAGCGCGCCCGCGGGAAGCAGCAGATACTGCGGCGCGGCCTGGTACCAGACGTCGGCGGAGGTGAGCATCTGTCCCCATGAAGCGGTCGGCGGCTTCACTCCGACACCGAGGAACGACAGCGCGGCCTCGACCGTGATGTTCACGGGGACGAGCAGCGCGGCGTAGGTGATGACGGGCGCGGCGAGCGCGGGCAGCAGCTCGCGCCGGGCGATCCGCACGGTGCCCCAGCCGCTGAGCCGCGCCGCGGCCACGTAGTCGAGTTCCTTGAGCGTGACCGTCTGGGCACGCACGATCTTGGCCATGTTTCCCCAGGCGACGAGCCCGATGACGAGGGCGACGAGCACCGGGCGAGGGAATCCGCTGGGCACGATCGCCATCAGGGCGAGCGACAGGACCATCAGGGGCATCGCCACGATGACGTCGGTGGCCCTGCTGAGCGCCTGGTCCACCCAGCGGTTGCCGAGGCCGGCCGCGACGCCGACCACGACGCCGAGGAACACCTGCACGACGGTCGCGGCGAACGCGACACCGAGGGAGACCCGCGCGCCGTACACCAGGCGGGCGAAGAGGTCGCGCCCGGTCTGCGGTTCGACGCCGAGCCAGTGCTCGCCGCTGATCCCGCCGAGCGGGCCGACCGGCACGCCGCCGCGCGCCGAGTCGATGAGATCCGGGTGGTACGTGGTGGGGTCCTGCCCCTCCAGGGCGGTGAGCAGCGGCGCGGCGAGCGCCACGAGGACGAGCAGCGCGACGACGCCCGCCGCGACGAGGGCGGCGCGCTGCTCACGCAGGCGCCGCCAGAAGGTCGTCACGACTACTTCACCGCGACCTGGGAGATGTCGAGGACGCCGGTCCAGTCGCTGATGACGACGTTCTTGATGTCCTTGCCGTAGAGGCGCTTGTAGACGGGGTGGAAGAGCGGCACGGTCAGCGCCTGCTCACCGATCTTCTGGTCGAGGGCGCCCCAGCGCTTGGCGGCGGCCTTCAGGTCGGTGAGCTTGTTGATCTCGTCGATCTCGTCGTTGACCGACTTGTCGTCCAGGAAGCCGGAGTTGAAGTTGGCGCCGTCCTTCACGATCTGCCGGCCGTCGAAGATCGGGGCGAGGAAGGGGCCGCCGGAGGGCCAGTCGGCACCCCAGTGGGCGAGGAAGAGACCGGGCTCGTCGTCGGCGCTGTGCACCTTGTCCCGGTAGTCGTTGTCCTCCAGGCCCTGCAGCTTGACGGTGATCCCGGCCTTCTTCAGGGCGTCCTGGACGGCGGTCGCGATCTCGGGGCTGGTCTCGAAGTCCTTGGCGTTGGAGTGCGTGAGCGTGATGGTGAGCCCGTCCTTGTGACCGGCCTCCTTCAGCAGCTCCTTGGCCTTCTTCGGGTCGCCGTTCGGGCCCGCGGGGAAGTGGTCGTACTTCGTGTAGCCGAAGGACTTCTGGTTGGGCAGATAGGTGGTGGCGGGCTCGGCGAGCGCGGAGCCGCCCGCGGCGTTGACGACCGAGGAGCGGTCCACGGCGTACGAGATGGCCTGGCGCACCTTGGGGTCGTCGAACGGCTTCACCTTCGGGTTGAAGGCGAGGTAGTTGGTGTAGCCGAAGTGCCCGGTGCCGACGTGCGAGGAGAGTTCCTTGTCGCCGGTGACCTTGGCGAGCTCGGCCGGGCCGAGGTTGGTGTCGGTGGTGACGGCGGCGGCGTCCGCGCCCTGGCTCGCGGAGAGCCGCTGGTTGATGACGGACGAGTCGAGCCCGGACCGTACGTCGATCGTGTCCGGGTACGCCTTGCGCTCCGGGTCGGTCTTCGCGGACCAGTGCGGATTGCGCTCCAGGCGCAGCCGCTCCCCGTCGTTCTCGTTCTCGACGACCTTGTAGGGGCCGGAGGAGATCGGGTGCTCCTCGTACTTGGTGCCCTTGTCCTTGGCCTTCGGCACGGGCGTGAACTGCGTCTGCGTCGCCAGATAGGGGAACTCGCCCTCGGGCTTGTTCAGATGGAAGACGATGGTCCGCTCGTCGGGCGTCTCGATGGACTTGAGCCCCTTGCCGCTCTTGTCCTTGTACGGCCCCTCGTACGCGTCCCCGCCGATCAGCCAGTCCCTCAAGTAGGGCGCGCCACCGCTGAGTTCGGCGGCGAAGGACCGCTCGATGCCGTACTTCACGTCCGCCGAGGTGATCGGCGAACCGTCCTCGTACTTGAGCCCCTTCTTCAGGGTGTACGTCCACACCGTGGCGTTCTTGCTCGGCTTGCCCAGATCCGTGGCGAGGTCCGGCACGACCTCCGCGCCCTTGGCGCCGTCCTCGCGGTTGCGGGTGGTCAGCGTGCGGAAGACGAGGCTGGGGACGTTGCCGCCGCCCGAGGTGTAGAGCCGCGCCGGGTCGAAGTCGACCTGCGGGTCGCGGTTGAGGACGGTGAGCGTGCCGCCCTTGGCGGGCTTGCCGTCGCCGCCGCTCTTGGCGTCGTTGTCCTTGGGGCCCGCGCAGGCGGCGACGCCCGAGGCCAGGACCAGGCTGACGGATGCCGCTGCCACGCGGCGGGCTATGACGGACGATTGACGCATCGGAAGAAGACCTCTCGGGGAACGCCGCACGCAGGCACAGAGGCACGAAACGGCAGCGGATCAGCGGGAATTGAGCAGGGCTGACCCCGGGAAGGCGCGGGAAAAGCAGCAAGAAGCAGCGAAAGGGCTGAGAAATGCGACGCACTCGCCGGGGCAGGCGTCAGCAACAGTGAATGTCGGCCACGCAGAGCGCGGTCACGCCGAGCAGCGCCAGCTCAATGGCGGCGCTCGAGGGGGCGTGACGGTTCGACATGCGGAGAAATATGAACGAACTTCCGACGGATGTCAAAGCGGCCGCCGGGGCCGTACGCCGGTCCCGGCTCAACTCTTGGGGAACGCCCAGGGGTTGGCCCTGCACTTGATCCCGTCGTGATCAAGGAATTTGGTCTGCTGCTGCATGACGGGCGCGAGGTCCCCGTCCTTGGTGCAGTCCGTGTGGTTGAAGCCGAGCCGGTGCCCGACCTCGTGATTGATCAGCATCTGGCGGTACGGGAAGATGACGTTGCCGAATTCCTTCTTGACGGCGTCGCCATAGGTCTTCGCGCCCTGCGCCCACCGATAGGCGTTGATCATCACGCGTTCCGTCGCCGCGGAATCGCACGACACATTGTCCTGGGTCGTGTCGAGACCGGATTTGGCGCACCAGGCAGCGGTCGTCCCCGGGCTCGCCAGCGTAATGACGAAATCGGGCTTCCCCGACGATATCCGCTCGAAGGTACGGGCCCCGGCATGGGCCCAACTCCGGTCGTCGTTCAGGGTCTTCTGCACGGCCTGCGCGAAGAGCTCACCGTCCAGACCGAGCCCCTTCTCGACGTCGACGCGATACTTCCAGAGCCGCCCCTTGCCGGGCGCCTTGTCGAATCCGGATATCGCCTCGAAGTCGCCGGACGCCTTGAGCTTCGCGTCCAGCGGGTACTTCTTGCCCATCTTCTGGTCGTACGTCAACGGGGCCGCGGACGGGGTCGGCCGCGCGTCCGAACGCGAGGCCGGGTCGTCGGTGTCACGCGCGCCGCCACCGGGCGCCGCCTGCGTCCTCGGACCCGATTCCTCCGGCCCGTCGGCGACCTGACCTGCCACGACGACCGCGAGCACGGTGGTCACCGCGGCGGCCGCGATACCGGTGAAGGTGCGCCCCTTGCCGCTCTTCTCGCCGTCACCGTCGTCGCCGTCACCCTCGGCACCGTCGGCCGCGAGGGGCAGCTCCGGGGCGTCGCCCCAGTCCGTGACGGAGGCGTACGGGTCGCGGGGCGGCGGGGGCGCACTCGGAGCCGGGTCATCGCCCCGGCCCTTGCCGGGGAATGCCTCGACGTACTCCTGCCGGGGCCCGGGCACACGCGGCGGCACTCCGTACCCGGCGCCCACCCGCGGACCCGATCCGGTGCCGGTCCCGGTCCCGTCGCCCCACCCGCCACCGGGCTCCCGCTGCTCGGGATGCCCGCCACGGACGTGCGCCTGCGGCGTGCCGTGGGCGGGGGTGCCGTGCGCGGGGGTTCCCTGCGCGGGCGTGCCGTGGGCAGGGGTGCCATGGGCCGGGGTTCCTTGCGCGGGGGTTCCCTGCGCGGGCGTGCCGTGGGCAGGCGCGCCCTGCGCAGGCGTCCCGTCCTCCGTCGGCACCCGTCGTCGGCGCCCCGTGCCGGGCCCCGGCGGGCGGGCCGCGCCCGCGCTCGCACCCTGTGCGAGCGGTATGCCAGAGGTGCCTGTGGTGTTCTCGGTGCCTGCCGGGCCGCGGCGGCTGTGACGTCCCACGCCCCGCCTCAGCTCCCCGAACCCGCGCGCCGGCCGCTCGACCCGCCCGTATCGGCGAGGAGTTCACGGAAGGCCGTGGCCACGCTGTCGGGGTACTCCATCATCGCGACGTGTCCCGCCTCCGGCAGCGTCAGGAGCCGCGCATCACGGAACGCGGCGGCCGCCTTGTGCGCCATGCGGTACGAGACGAGCAGATCGCGCCCGCCGTAGACAAGCAGGGTCGGCGCGAGCACCCGCTCGGCCTGGCGCCAGAGCCCGTGCTGGCCGCCCAGCGTGTACGCGTTCACGATCCCGCGCGCCGAACGCGTCATCGCGTCCCAGAAATAAGGGAGTTGAAGCCTGCGCTCCATCTCCCGCACCGCCGCGCTGAATCCTTCCGGCGTGACTCTGCCCGGGTCGCCGTAACAGAGCCCCATGACACCGCGCACCCGCTGCTCGGCCGTCCAGTCCCTGGTGAGCCTGGTGAAGAGCGGGGCGACGCCGGGCACCGCGAGCAGCCCGGTCGGCAGCGCCGTGCGCTGCACCCGCAGCTCGGGGAGCGCGGGCGACACCAGCGTCAGCGTGCGGACGAGGTCGGGGCGCACCGCGGCGACGCGCGTCGTGACGGCGCCGCCCATCGAGTTCCCGAAGAGGTGGACGGGCCCGCGGGCGCGCGCGTCGAGATAACGGATCACCGCGCGCGCGTGCCCGGTGATGGAGTAGTCGCCGTCGTCCGGTGGCGGAGAGTCACCGAACCCCGGCAGGTCGATCGCCTCGCAGTCCACGACGTCCTCGAGCAGCGGCATCAGGGCCGACCAGTTCTGCGAGGAACCGCCGAGCCCGTGCACGTACAGCGCGGGCGGCAGGCCGGTGCGCACGGACGGCCTGGACCGCACCGACAGCGTGAGCCCGGGCAGGCCGACGGAGTCGAGCCGCTCGCCCTCGGCGACCGCCACGGCACCCGGCTTGGGCGCGGCGGCACTGGCCAGCAGGTGGGGCAGCTCGGTCGAAGACATGCGGGCAATGTTACGAGACGATCACGCGGTAGTTCACGTGTTCGCCGTCACAGATCGCCCATGGATCGCGTAGCGCCCCGTCCGGGTGTCTCCTACGCTCATAGAAAGAGGGCGAACAGGGCACTCGCACCACTAGGCACCACTAGGGAAGAGAGCCACGATGACCGTCGATCCCAGCGACCCGGACACCTTCGACGTCGAGGACACCGCGGCGGCGGCCGACACCGACGTCGAGACGCCGGAGGCGGACTCCGTCGAACAGCACGCGGACCTCACACCGGAGCACGACGACTCCCTGCGGGACGCCGATCCGAACGCCGCGAACGAGGCGGACCTCGCCGAACAGGCCCGCGTCGTCAGCATCGACGAGGACGACTATCGGTAGCCCACCGGCGACCTGACCGTGTTTGCCCTGCTACGCACGGCTTCCACGGCCATCCAGTCCGTGAAATTCTGCGCTCGCACCGCGCACATCACTGTTACCGAAAAGTACGATGGCGGCGCGGCGCTCACCGCACATCGGACGATTTGGGAGGCGGCGTGACAGCCATCGAGCAGACAGAGGCGGCACGCCCGCGGGGCACACGCCTGCCGCGCCGTGCCCGACGCAACCAGCTCCTGGGCGCGGCCCAGGAGGTTTTCGTCGCGCAGGGGTACCACGCGGCCGCGATGGACGACATCGCCGAGCGCGCCGGCGTCAGCAAGCCGGTGCTCTACCAGCACTTTCCGGGCAAGCTCGACCTCTACCTCGCACTGCTCGACCAGCACTGCGAGTCGCTGCTGCAGTCCGTCCGCACGGCGCTCGCGTCCACCACGGACAACAAGCTCCGCGTCGCCGCGACGATGGACGCCTACTTCGCGTACGTCGAGGACGAGGGCGGCGCCTTCCGCCTGGTCTTCGAGTCGGACCTGACGAACGAGGCCGCGGTCCGCGAGCGCGTGGACCGCGTCACGCTGCAGTGCGCCGAGGCGATCTGCGAGGTCATCGCCGAGGACACCGGCCTGCCCAAGGACGAGGCGATGCTCCTCGCCGTCGGTCTCGGCGGGTACTCCCAGGTGGTCGCGCGCTACTGGCTGGCGAGCGACAGCACGGTCCCGCGCGAGAAGGCGGTCCAGCTGATCACGTCGCTGGCCTGGCGCGGCATCGCGGGCTTCCCGCTGCACGGCACCGAGGGCCACTGACCCCTCGCCCCTTTGTTCCCGTCCCGTGTTCGCTCCTGGCGTGCACGGCCGCGGCCGTCCACGTCCCCTCACCGGGCTAATGTGTGCTGGGTACGGCGCGGACGGCCGCGCACAGACTGACCGTCGGAGGGACAAAGCCGTGGAGGTCAAGATCGGCGTGCAGTACGCGCCCCGCGAGATCGTGCTGGAGAGCGGCCAGAGCGCCGAGGAAATCGAGCGCGCGGTGTCCGAGGCGCTGACCGGCAAGTCGCCGCTGCTGAGCCTCGTGGACGACCACGGCCGCAAGGTCCTGGTTCCGGCCGACCGCCTCGCGTATGTGGAGCTCGGCGAGCCCACCGCGCGCAAGGTGGGCTTCAGCGCCCTGTAGGACGCACACACGAGAAGGGCCCGGTGGTTTCCAACCACCGGGCCCTTCTTGCGTGTTGGGCGACATGACGCCGACGGCGCCCGATGACGGAGGGTTGCATTCCGGCCGCCTGGGGTAGACCGGCTACGACCGATTTGCACCTGGCCGCGAGGGAGGGCACCACCGTGATTCTGGAAGCACTCGGCTCCACATTGCTCGGCCTCGCCCTGGCCTGGGCCACGGCGCACCGCCTCGCACACCGGCTGCCCACCCGCAGCCTGGTCCTCGCGACGGGCCCGGCCGGCGCCCTCATCGGCGCCTTCATCACCCACATGGCACTGGGCCCCGGCCACGCCCCCGCCACCCTCGCAGGAGCAGTGGCCGTCTCACTGGCCCTGCTGTCCCTCCTGATCCGCCCGACGCGCAACAGACTGCGCCGCTCAGCACCGGCGTAAAAGGAGCGCCCCGTAAGGGGCGCGGGGAACTGCGCGCCCAGCCACAGCCGACCCGCAGGTGCCCCCGAACCGCCCCGGGGTTCAGCTAGGCCGCAAGGCCAAGCGCAGCCATCCGCTTGGTGTGCGCCTCAGTGATCCGAGAGAACATCCGCCCGACCTCGGCAAGATCAAACCCATCGGCCACGCCCCCGACCAGCATGGTCGACAACGCATCCCGATCGGCGACCACCCGCTGCGACTGCGAGAGCGCCTCCCCCATGAGCCGCCGCGCCCACAGCGCGAGCCGTCCCCCGACCCGCGGATCCGCCTCGATCGCGGCCCGCACCTTCTCCACGGCGAAGCTCGCGTGCCCCGTGTCGTCGAGGACACCGAGCACGAGCTCACGCGTGTCCGCGTCGAGCCTGGCCGCCACCTCGCGGTAGAAGTCGCTGGCGATCGAGTCACCGACGTACGCCTTGACCAGGCCCTCCAGCCAGTCGGACGGCGCGGTCTGGCGGTGGAAGCCGTCGAGCGCGGCGACGAACGGCTCCATCGCCTCGGTCGGCTCCGCGCCGATCGCGGACAAACGGTCCCTGAGCTGCTCGAAGTGGTGGAACTCGGCCGACGCCATCTTCGCGAGCTCCGCCTTGTCGCCGAGCGTCGGCGCCAGCTTCGCGTCCTCCGCGAGCCGCTCGAACGCCGCGAGCTCCCCGTAGGCGAGCGCGCCAAGGAGGTCCACGACCGCGGCGCGGTAGTGGGGCTCGGCGGAAGCTTTCGCCCAGTCCTGGGCGGCGACTCCGGTGGGTTCGGGGGCGGATTCGGCAGGGGTGTCAGGCGTCTCCATGAAGCGCACAATAGCCCGCCTGCCGTAAGGCGGAAGGCCCTGGTCATGCACTGTGACCACGACCATGTGACCAATTCGCCGGACACGCATGCGAGATTCCGGGGTACAGTGGTAATGCGCCCGCCGAATATTCGACGGGCCGTACGAATGAGGATGCCCGGTCGGTGGCCCGATCGGCTCCGACCCGACAGCCCTCCAGGGCGTACGCGCAGATGCGTACGGCATGAGGAGGGAACCTCAGCGGTGAGAGCGCTCGAGCGCAGGCAGTGGTCCCGCGCCCCCGGCCCGCCCCCCAAGCAGCCGGCGGTAGTGGCACGGTCACGACCCCCAGCGTTCGCCTCGCGCCGCGTCTCACAGAAGAGGCATTGCCCTGACTACGACTTTCCGAGAGCTCGGGATTCTTCCCGAGACGGCCGAGGCCCTTGAGGCCGTCGGCATCATCAATCCCTTTCCCATCCAGGAGATGACGCTCCCCGTCGCCCTTTCCGGCACGGACGTCATCGGCCAGGCCAAGACCGGCACCGGCAAGACGCTGGGCTTCGGTCTGCCGATCCTGGAGCGCGTCACCGTCCCGGCCGACGTCGAGGCGGGCCGCGCGCAGCCCGAGCAGCTGACCGAGGCGCCGCAGGCCCTCGTCGTCGTCCCCACGCGCGAGCTGTGCCAGCAGGTGACGAACGACCTCCTGACCGCGGGCAAGGCGCGCAACGTCCGCGTCCTCGCCATATACGGCGGCCGTGCCTACGAGCCGCAGGTCGAGGCGCTCAAGAAGGGCGTCGACGTGGTCGTCGGCACCCCGGGCCGCCTGCTCGACCTCGCGGGCCAGCGCAAGCTGGACCTCAAGCACGTCAAGTGCCTGGTCCTCGACGAGGCCGACGAGATGCTCGACCTGGGCTTCCTGCCCGACGTCGAGAAGATCATCAACATGCTTCCCGCGAAGCGCCAGACGATGCTGTTCTCGGCGACCATGCCGGGCGCCGTCATCGGCCTGGCCCGTCGCTACATGTCGCAGCCCACGCACATCCGCGCCACCGCGCCGGACGACGAGGGCGCGACCGTCGCGAACATCAAGCAGCACGTGTACCGCGCGCACAACATGGACAAGCCGGAGATGGTCGCGCGCATCCTCCAGGCGGAGGGCCGTGGCCTCGCCATGATCTTCTGCCGTACGAAGCGGACCGCCGCCGACATCGCCGAGCAGCTGGAACGCCGGGGCTTCGCCTCGGGTGCCGTGCACGGCGACCTCGGCCAGGGCGCGCGCGAGCAGGCCCTGCGCGCGTTCCGCAACGGCAAGGTGGACGTGCTCGTCTGCACCGACGTCGCCGCGCGCGGCATCGACGTCGGCGGCGTCACGCACGTCATCAACTACCAGTCCCCCGAGGACGAGAAGACCTACCTCCACCGCATCGGCCGCACCGGCCGCGCGGGCGCGTCGGGTACGGCGATCACGCTGGTCGACTGGGACGACATCCCGCGCTGGCAGCTGATCAACAAGGCGCTTGAGCTGGGCTTCAACGACCCGGTCGAGACGTACTCCAGCTCCCCGCACCTCTACGAGGAGCTGGACATCCCGGCGGGCACCAAGGGTGTGCTGCCGCGCGCCGAGCGGACCCGTGCGGGTCTGGGCGCGGAGGAGATCGAGGACCTCGGTGAGACCGGTGGGCGCGGCCGCGGTGGCCGCTCCGGCGGTCGTACGCAGGACCGCGACCGTGACCGGGACCGTTCGGGCCCGGCGTCCGCCGAGCGCGAGCGCCCCGCGCGCACCCCGCGCCGGCGCCGCCGCACGCGGGCCGGCAGCCCGCTGGACGCCACGACGACGCCGACCACCCCGGCCGCACCGGCCGCACCGGCCGCTCCGGAGGCCGATGCGGCCCCCGAGGCGACCGAGCCGCGCACCCCGCGCCGTCGTCGCCGCACGCGCGGCGCCGCGTCGGAGGCCCTGGCCACGGCCGAGGTCACGCCGACGGAGACCGCCGCCCCCGCGGCCGAGGCCGTCGTCGAGACCGTCGAGGCCGAGGCCCCGGTGACCAAGCCGCGTCGTCGTACGCGCAAGGTCGCGGAGAAGGTCGCCGAGGCCGCCGTCCCCGAGGCCGAGGCGGAAGCCCCGGTCGAGAAGCCGAAGCGCAAGCCCCGCAAGACCGCCGCGGCCAAGGCCGCCGAGGCAGTCGTCGAGGCCGAGGCGCCGGTGACCAAGCCGCGCCGCCGCACCCGCAAGGCCGCGGAAGCCGCGCTGGACACCGCCGAAGGCACCACGGACGCGGTCGAGGCCCCGGCCGAGAAGCCCAAGCGCCGTACGCGCAAGGCCACCGCCGCGGTCGAGACCGCGGAGACCGTCGAGGTCGTCGAGGCCGAGGCCCCGGCCGCCAAGCCGCGCCGTCGCACCCGCAAGGTCGCGGAGAAGGTCGCCGAGGCCGCCGTCCCCGAGGCCGAGGCGGAAG
>NZ_JBHYJI010000003.1:109847-113091 GCF_042740435.1 Streptomyces sp. NPDC059002 | reverse complement strand
AGCCCCGGCCGAGAAGCCGAAGCGCAAGCCCCGCAAGACCGCCGCGGCCAAGGCCGCCGAGGCCGAGATCCCCGCGCAGTCCGCGGAGGAGCCGAAGCCGAGGCGCAGGACCCGCAAGGCCGCCGCCGCCCCGGTGGAAGCCGCCGAGGCCGAGGCCCCCGCCACGACGCCGCGTCGCCGCACGCGGAAGAAGGCGGAGCCCGTGGAGACCCCGGAGAGCTGACGCCAGGTCACGCGCTCGTCGAAGGCCCGCCCCCGTTCGGGGGCGGGCCTTCGCGCGTCGTACAACCACCGGGCCCCTTCGCCGGTCATCCAGGACGACAGCGGACCATCCGGGTCATCCGGAACAAGCGGAACAGGGGAAGAACTCCATGCACGCTCGCTCCCTCCTCGCGGCCACGGCCGCGGCCGGCCTCGGCGCCACCCTGCTGACCTTCGCCCCCGCCGCCGGGGCGCACCCCGCCGGATCCGCGGGCCGCGCGGCCGTCTGCAAGGAGGCGTCCCTGCACGTGGCGGCGTCCGCGTCGGAGGCACCCGGCGTCCTCCGCATCAGCGTCACCAACCGCGGCCCCGCCTGTGTCGTCGACCGCATCCCGACCGTCACCTTCGGTGATCTGGACGGCGCCGCCCAGCCGTTCCCCGCGACGGAGAACGCCCCGTACCGGATCGGCGAAGGCCGGACGGCGTACGCGGCCGTGCGCACCGTCGACGATCCCGGCAGCCCGCAGGCCCGCGTCGTGGACCATGTGACCGTCGCGGGCGACCCCTCGCACCGGGGCAGCCGCATCACCGCGGACGCCCTCGGCCTGCCCGACGGCGTCCGCGTATGGGAGCCGGTGACGACGTGGTGGAAGCCGACCCGCGCCGAGGCCGACGCCGCGCTGCCTTCCTGAGACGCCCGGGGCCGGGGCGCCCGACGCGCCGAGCCGACGGGTTAGCCTCGGCCCATGAGCAGGCCTCCCACCTTCGTCCCGCCCGCGTGTGCCACCGCGCGCACCCTCCGGACCGACCGCGGTGACTTCGCGGTGCTCGACGCGGTCCCGCCGCACGGCGTCCCGGTCGTGGGCACCGTCCTCATGCTCCCCGGCTTCACCGGCAGCAAGGAGGACTTCGTCGCCCTCCTCGAACCCATCGCCGCCGCGGGCTACCGCGCCGTCACCGTGGACGGCCGCGGGCAGTACGAGACCGAGGGTCCCGACGACGAATCGGCGTACGCGCAGGACGAGTTGGCCCGCGACGTCCTCGCCCAGGCGCGGGCGCTCACCGATGCGGGGACCGACGCGAGGGCCAGGCCCCCCGCCCTGCTCGGTCACTCCCTGGGCGGCCAGGTCGCGCGCGCCGCCGTGCTCCTCGCCCCCGACGCCTTCTCGTCGCTGACCCTGATGTCCTCGGGCCCCGCCGAGATCGCCCCCACCCAGCAGGCCCGCGCCAAGATGCTGGCCGACGCCCTCGCGGTGCTCTCGATGGACGAGGTGTGGCAGGCGATGCAGGCCATGGAGCCGCCGCCCCCGGAGGACGCGGACACCGGCGCGGACGACAGCGAGGCCCTGCGCGCCCGCTGGCTGCGGCACAACCCGGCCCAGCTCATCGCGACAGGTCGGCAGCTCTCCACCGAACCGGACAGGGTCGACGAGCTCGCCGCGACGCCGCTGCCCAAGCACGTGCTCTCGGGCGAGCGCGACGACACCTGGCCCGTGCCGCTCCTCGACGACATGGCGCGCCGCCTGCGGGCCCGCCGTTCGGTGATCGCGGGGGCCGAGCACTCCCCCAACACGGACCGCCCTACGGAGACGGCGGCGGCCCTGATCGCCTTCTGGGACCAGGTCTGACGGAGGCCGGGGCGGGTCGCGCGGGTCAGTACTGCGTCTGCAGGTGGTCCCAGAACCCGTCCCGCAGCGCCCTGCGCAGATCCGACTGCCCGCGCAGCGAGTACTGCAGAAGGCGCTCCGCCTCCACGAGCAGCTCCTGGTCCACGGACCCGGGCAGATACGGATGCCCGGGCAGCAGCCCCACCAGCGCCTCGCGCCCCCGCGCCGCGAGCCACTTCGCGGCGATCTGCGCGCCGACGAAGCGGACGTCGTCACGGGACGGCCGGTGCGCCGCGGGCCCTGCTTCGTACGTCGTGGTCGCGCGGCGCGTCACGTACGGCTTGAAGAAGTCGAGGTCGAACGTGCGCTGGCTGTCGACCTCCCACAGCAGCGGCTCCGCCTGATTGCGCCCGTCGGGTGCCTCGATGCCCCAGAGGTGGACCCGTGCGCCGTACCCCTGCGCGGCCTCGACCGCCGAGACCAGGTCCTCGTCGCCGCCGATCAGCGCGGCGTCGCTGATGGCCCGGTGCCTGGCAAGGGACTCCAGGTCGGTCCTGATCAGCGAGTCGACGCCCTTCTGCTGGTTGTTGGCGTTCAGATTGCCGAGCCTGACCTTGACGTCGGGCAGCTCCGCGATCGACTGCTGCTCGGTCGTGTGGATGCGGCGCCGCGCGCCGTCGTACCAGTAGACGCGCAGCAGCCGGCTGTCCGCGAAGATCGTGCGGGCCTTGTCGATGAGCGCCTCGATGAGCCCCTCGGCGTCGAGGTCGAAGGCCCGCCGGTCCTCGGTGCCCGCGGCGAGCCGTCCCGCGGCCGCGTACAGATACCCGGCGTCCACGAAGATCGCGTGCGTGGACGGCGTCTTGGCCACCTCGGCGAGCATCCGCTCCAGGAGGCCGTTGGCACGCTCCAGCTGAGCGCTGATGTCGGCTGCGCTGATGTCGTCCGCGCCCGGGTCGACTGCGCTGTGGTCGGCGTCGTTCATATGGGTCCCAGTCTCCCGCCGGTCACACAGCGAACACAACCGGTCCCGCTACTCGCAGGTAATTAGGTTCTCGAAAAATTTCCTTAGCGTAGGGAATGTTTGCTGGCGGCAACTCGTTGGACCCATCAGAAACACCGAGCAGTTCTCCTTCAGGAGGATGACCAGACGAAGGGAGAAGCCCTATGCGCTTCGAAATCATGCGACTCGACGACGTCGACGGTTCCGCCGTGGACAGCACCGTCGTGGACGCCGCCTCCGTCAACCGGATCGTGCAGCAGGCCGCAGCGATCGGCCAGCGCATCTACATCCGACCGGCCGAATCCTCGGCCTCGTAACGCTTACGCGTACGCAGACGTCGAAGGGCCCCGGCACCACAGGTGGTCCGGGGGCGACGCATAAAATCGCGGGCTCGACCGCCCCAACTAACACGCGGGAGACCCATTAATTTCAT
>NZ_JBHYJI010000003.1:89371-109837 GCF_042740435.1 Streptomyces sp. NPDC059002 | reverse complement strand
CTCCTGGTGCCGGGGCCCTTCGTTCATCGGCGCGGCCTCAGCCGCCCTTGATCACCTGCGTGACGCCGTTGATGATCTGCTGCACCGCGATGGCGGACAGCATCATGCCCGCGAGCCGCGTCACGAGGACCACGCCGCCGTCCTTGATGACCCGGATGATCAGCAGCGAGTACCGCATCACCAGCCACAGCACCACGTGCATCGCCACGATCGCCGACCAGACGGAGACCTGCGTGGCGACGCTGTCGGCGTTCTGCACGGCCAGGATGACCGAGACGATCGCACCGGGACCCGCCAGCAGCGGCATGCCGAGCGGGACGAGCGCGACGTTGACGTCCTTCGTCTGCTTCGGCTCGTCCGTCTTGCCGGTGAGCAGGTCGAGCGCGATGAGCAGCAGCAGGAGTCCGCCCGCGATCATCAGCGCGGGCACGGAGACATGCAGATAGTTGAGGATCTGGTGGCCCACGAGGCCGAAGACGGCGATCACGCCGAAGGCGACGCAGACGGCCTGGAAGGCCATCCGCTGCTGCACCTTGGCGGGGCGACCCGAGGTCAGACCGAGGAAGATCGGGGTGATCCCAGGGGGGTCCATAATCACGAATAGGGTGAGAAAGAGGGATCCAAAAACGGCAACGTCGAACACAGTGATGGCCTTGCGGAGAGTCGTACGAAGGAGCCGCGCCGGACGGCGCCGGGCACGGGGCACGGCAGCCACCGCCGCGGAAACGGTGCTGTGGAGCGAGGGTGTGGCGAGGTGTCAGGCGGTCGGGTTCCCACCCGCGCCCGGCACGGGGAACGCCCCCGTCGCCCGGCGGGTGATCTCGCCGTAGATCTCGGGGTCGGTGGTGAACTCCCCGAGCACGCACGTCTTGCGGCTGCCGTGGTAGTCGCTGGAGCCGGTGGCGAGGAGACCGAGGTCCGCCGCGAGTCCGCGCAGCCGGGCGCGGGTCTCGGGTGCGTGGTCCATGTGGTCGGCCTCGATGCCGTCGAGACCCGCCGCGGCGAGCGCGGCTATCGCGGCCTCGGGCACGACCTGGCCGCGCTTGACGGCGGCGGGGTGTGCGAAGACGGTGACGCCACCGGCCGCCTTGACCAGGCGGATGGCGTCGAAGGGGTCGAGCTCGTGCTTCTCGGCGTACGCGCGGCCGCCGTCGGCGAGCCACTCGGGCGTGAAGGCGTCGGAGACGCTGGGCACCACGCCGAGCTCCACGAGGGCCTCGGCGATGTGCGGGCGGCCCACCGAACCGTCGCCCGCGATGCGCGCGACCTGCTCCCAGGTCACCGGCACGCCGAGGTCCTTGAGCTTGCCCACCATCGTCTTCGCGCGCGGCACCCGGTCGTCCCTGACCAGCTCGCGCTCGCGGGCGAGCTCCGGCTC
Organism: Streptomyces sp. NPDC059002; assembly: GCF_042740435.1. Classification (NCBI taxonomy): domain Bacteria; kingdom Bacillati; phylum Actinomycetota; class Actinomycetes; order Kitasatosporales; family Streptomycetaceae; genus Streptomyces; species Streptomyces sp. NPDC059002. The sequence goes on along the minus strand of NZ_JBHYJI010000003.1, from coordinate 108,459 downwards.
GTCGGGATCGAAGAGGTACGCCAGCATGTGCAGGCCCACGCCGTCGAGCCGGCAGGAGAGCTCGGCTCCGGTGACGAGGGTGAGCCCCGAGGGCAGCGCGTCGATCGCTTCCGCGTAGCCGCGCGTGGTGTCGTGGTCGGTCAGCGCGACGACGTCGAGCCCGGCAGCGGCGGCATTGCGCACCAGCTCGGCCGGGGTGTCCGTGCCGTCGGAGGCGGTGGAGTGGGTGTGCAGATCGATGCGCACGCTGCGTACTCCAGGCTCTGACGGGGCGACATAAGGGGACGGTCAAGGATAACGGGAATCGAACGCTCCCCCGACCGCACGGAGCCCCGAAGGGGCGCGGGGAACTGCGCGACCAGCCACGACGGGCCCGCGGATCAACGACGACCGCGGGGGCCGGGTCTCAGGGGCGCGGGGAACTGCGCGACACCCCGTCGCGGGCCGCGCCACACCCCCGCTCACGCCCTACGGCGTAAGCAGCCGCGGCGACAACGCCCCGCACGGCAGCAGATCCACTTCCGCCCCCGCGTCCCGCAGATCCGTGAGCACCAGCTCGTCGTACATCAGGAGCCCCGACTGCTCCGGCCACGCGATGGCCCACAGCCACAGGCCGCGCGCCTCGCCCGCGAAGACGGCGCGGTCGTCCGGCGTGCCCGACACATGCCACATCGGCGTCGGCCTGCCGGCCGCGAGGACCTTGGCCTGCGGCGGCTTCTCGACGCTCATGGAGGGGCCGGGGTCGGGTCCGTCGATGCCCGCGTACCGCGCGCCGAGTCCGACGCCCAGCTCCTCGGCGACGAGCACCAGCTCGCCGACGCCGCCGAGCGGAGCGGGCCCCGAGCAGGCCACGGCGGTCGCGCGCCCGCCACTCCGGTCGTCGCCCGCGCAGGTCACACCCGTGAACAGCCAGCCGACCGGCAGGGGCCATGGCATCCACACCGGCACCTGGGCACGGCGCACCACGACCTGGAGGGCCTCGACGCTGGGCGGGATCACGGGCTGCAGCGGGTGCACGGTGCCGTGCACATCACACTGCCAGGAGTCGGCAAAGAGACCGGGAGCCCTGACCCGGCCACCACACTTCGGGCAACTGGGTTCGCCCCTCATAGCGCCCAACGGTCCTCCCCGGTCGTCGCTCCGTCAAGGACGATCACCCGTCCGGTGGCCCTGTCACCAGGCAAAACTAGATGTAACTTGCATCTTTTAGTCTCCCTAACTTAATATGTGTATACGTCAACGACCTCAGTGGAAGCAGTGAAGGAGCGGCTGTATGAACAGCAGCACGGGAGGCCCCGCCGAAGGGGATCCATTCGACGCGGGAGCGACGAGTCTCCTGCGGCAGCCGAAGGCCGTGTGGGCCACGGCGGGCGCCTCCGTCGTCGCCTTCATGGGCATCGGGCTCGTCGACCCGATCCTGCCCTCCATCGCCAAGGGCCTGGACGCGAGCGCCAGCCAGGTCTCGCTCCTGTTCACCTCGTACTTCCTGATCACCGCCGTCGCGATGCTGGTGACCGGCTTCGTCTCCAGCCGCATCGGCGGCAAGAAGACGCTGCTGCTCGGACTCGCGCTCGTGGTCGTCTTCGCGGGACTCTCCGGGACCTCGGGCTCGGTCGGTGAGCTCGTCGGGTTCCGGGCCGGCTGGGGCCTCGGCAACGCGCTCTTCGTGTCGACCGCCCTCGCCGTCATCGTCGGCGCGGCCGCCGGGGGCAGCGCGGCCGCGATCCTGCTCTACGAGTCGGCGCTCGGCCTCGGCATGGCGTGCGGCCCGCTGCTCGGCGCCCTGCTCGGCGACGCCAGCTGGCGCTACCCGTTCTTCGGCACCGCGGCGCTGATGGCGATCGGCTTCCTCTGCATCACGGCGTTCCTCAAGGAAGAGCCGAAGCCCGCGAGGAAGACGTCGCTGCTCGACCCGATCAAGGCGCTCGGCCACGGCGGGCTCGCCTCCGCGGCGGCCTCGGCGTTCTTCTACAACTACACGTTCTTCACCGTGCTCGCCTTCACCCCGTTCGTGCTCAACATGACCCCGTACAAGTCGGGCGCGGTCTTCTTCGCCTGGGGCGTGCTGCTCGCGGTGTTCTCGGTGCTCGTCGCGCCGCGGCTGCAGGCGCGGTTCGGCTCCCTGAAGGTGCTCGGCGGCTCACTGGTGCTGCTCGCCGTGGACGTCCTCGCACTCGGCTACGGCAACCACACCGCTGCCGTCGTCTGCACGATCCTGTCCGGCGCCTTCATCGGCGTGAACAACACCGTCTACACCGAGCTCGCCCTCGGCGTCTCCGACGCGCCGCGCCCGGTGGCCAGCGCCGGATACAACTTCGTGCGGTGGTTCGCCGCGGCCGCCGCGCCGTTCTTCGCGCCGAAGATCGAGGAGTGGAGCAACATCCACATCCCGTTCGTGGTCGCGGCCGTCACGGCGGTGCTCGGCGCGGTGGTGGTCTGGGTGCGCAGGAACGCCCTCACCCACGAGGCCGAGGAGCTGGAGCCGAAGCACGCCACGGAGGACGGCGTCACGGTCTTCGCCAACTGATCGCCCCGGTAAGGGAATTCAGTCCAGGGACACGGACTTGCGCAGCGGATCGCGCAGGTCCGTTCCGCTGTTCAGCCAGCGCTCCTGCAGGGCGGCCGCGCCGTGCACCCGCTTCCACGCCGCCTCGTTCGGCGTCATGGGCAGGAGGGGAAGGAAACGTACGGGATCCATCGGGTCGTCCAGGTCCAGGTCCTCGACCAGGCCGCCCGCCTCCGCGACCAGGACCGAGGTGAACGGCGCGCCGGGCCACAGCGGTTCGCCCACGTCCAGCGAGGCGCCGGGTGCCACGACCAGACCCTCGACCTGAGGGGACGCGGCGAGCACCGCCAGCGGGCGCAGCACCTTGTCGGTGTCGGCGAGTCCTCCTCGTACGGACAACACCAGCTCCGCGCGCGGGCCCTTGACCGGATCGGCGAGCGCGGCCGTGGGGTCGGTCATCGGCTGGGCGGACATGCCGAGCGTGGCGTAGCGCACGATGTCGCCGTCCGTGAACCGCAACACTTCGACGCGGTCGGTGCCGAGGAAGGTCACCGCGGCGCGTGCGTCGGGTTCCCCCAGGCCAGTACGGAGACGGGCCTCGACAAGCGCAAGAACATCAGCCATGACGCGAGCATAGAACTCGTCAGTGAAGCGCAAAGCGGGGGCTTGACACTTCAGTCGGCTGATAGTGTTGGCCGCTGGCTCAGGGCAGCACGCAGAAGCGTCGCTTTCAAGCCCTGCAGACAGACACTGACTCTGCGCCACGGGTGCAGAGGGCGCATGGGACTTCCCTTACGGGGGACCGGCCGGAGGAGGTGGGGCTGCAATGGACCGAAGTCGACCGTGCAGTACCACCCGCTCTTCCGCCCGATGAATCACGCAGCCCGGTAGCTGCGCAAGCACACGCACGCACCACATGCACTGTTCGTGCCGTGTGCGACGGAAGAGCACTTCGTTTCCACCTGATCTGTCTGAGTTCCCTGATCTGTGTCAGTAGCGAAGCTGCCACCGCGACGGTGCGGTGCTCCCCGCTTTGTGGACGTGCCAAACATTCCCGCAGTAGGACGTCCCCATTCCGGGCAGTTCCAACCGTCGCAGGCGGCCTCCGTCGAAGGAGCCTGCCCATGTCGATGATCCGCGACCTTCGTGCCGCCGTCCGCCCCTCGCTGCGCAAGGACGGCAGCGGCTACCCCTCGTCGCCCACCTCCTCGTACGCCTACGACGCGACCCGGGACGCCGCGTCGGCCGTCGTCGACTGCGCCGTCTACCGCGACGGGCGGCGCCTGGAGTGCGCCGACGCCCTCACCCCGCACGAGGCGATGCTCGAAGTGCGCAGGCAGGGCGGCTTCGCGTGGATCGGCCTGCACGAGCCGACCGAGGCCGAATTCGCCGGGATCGCGGCCGAGTTCGGGCTGCACCCGCTCGCCGTCGAGGACGCGGTCCACGCCCACCAGCGGCCCAAGCTGGAGCGCTACGACGACACGCTCTTCACCGTCTTCAAGACCATCCACTACGTCGAGCACGCCGAACTCACCGCCACCAGCGAGGTCGTGGAGACCGGCGAGGTGATGTGCTTCACCGGGCGGGACTTCTTCATCACCGTGCGGCACGGCGGCCACGGCTCGCTGCGCGCCCTGCGGCGGCGCCTCCAGGAGGACCCCGAGCTGCTCGCCAAGGGCCCCTCCGCCGTCCTGCACACCATCGCCGACCACGTCGTCGACGGCTATCTCGCGGTCGCCGACGCCATGCAGGACGACATCGACGACGTGGAGAGCGAGGTCTTCTCCGCGCCGAGCAAGGGCAAGGGCAGCTCGCGCGGCGTCGACGCCGGGCGGATCTACCAGCTCAAGCGCGAGGTCCTGGAGTTCAAGCGGGCCGTCTCGCCGCTGCTGCGCCCGATGCTGCTGCTCAGCGAGCGGCCGATGCGGCTCGTCGACCCCGACATCCAGAAGTACTTCCGTGACGTCGCCGACCACCTCACGCGCGTCCAGGAGCAGGTCATCGGCTTCGACGAGTTGCTCAACTCGATCCTCCAGGCCAATCTCGCGCAGGCCGCCGTCGCGCAGAACGAGGACATGCGCAAGATCACCTCGTGGGCGGCGATCATCGCCGTGCCGACGGCCGTCTGCGGGGTCTACGGCATGAACTTCAAGTACATGCCCGAGCTGCACTGGCGGTTCGGCTACCCGATGGTGCTCGCCCTCATCGGCGGCGTCTGCTTCGCGATCCACCGGACCCTCAAGCGCAACGGCTGGCTGTGAGCGCCCCTGGAAGCGCCGCCGTCACTCGATAGGCTGCCGCCATGACTGCTGACCCGCTGCTCGACCGCGCCCTCGTCGAGGAGGCCACCAAGAAGTCCGGCCTCATCTGGGTCCGGGGCGAGGACTCCCCCGCCCGGGCGCTGTGGCACGTCTGGCACGAAGGCGCCGCGCACGTCGTCGGCGACGGGCCCGACGAGCAGCCGCTGCCGGGGCTCGTCGACGGGGGTGTCGCCGAGGTGACCGTGCGCAGCAAGGACAAGGGGGGCCGCGTCGTCGCCTGGACGGCGGCCGTCGCCGAGCTCGCGCCCGGCTCCGAGCCGTGGGATGCGGCTGTCGCCGAGCTGAAGGGGAAGCGGCTCAACGCGTCCGACGCGGAGGGGGTCACCGTGCGGTGGGCCGAGCAGTGTCGGGTGGTGCGGCTCACTCCGCGTGGGGCGGTCGGCGAGTTGCCCTCGGAGTCGCTTGCGGCTGCGCCGTTGCCGAGCGTTGCGACTACGCGTCAGCCGATTCCTGGGGCTCTGCCCCGGTTGCTCTTCAAGCGGAAGCGGCGTTGAGGCATTCGCCGATTCTGGGTGCGGGTTTTGTTCGGTTGCTCGCGCAGTTCCCCGCGCCCCTTACGGGGCCCTACGACGTCGGCAGCTGTTTGCCGTAGTCGACCATCTCGTCCTTGCCCGGTTCCTCCAGGGCGAAGTCCTTGTTCCAGTCGGTGAGTTTGAGGGTGCCCGCGTGGCCGCCGCGTTCCAGGCGGAGGGGGTAGGGCTTGCCGTCGAGGGAGACGTCCAGGGTGCCGCCCGCGCCCTCGTCGCCGGTGATCTTGATGGTGCGGGTGGAGCCCGTCTTGCCGCGGTCGCCCTTGGCCAGCTCGCCGTGCAGGGTGAGCATGCCGTCCAGGAGTACGTCCTTGTCCGTGAAGCCGCTCAGCTGCTGGTAGGCGGGGTCGCCCTGGGGGACCTTGACGTACTTGCCGTCCAGCTTGGCCGCGGCCGTCTCGTCCGCCCTCTTGGACTTTCCGCCGCCGCCCTTGCCGTTCTCGTGCGTCCAGAACGCCGAGTCGGCCTTCAGGTACAGCTGCTCGCCGATGCGGAGCAGCTGGAACGTCTGGCCCTTGGAGGTGACCGAGCCGGTGCCGCCCTCGCCCTTGACGCGCATGTCGAGGGTGTACGTGTGGCTCTTGCTGACCACGGTGCCGGAGAGCCGGACCGCCGACGCCCCCTCGGCGGCCGCGCTCGACTTGGTCTGGATCTTGGCCGCGGGGAGCTTGCCGACGCCGTTCGTGCCCGCGTCCGGGTCCTCGCTGCTGCACCCCGTGAGGCCCGCGCCCCCCGCCACCAGGCCCGCGCACATCGCGCTCACGAGTGCGGCCCTGCGGGTGCGGCTTGCCAGGGGAAGTGCGGTCACAGGTGGCGCTGCCTCTCGTGCGGACGACCTCTACGGCTTCGGCAGTACGGCAGCGTACCTGTGCCGACGGAGTGGATCGGAGTCAGTCCGTCCGGACCCTCCGCCGGGGCGCATCCGACCGGGACGGGCTAGCCTGAAGCCCGTATTGCCGGACAAAAGTGATGAATCCCCTGGCGAGAAGGGAGCGCGGGCATGGCGGCAGGCGCTCCCCGGGTCTTCGTCTCGCACCTCTCCGGCGTACCGGCCTTCGACCCGAACGGCGACCAGGTGGGCCGGGTGCGCGACATCGTCGTGATGCTCAGGGTCGGGCGCAGGCCCCCGCGGCTCCTCGGCCTCGTCGTGGAGCTCTCGACCCGGCGGCGGATCTTCCTGCCCATGACCCGGGTCACCGGTGTCGAATCGGGCCAGGTCATCACCACCGGCGTACTGAACGTACGGCGCTTCGAGCAGCGGCCCACCGAGCGGCTCGTCCTCGGCGAGATGCTCGACCGGCGGGTCAGGCTCGTCGAGACGGGCGAGGAGGTGACGGTCCTGGACGTCTCGGTCCAGCAGCTGCCCGCCCGGCGCGACTGGGAGATCGACCGCGTCTTCGTACGCAAGGGGAAAGGCGGAACGTTCCGCCGCAAGGGCGAGACGCTCACCGTCGACTGGTCCGCCGTCGACGGCTTCTCCCTGGAGGAGCACGGACAGGGCGCGGAGAACCTGCTCGCCACCTTCGAACAGCTGCGCCCCGCCGACCTCGCCAACGTCCTGCACCATCTGTCGCCGAAACGACGGGCCGAGGTCGCGGCCGCACTCGACGACGACCGGCTCGCCGACGTCCTGGAGGAACTGCCCGAGGACGACCAGATCGAGATCCTCGGCAAGCTCAAGGAGGAGCGCGCCGCGGACGTCCTGGAGGCCATGGACCCCGACGACGCCGCCGACCTGCTCGCCGAGCTGCCCGAGGACGACAAGGAACGCCTGCTCACCCTGATGCAGCCGGACGACGCGGCCGACGTGCGGCGCCTGATGGCGTACGAGGAGCGCACCGCGGGCGGTCTGATGACGACGGAGCCGATCGTGCTCCGCCCCGACGCCACGGTCGCCGACGCCCTCGCCCGGGTGCGCATGGAGGACCTCTCCCCCGCGCTCGCCGCGCAGGTGTACGTGTGCCGCCCGCCGGACGAGACGCCGACCGGCAAATACCTGGGCACGGTGCACTTCCAGCGGCTGCTGCGCGATCCGCCGTACACCCTGGTCGGCTCGATCCTCGACGACGACCTCCAGCCGCTCGCCCCGGGCGCCACGCTGCCCGCCGTCGCCGGGTTCTTCGCGACGTACGACATGGTGGCGGCGCCCGTCGTCGACGAGGGCGGCGCGCTCCTCGGGGCGGTCACCGTCGACGACGTACTGGACCACATGCTGCCGGACGACTGGCGCGAGACGGAGTTCCACCTGGAGGAGGAGGGGGCGGGACATGGCGGCTGACCGCGACCGCGAGAACCGCGCCGAGCCGAGGACCTCCCGGTTCCGCCTCGACCAGCCGCGCGTCCCGCGCACCAAGCTGCTGCCCGACTACGACCCGGAGGCGTTCGGGCGGCTCTCGGAGCGGATCGCCCGGTTCCTGGGCACGGGCCGGTTCATCGTCTGGATGACGGTCGTCATCATCCTGTGGGTGGTGTGGAACATCGCCGCCCCCGACGAACTCCGCTTCGACCAGTACCCGTTCATCTTCCTGACGCTGATGCTCTCCCTCCAGGCGTCGTACGCCGCTCCGCTGATCCTGCTCGCGCAGAACCGCCAGGACGACCGGGACCGCGTCAATCTCGAACAGGACCGCAAGCAGAACGAGCGCTCCATCGCGGACACCGAGTACCTCACCCGCGAGATCGCCTCGCTCCGCATGGGGCTCGGCGAGGTCGCCACCCGCGACTGGATCCGCTCCGAACTCCAGGACCTGGTCAAGGAGCTGGAGGAGCAGCACGCCGTATTCCCGCAGGAGCGCTCCCGGGGAAGTGATGTAGGCGACCGTTGACGGGCCTTTCCCGGCCCGGGTTACCGCGCCGTACTATCGGTCTTATGGCTACGGAAGACGCGGTGCGCGAAGCACTGGCGACGGTGAACGACCCCGAGATCCAGCGACCCATCACCGAGTTGGGGATGGTCAAATCGGTGGACATCGCCGCCGACGGGGCGGTGGCGGTCACCGTGTACCTGACGGTCTCCGGCTGCCCGATGCGCGAGACGATCACGAAGAACGTGACGGACGCGGTCGCCGCCGTCGACGGCGTCACGCGCGTCGACGTCACGCTCGACGTGATGAGCGACGACCAGCGCAAGGAGCTGGCCGCCGCGCTGCGCGGCGGCACCGCCGAGCGCGAGGTCCCCTTCGCCAAGCCCGGCTCGCTGACCCGGGTCTACGCGGTCGCGTCCGGCAAGGGCGGCGTCGGCAAGTCCTCGGTGACGGTGAACCTCGCGGCCGCGATGGCGGCGGACGGTCTGAAGGTCGGCGTCGTGGACGCGGACATCTACGGCCACTCCGTGCCCCGCATGCTGGGCGCCGACGGCAAGCCCACCCAGGTCGAGAACATGATCATGCCGCCGTCCGCGAACGGTGTGAAGGTCATCTCCATCGGCATGTTCACACCGGGCAACGCACCGGTCGTGTGGCGCGGCCCGATGCTGCACCGCGCCCTCCAGCAGTTCCTCGCGGACGTCTTCTGGGGCGACCTGGACGTGCTGCTCCTCGACCTGCCGCCGGGCACCGGCGACATCGCGATCTCGGTCGCGCAGCTCGTCCCGAACGCCGAGATCCTGGTCGTGACGACGCCCCAGCAGGCCGCGGCCGAGGTCGCCGAGCGGGCGGGCTCCATCGCCGTACAGACCCACCAGAAGATCGTCGGCGTCGTCGAGAACATGTCGGGGCTGCCCTGCCCGCACTGCGGCGAGATGGTCGACGTGTTCGGCACGGGCGGCGGTCAGAAGGTCGCCGAGGGCCTCACCAAGACGACCGGCGCGACGGTGCCGGTGCTCGGCTCCATCCCCATCGACGTACGCCTGCGCGAGGGCGGCGACGAGGGCAAGCCGGTCGTCCTGACCGACCCCGACTCCCCCGCGGGCTCGGCGCTGCGCACGATCGCGGGCAAGCTGGGCGGCCGCCAGCGCGGCCTGTCGGGCATGTCGCTCGGGATCACCCCGCGCAACAAGTTCTGAGAGGCGCCCCGTAGGGGGCGAGCCCCGAAGGGGCGCGGGGAACTGCGCGACCGGCCACAACCGGCCCGCAGCGATCCACGCGCCCCACGGAGTCCAGCTCCACGGAGTGCTAGGCGTACGCGCCGATGTCCTTGATCACGGAGAATCCGAGCCCGTACGCACTCATCCCGCGCCCGTAGGCGCCGAGATGCACGCCCTCCTTCGTGGAGCCCGCGAGGACCCACCCGAACTCGGACTCGCGGTAGTGGAACGGCGTCGGCGCCCCGTCCACCGGCAGGGAGAGCGCCGACCAGTCGGAGCCCTCCAGGTCGTCCGCGAGCACCCAGGCCGTCTCCGTCTGCTGGTCCAGCCAGTCGTCGCGCAGCGTGTGGTCCATCTGCCCGGGCCAGGTGTGGGACAGCAGGCCCACACCGGCGAGCCAGGCCGCCGACGAGACCGAGGTGGCCTCGAGGACGCCGGTGCCGTCGGAGCTGCGCCGCACCGGGTTGGCCGCGACGGTCACCACGACCGCGAAGCGCTCCTTGTCGCTGTTGCCGAGGGTGCCCTCGGCGCGGACCGACGGCTCGTCGCCGTGGCCGATCGAACCGTGCTCCACCGCACCGTCCGCCGTCGCGCCGACCTGCATCAGCCAGCGCTGCCCCGTGAAGGCCTCGTCAAGGCCGTACCAGGGGAAGGGCGCCAGCAGGTAGCCGTCGACCGTGCGCCGGGCGGAGGGCACCGCTTGTGCGGTGCCGTCCGCGGCCGGCGCCTGCGCGCCTACCCGACTTGTCGTCTCCATGTACCCGGCCGCCTCCTCGCTCTCGTCGGTCCGGAGCGGCCCGCCCCCCTCGGGCGTCCTCACGCCGGACAACAAGGCAGGATAGCCACACCGGTTCCCGGCGGCGGCTCAGGCGATGACTCAGGTGGCGTCCGCGTCGAACGGCGGACGGTCGCCGGCCTCGAGCTTCTTGGGCTCCGCGGACTTCTTCTGCATGTCGACGCGGGCCCCTCCGGAGAGCGCGGCGGGCGCCGCGGAGGAGTCGTCCGAGGAGTCGTCCGAGGCGCTCTCGCGGCCGTGCACCGCGTCCGCGACCTCGTTCATCTCCTTCTTCAGGTCGAAGCCGTTGCGGATTTCCTTGAGCCCGAGCTCGTCGTTGTCGAGCTGCTTGCGGATGAACTTCTTCGGGTTCAGGTCCTCGAACTCGAAGTCCTTGAACTCCGGGCCCAGCTCTTCCCTTATGTCCGCCTTCGCGCTGTCGGAGAACTCGCGGATCTTGCGGATCGTGCGGGAGATGTCCTGGATGACCTTCGGCAGCTTGTCGGGACCGAAAATGAGCACGGCGAGGACGACCAGCGTCACTATCTCGAGTGCGCCAATGTCATTGAACACCTTGAGCTCCTTGCGAGTCCTCAGCCCGTTGCGTGGTCTGGACCGTGACCACGGTACCCGCCGCTCGTGTCCGACCGGTAGCCGCTGCACGACAACTCGGGACACACCTGGCCAGTCCTTTACTCAGCTCCCGCCCGCCGAGCCGAGCACCAGGGTCACCTCGCGGTCGTCGCCGCCGCGCTCGACCGTCAGCGCCAGGCTGTCCTTGGGGCGGTGGGCGCGGACCTTGATGATGAGCTCGTCACTGGAGTGCACGGGGCGGCCGTCCACCTCGGTGATGACGTCACCCGGCTTGAGGCCCGCCTTGTCGCCGGGGCCGTTCGCGTTGACCGCGGGGCCGCCGTTCTTGCCCTTGTCGGCGATGCGGGCGCCGTCACCGGTGAACTCCGTGTCGAGCGTGACACCGATCACCGGGTGCGTCGCCTTGCCGAAGTTGATCAGCTCTTCGGCGACGCGCTTGCCCTGGTTGATGGGGATGGCGAAGCCGAGGCCGATGGATCCCGCCTGGCCGCCGTCCGGGTCCGAGCCGTCGTCGGCGGAGCGTATGGCGCTGTTGATGCCGACGACGCGGGCCTTCGAATCGACCAGCGGGCCGCCCGAGTTGCCCGGGTTGATGGGGGCGTCGGTCTGCAGCGCGTCCACGTACGAGATGTCGCTGCCGTCGCCCTTCTCGCCGCCCGCGGTGATGGGCCGCTCCTTGGCGCTGATGATCCCGGAGGTCACCGTGTTCTCCAGGTCGAAGGGGGCGCCGATGGCCACGACGGGGTCGCCGACCTGGACGTTCTCCGAGTTCCCGAGGGGCAGCGGGTGGAGTCCGCGGACGCCGGAGACCTTGACCACCGCCAGGTCGTAGCCGGAGTCGCGGCCGATGACCTCCGCCTTGGCGGTCTCGCCGCCGCTGAAGGTCACGGATATCTCGCCGCCGGTGCCCGCGGGCTCGACCACGTGGTTGTTGGTCAGGATGTGGCCCTTGGCGTCGAGCACGAAGCCGGTGCCGGTGCCCTGCGCCGAGTCGCCGCTGACGTGCAGCGTCACGACTCCGGGCAGGGCTGCGGACGCGATGCCCGCCACGCTGCCCTTGGGCCGGTCCTTGGACTCGGCGTCCGCCTGCGGGAGTTCGATGTCGCTGACGCCGCCGTTGCGCTCCAGGTACGAGCCGATCGCGCCGCCGATGCCGCCGGACACGACGGCGATCAGCGCGACCACGAGGGCGAGCGTCCGCCGCGCCCGCTTGCGCCGCTTCTCCGGCGGCTCAGGGGGTACGGCGCCGGTCTGCTGGAGCGGCGCGTTCCACGGGTCGTACGCCTGCCGGGGAGCACCGCTCTGCTGCGGCGCCGTCTGGTGTCCCATCGCCTGGGGCGGGGGCGCCTGCGGGTGCGCTGCGCCGTTGTACGGGGCCGCGCCGTGGACCGGGGGCGGGTTCTGGGTGCCGTGCGGCGGGGTGCCGCCGTGGACCGGGGGCGGCCCTGGCGTCCCGTGCGGGGGCGTCGCTCCGTGCGGGGGCCCCGGGAGCGGCGTGCCGTGGGCCGGGGTCGCCGCCGGGTGCTGCACCGGCGGGGCGGGGGCCCAGGGGCCCGGTTCGCCGTACGGCGGTGTGCTGTACGGGTCCGGGTCGTGCAGCGGACGCGGGCGCTCGGCGGGGGCGGTGGCGTCCGGGGGCGGGGCCGGGGCGGGAGCCTGGGTGCTGCCGGTGGCCTGTGCGGGGACCGGTGGCATGGAGTCGGCCGGGGCCGGGGTCTGGACGGCCTGGGTCGGAGCCGGAGCCGGGGCTGCCGCGTGCTGGCCCGGGTCGCCCTGGGCCGAGGCGTCGAAGCCGGTGCCTGCGGGCGGGGTCGAGCCACTCGGTATGGGGGCAGCCGGTATCGGGGCACCCGGCACCGGGGCGTGCGAGGTCGAGACGTGCGGCGTCGGGTCCGCCGGGGCCGCCTGCGACGGATCCTGGTCCGGCGGCTGCGGCGCGGGGGCCGGCTCCGGGGCGGCGCCCGGTGCCTCCGGCCGGGGGCGGCTCCACCACTTCGCCTTCGCGGGCTTCCCCTCGTCCATGTTCTCCCCACAACTGGCCCGCGGCGGACGCCGATCAGATCCTCAACCCCGCGCCCGCCGAGTCCCCCGGCAAGCACGGCCCACCGAGGATTCAACCAGGTTCCCCCGCCGGAGCGCAGGGCGACGTCGCGTCAGTGAATCTGCGACGTGCCCTTCAGCGGTCCCGCGCCCGGCGCCGACGTGGCGCTGCTGAGCGACTCCGTCTCCCGGCTCCCCACGGAGCCGCCCAGGCCCGGGAGTTCGGAACCCTGGGTCGTGGTGGCCCTGCGGTCCGGGGACGGCGGACGTATCAACGGGGACATCGCGGCGGCACCGGCCACCATCGGCGCCGTCAGCTCGTACACCGGGTCCTGGGTGTGCAGCGGCTGCGCGGGGGTGCCCGGCAGCAGCGGACCCGTCACCTCGGTCGGGGCGACGGGCGCCGACAGGACGCCGGGGCGACGGCCCTGCACCGACAGCGGATTGCCGCCGCCACGGCGGCGTGTGGAGTCGGACGTCGCCGCCGGGCCCGAGCCCTGGGTGCGCTGCGGCGTCACATTGCTGTTGTTGCCGGAGCCGCCCGCGCGGTCGGTCACATCGGCGGGCACGCCCGCCGTGACACCGCCCAGCGCTATCGCGGCCAGCGACACCGCACCCGCGGCGGCGAACGCGAACCGGCGCCCGCGCCAGGGCGAACGCTCGGCCTCGTGCCTGCTGACGTCGTGGATGCGGAAGCCCCGCTGCTCGCTGGGGAGCACCGCGGCATGGGCGCCGGACGGCACGTATCCCACGAAGGACTCCGCGCTCACGCCGAAGACCCCGGACCGGGGCAGCCCCGCTGATCCGGTCGATCCGGTGGCGAACCCGTCCCCGTCCCCGGGGGGCTCGATGCCGCCCCCTGGAAGACCCTGGAGCCGGGCCAGGAAACTCTCGGTCGGCGGCGGCGGTGCCGCCTGCGCGAAGACGCTCTTGAGCCGACGCTGGGCGTCGGCCTCGGTCTTGCACATCGGGCACGTCGCCAGATGTGCGAGGACGCGCTCGCGCGCGTCATGGCCCAACTCGCCGTCCACCAGGGCGGCGAGTCGGTCCCCCAGATGCTGCTCGGCCTCGGCTAGGTGCCGTTCGGCAGGATTCGACCGTGATCCACTCACGCGGTCGCGCCCCCTCCTCCCAGCGCCACGGCCCCCGTCACGGCGAGCGAACGGCGCTCGGCGCGGGCCTCGGGCGACCGGTGCTGGAGCGCCTTGCGCAGCTGCGAGCGGCCGCGGTGGATACGGCTGCGGACCGTACCCAACTTGACGCCCAGGGTCGCGGCGATCTCCTCGTACGAGAGGCCCTCGATGTCGCAGAGGACCACGGCGGCGCGGAACTCGGGCGCGAGGGTGTCGAGCGCCTGCTGGACGTCCGCGTCGAAGTGCGTGTCGTTGAACACCTGCTGCGGCGACGGCTCACGGCTCGGGAGGCGCTCGGCGGCGTCGTCCCCGAGCGCGTCGAAGCGGATCCGCTGCTTGCGGCGCACCATGTCCAGGAAGAGGTTCGTGGTGATGCGGTGCAGCCAGCCCTCGAAGGTGCCGGGCGTGTAGGTCGAGAGGGACCGGAAGACACGGACGAAGACTTCTTGCGTGAGGTCCTCGGCGTCGTGCTGATTGCCGGTCAGGCGATACGCCAGGCGGTAGACGCGGCCGCTGTGCGTGCTGACGATCTCCTCCCAGGTGGGCGGAGTCCACGCCTGCGCATCCGCGTCAGCGGCAAAGGTCGCGGTCTGAGCGGAGTCGTTGGCACGGATGCGGTCAGCGGTGTCGGTCACGGATTTCGGCTCACCCGCCAACCTGAGAAAACGCCGGAGCGCTCCTCCCCGATCCGCGGACGCAGCCGCACCTCCCCTGTCGGCTCTGGTGGTGTCCAGTGGAGCCCCTACCATAACCACCTCGCCCGTTAGCTCCGGATAAGCGTTTTTACGTGAATTTGGTACGGGCTTCCACGCAGGTGTCCTGCCGCTTCGACGCGCCCGCTTCCGGTCTTGATCCATCCGTTACCCCCGTTGCGCTCCCACCCCCTCATAACGCCCGGTCCCATCTGCGGGTTCCCGGCCCCAACGGATACAGTCACGGCCAGGCAACCACGGGGACAGGAGAGGGCCATTACCGGCAACCGGCAGACGAGCTGGGCGTTCGCCGACGCCTTTGTCGCCGAGGACGAGGCACTGCGCTGGGCCCGGGACCGGGCCCGGGAGACAGGGCTGCCCTCGGTGTCGCCCGGCACCGGCGCCGCGCTGCGGATGCTCGCGGCCACCGCTGACGCGAAAGCGGTGGCCGAAATCGGTACGGGGACCGGGGTGTCGGGGATCCATCTGCTGCACGGCATGCGGCCGGACGGCGTACTGACCACGGTCGATCCCGAGCCGGACCGCCAGCAGTTCGCCCGTCAGGCCTTCCGCGCCGCCGGCTTCGCGGGGAACCGGGCCCGGTTCATCCCCGGGCGCGCCCTCGACGTCCTGCCCCGCCTCGCGGACGGCGGCTACGACCTCGTCTTCTGCGACGGCGACCGCGCGGAGTCCCTGGAGTACCTCGCTGAATCGTTGCGCCTGCTGCGGCCCGGTGGACTGGTCTGCTTCGAGGGGGTCTTCGCGGACGGCAGGACCGTGGATTCGGGGCCGCAGCCGGTGGAGGTGCTGCGGCTGCGGGATCTGTTGCGCACGGTGCGGGAGAGTCCGGATCTGGTGCCGTCGTTGTTGCCGGTCGGGGACGGGCTGCTCTGCGCCGTCAAGCGGTGAGGCTTCCTCTGGGTTCCGGCAGGTGCCGGTCTGCGGGTTCGTCGTGATTGCTCGCGCAGTTCCCCGCGCCGCTTACGGGGCCCAGCCCGTCGTGCCCCTGACGGGGGCCTGATACGGCACTGCCCCGGCATCGTCGTACGATGCCGGGGCAGTGAAAAAGTGTGGGCGCTTCCGCGTCAGCCGACGACCTTCTTCAGGGCGTCGCCGAGCGCGTCGGCCTCGTCCGGAGTCAGTTCGACGACAAGTCGTCCGCCGCCTTCGAGCGGAACGCGCATGACGATGCCCCGCCCCTCCTTGGTCACCTCGAGCGGGCCGTCGCCCGTCCGCGGCTTCATGGCCGCCATGCTCGTTCCCCTTCCTGAAACCAGCTCATCGCAGCCGACAACCCAGGTGTCACCGGCATCGAACACATTGCTTCCAGGCCATTATCCCGCATGGCGGGACCCGATGACCAACATCGGTCGGCATCGCTTGCGCAACGCGCGCCCGCAAAACCACCCAATTCGGCGATGTGGCTGCGATACTTCGCCGCCCCATACGCCTCACAGACCCGGATTTCTTTGACGCAGGTCACATATCCGGCCTCGTACCGGAGCCCGATGATCTCCGTCATGCTGAGCTCCTACGTACTGGACCAGCGGAGGGGACCACCATGGCCGACAGCGTGCTCTACGAGGTGAGCGACGGACTCGCGACGATCACGATCAATCGCCCCGACGCGATGAACGCGATGAACACCGAGGCCAAGGTCGCCCTGCGGGACGCCGCGCGGGCCGCCGCCGCGGACGACGCCGTGCGCGCCGTGCTGCTCACCGCGACCGGGCGCGCCTTCTGCGTGGGCCAGGACCTCAAGGAGCACATCGGCTTCCTCGCGGCGGACCGCGAGGCGGGCACCGGGCAGACGATGAGCACGGTCAAGGAGCACTACAACCCGATCGTGCGGGCCCTGGCCGGGATGCCGAAGCCCGTCGTGGCCGGGGTCAACGGCGTCGCCGCGGGCGCCGGATTCGGATTCGCGCTCGCCGCCGACTATCGCGTCGTCGCGGACACCGCCAAGTTCAACACCTCGTTCGCCGGTGTCGCGCTGACCGCCGACTCGGGCGTCTCCTGGACGCTGCCGCGTGTGATCGGCCCCGGCCGGGCCGCGGATCTGCTGCTGTTCCCGCGCAACATCACCGCGCAGGAGGCGTACGACCTGGGCATCGCCAACAAGGTCGTACCCGCGGCGGAGCTGGCCGAGGAGGCCGCCCGGGTGGCCCGCACCCTGGCCGAGGGCCCGACGCTCGCCTACGGGGCGCTCAAGGAGTCTCTCGCCTACGCCGCGGGCCACACCCTGGACGAGTCTCTCGACAAGGAGGACGAACTCCAGGCGAAGGCGGGCGCGTCCGAGGACCACACGATCGCGGTGCAGGCCTTCATCGCGAAGGAGAAGCCCAAGTACCTGGGCCGCTGATCCGCCGGACGGGGGTCCTAGCCCGCCGCCTCGCGGGCCACGCAGTCCGCGAGGTGGTCGTTCACCAGGCCGCAGGCCTGCATCAGGGCGTACGCCGTGGTGGGGCCGACGAAGCGGATGCCGCGCTTCTTGAGGGTCTTGGACAGGGCCGTGGACTCGTCGGTGATCGCGGGCACGTCGGAAAGCTTCTTCGGGGCCTTGCGGGAGGCGGCGGAGGGCGCGAACGACCAGATCAGGGAGTCCAGTTCGCCCTCGGGCCAGTCGGCGAGCACGCGCGCGTTGGCGAGGGTCGCGTCGATCTTGGCGCGGTTGCGGATGATCCCGGGGTCGGCGAGGAGGCGCTCGCGGTCCTCGTCCGTGAACTCGGCGACCGCGGCGATCTTGAAGTCGGCGAAGGCGGTGCGGAAGCCCTCGCGGCGGCGCAGGATCGTGATCCACGACAGGCCGGACTGGAAGGCCTCCAGGCAGAGCCGCTCGTACAGCGCGTCGTCGCCGTGGACCGGGCGGCCCCATTCGTCGTCGTGGTACGCCACATAGTCCTCGGTGGACAGGCCCCACGGGCAGCGCAGGCCCCCGTCGGGCCCCGCCACGGCGTCGCTCGTGCTCACTGGTCGTCCCCCGTCTGCCGCTCGTGCTCCTCGTGCTCGTCGTGGGGGAGGGCCGCCTTGCGCGGTTCGTACCCCTCGAAGAGGCTCTTGCCGCCGACCGCGGTGGCCTGTGCGCCGGCCAGGGCCGACTCCAGCTCGGCGATGCGGGCGTCGCGCTCGGCCAGTTCGGCACCGAGGCGGCCGAGCACGTCGTCCACCTCGCCCATGTGGTAGCCGCGCAGCGTCATCGGGAAGCGCACCGCGTCGACGTCGGCGCGGCGCAGCGGCCGGTCGTCGGGCAGCGGGTCGGTGAACCGCTCGGGCGCGGCCTCGGGCAGCGCGCCGTTCTCCCCGCCGCCGATCACGCCGAGCGTCACCGCGCCGACCACCACCACGAGGGCGATGACCAGGAACAAGAACAAGACCATCTCTTCAGGCCCCCACGCTCGACTGCCCGTGCTGAAACTGTCAGGGTCCGATCGTGCCATGCGGCACTGACAGTTAAGGTCGCAGGCGGCCGAACCGCGACAAGGACCCAGGAGGGCCACAGGGGATGCTCAGGCTTGGCAGGCGCGAGTTCGACGCGCACGAGCCGGTGATCATGGCGATCGTCAACCGGACCCCGGACTCCTTCTACGACCAGGGCGCCACGTTCCGCGACGAGCCCGCGCTCGCCCGGGTGGAGCAGGCGGTGGCCGAGGGCGCCGCGATCATCGACATCGGCGGGGTGAAGGCGGGCCCCGGCGAGGAGGTGACCGCCGAGGAGGAGGCGCGCCGCACGGTCGGCTTCGTCGCGGAGGTGCGCAAGCGGTTCCCCGACGTGGTGATCAGCGTCGACACCTGGCGGCACGACGTGGGCGAGGCGGTCTGCGAGGCGGGCGCCGATCTGCTCAACGACGCCTGGGGCGGGGTCGACCCGAAGCTCGCGGAGGTCGCCGCGCGGTACAAGGTGGGCCTGGTGTGCACGCACGCGGGTGGCGCCGAGCCGCGTACGAGGCCGCACCGGATCACGTACGAGGACGTGATGGCCGACATCCTGCGCGTGACGGTCGGCCTGGCCGAGCGCGCGGTGGAACTGGGCGTGCCGCGCGAGTCCGTGATGATCGACCCGGGGCACGACTTCGGCAAGAACACCCGGCACAGCCTGGAGGCGACCCGCAGGCTCGGCGAGATGACCGACACGGGCTGGCCGGTCCTCGTCTCGCTGTCCAACAAGGACTTCGTGGGCGAGACCCTCGACAAGCCCGTCAAGGAGCGCGTCATCGGCACGCTGGCGACGACGGCGGTCTCGGCGTGGCTGGGCGCGCAGGTCTACCGCGTCCACGAGGTCGCCGAGACCCGGCAGGTGCTCGACATGGTGGCCACCATCGCGGGGCACAGGGCCCCCGCCGTGGCACGGCGCGGGCTGGCCTGAGACGGAGCCGGGGCGGGGGGGGGGGGGGGGCCCGCCCGCCGGGGGGGGGGGATAGAGATACTAGTGTACCCCGGGGGGGGGCGCGAAGACGGCGGGCGGGGGGTGGGTGT